>JBBQFO010000012.1:0-44203 GCA_038322035.1 Candidatus Obscuribacterales bacterium
AGACTTGAACTCTTAACGCGCTGGATTTCGCCAGTTTGATACTTTCCGATTGAACTTAATGAACGTGCGCTGCTGCAACTTCCTTGCAGCAGCCAGTCTTCGCATGTTCGGTTTGATCTTCCAACTCGCCAATGAACTGACGATACATAGCTTTCGCTGCGATCTTGCCATCTTGAACTGCCATCACAGTTGATGCCTCGCCGTGACTGCGGATACAATCACCGCCTGCAAAAATCTTTGGATGCACGGTGCGGTTCGTGGTGAAATCAACGGCAATGTAACCCTTAATATCTTTGACGTCGTACTTCGCAAGCGCAGTCATCATCTGACTTTGCTTCTTCTGCCCGATTGCTTTGACGACCATATCGCAGGGGATGGTGAATTCTGAACCTGGTATCGGTATTGGTGACCGACGTCCAGACGCATCAGGATCTCCGAGATCCATACGAACGCATTTCAGTCCCTCCACTTTGTCCTTACCGACGATTTCGACAGGCAAGGTCAAGAACATGAAGCTGACGCCTTCTCGCAATGCAAACTCATACTCGAAGTGATAGGCAGGCATTTCAGCCTCAGAACGTCGATAGATGATGTTGACACGCTCTGAACCCAACCTTCTGGCGATGGTGGCACAGTCGATAGCAGTGTTGCCGGCACCGATCACACAAATTCGATTGCCGAATTTGATCGAGTCTAGCTTCTCGACTTTAGTTTCTTCAATGAATTCCAAGCCGTCCATTACGCCAGCCAATCCCTCACCGGGAACCGACAGATCAGGAACGTTTCCCAGTCCAACTGAGATGAAGACAGCTTCGTACTGTTCAACCAATTGATCTAAAGTGATGTCTTTGCCGATCGTGACATTGGTTTTAATTTCAACGCCCATCTCTTGAATCATCTTGGCTTCAGCCAGAGCAACTTCGACAGGCTCTCGGAAGACGACGATACCGTATGTGCTCAGACCATTTGCCCACTTCTTCTTTTCGTATACAGTGACGTCGAATCCCATTTTGCAGAGTTCTCCGGCACACGATAGTCCGGCCGGTCCACCACCGATCACGGCAATCTTGTGACCGTTGCTCTTGCCCTTTTCGAAAAACTTGATGTTCCGTTCAGTGGCATAGTCCATCGCATAGCGCTGCAATCGTCCGATCATGATCGGCTTGTGATCATGCTCTAACACACAAGCGCCTTCACACAACTCTTGCACTGGACAGACGCGAGAGCAGGTCGCCCCCATCAAGTTAGACTCGAGAATTGTTCTGGCAGAACCTTTTACATTCCCGGTCGAAATTTTTCGAATGAAGGTGGGAATGTCTATGTGAGTTGGGCATGCCACCATGCAAGGTGCATCGTAGCAATACAAACACCGGTTCGCTTCAGCGACTGCTTCACGCTCAGCCAGAGGTGGAAAGACCTCCTGAAAGCGCTCTTCCAGCGTCATTTCCCAAGCTTTGTAGGTGTTTGGTTTGTAATGTTCTGCCATGTTTTTTCTTTGCCTATTATCTGTCTCAAACTGCAGGGCTAAGGATTCCTTGGTCGATCCACGTTCAAAGCAACGTTGACGCAGCACACTCAAAAGCGCGCTGCATCAGCATCGAAGCGTTTACAGTTTAACCAGTGATTCGTATGTCTCAGGACGACGATCGCGGTAGAACTGCCATGTGTGGCGAACTTCCTCAATCTCGTCCATGTTCAAATCTGCCACCACGAGTTCTTCCTTATCGCGACTAGCTTGCTCAATGATCTGACCACGGGGATTGCAGAAGTAACTTGAACCGTAGAATTCACCAATATTCCATGGAGCTTCAGTGCCAACGCGGTTGATCGCTCCAACGAAATATCCATTAGCAGCAGCGTGTGCTGGTTGCTCTAATTTCCAGAGATATTCAGACAATCCAGCCACGGTTGCAGACGGATTGAAGACAATTTCTGCTCCAGCTAATCCAAGTGCCCTGGCGCCTTCTGGGAAGTGGCGGTCGTAGCAGATGTACACACCGATGGTGGCGTATTTGGTTTCGAAGATTGGATAGCCAAGGTTGCCTGGACGGAAGTAGAACTTTTCCCAGAATCCTGGTGCTACTTGTGGAATGTGAGTCTTGCGGTATTTACCGAGATATGTTCCATCTGCATCGATTACAGCAGCCGTGTTGTAGAGAACGCCTTTGCCTTCCTTCTCATATATAGGTACGACGAGCACCATGTTGTACTCTTTGGCGACTTCCTGAAGCTTCTTCACGGTAGGACCGTTCGGCACTTCTTCAGCAGATTCGTACCAACTGTTATGTTGCTCGGCGCAGAAGTATGGTCCGTTAAAAATTTCCTGATAGCAGAGAATTTGAACGCCCTTTTCGGCAGCTTCTTTGGTGAACTTGAGATGCTTTTCCAGCATGTTTGCTTTGATCTTGTCGATCGTCGCTTTATCAGTGCCACCGATGGTCGGCACGATATCATTCTTTGTTTGGATCAATCCGCAGCGGACTATCTTGGCCATTGATTGCTTCACTCCTAGTCACAGTGCGCGTCTTAAGCGCTTCACTAATTACGTTTTTCGTTGTCGCTTTTAGCTGACAGGAACTTTGACTGTCACTTCAAGTGCTTTACGCAACGATTTGAGCATCGTGTCGACGTTTTCTTTGCTGATGTTCAATGGTGGCTTGACGCGAATAGTGTTGCCGTAGAGGCCACCCTTACCGAGAATGACACCATCGTCTTTGGCCAGATCGACAATGCGAGCGGCTTCTTTCGTCAATGGATTCTTGTGTTCGTCAGCCAATTCAGCGCCGACCATCAGTCCCTTACCACGTACATCGGCGACTTGCGGGAACGTCTTCTGCAAATCGCGAAGCCCTTCCATCAAGTATTCACCAACAACTTTGGCGTTGTGCATCAATTTCTCTTCTTCGATAGTTTCGAGAACCGCCAGTGCAGTTGCGGAAGATACAGGATTGCCGCCGAACGTATTGATCTGTTGTTTCTGTCCATGATTGGCTATTTCAGGAGTTGTGATGAAAGCGCCAATCGGTAGTCCATTGGCCAGCCCCTTCGCCATCGTGATGAAATCAGGCTGCACGCCCCAGTTTGTGATGCCAAACCAGTGATTGCCAGTGCGACCAACTCCGGTTTGTACTTCGTCGGCGATGAAAAGCACGCCGTATTGCTCGAGAATTTTCTTCACTTCACCGAAGTAAGCATCAGGAGGAGTAATGGCTCCGCCCACTCCCTGGATTGGCTCGGCGATCATTACTGCCGGTCTTCCACTTGTTTGGGTTTGAATGACGCGCTCAACATCCTTTGCGCATTCCAGATTGCAATTGTCTGGAGTCTTCTTGAATGGGCAGCGATAGCAATATGCATTTGCGGCAAAAGAGATTCCTGCCGCAGGCATGATGTCTGGTCGCCATGTATGGTTCCCAGTCAGGCTCGAAGCGAGATGCGACTCACCATGATATGAGTGACGCAGCGCGATCACTTCATGCCGTCCGGAAGCTAAACGAGCCATGCGAATTGCTGCTTCATTTGCTTCGGTACCAGAATTGGTGACAAAAGTTTTGCTCAAATCTCCTGGAGTGATCTGCGCCAGCTTCTCTGCCAAATCAACCATCGGCTGAGTCATAAAAACTGTTGATGTATGTTGGAGAGTTTGCAACTGCTCGATTGTGCGAGCTGTCACTTTGGGATGGCAATGACCTACCGACACGGTGACGATGCCGGCAAACATATCGAGATACTCTTTGCCTTTCTCGTCATAAAGGTATACGCCCTTGCCTCTAACAAGGTTCGGAGGATCACTAAATAGCTGTTTGACTCCGGGCACGATGTACTGCTCGCGCTTTTTCTTCAACTCTTCTCGGCTTAATACAGCTGTCACAACAACCTCCACGAAATGAAATGCGACAAGCGGCGCGCACAGGAAACCTGCGCAACGGCTCGCAGCTCAAACGATTAACCAGGGAAACTCTTAAGTAAGAAATACTACTAATCTATTATTAATAGCGCAATAGTTCTTGATTAATGGTTGTTCATAGCGAACAGATATTGAGCGGATCCAGAACAGGATATGGATTCGGATATGAGTTTTAGTTCAGCAAGCCTGGGGTCAGTCTCATTCCGTGAACATTAAAGAGCTCGCCTGAAATTGCCATTCTTCCGCTTGTATACTTGCTTGGTCTTTGCAATGACCAACTCGGCAACCACTTCGCATCGTTTATAAACAATGATTTTCAGCAGTATCCAATATCTACTCTTTTTGCCAATCGTCGTCTTTTTGTATTGGCGCACCAAAGGTAGTGTACGAGTAGCGCTTGTCGTCGCGGCCAGTTACTTCTTCTACATGAGCTGGCTGCCGGTTTACGGAGTCTTTCTGCTGGCGCTCTCTGCCATCACCTGGTTGCTCGGGCAGGGCTTGGCGAAAGCCTACAAAGAGAATCAAAAGACAACTGCGAAGGTGCTTTTGACGGTGGGATTGCTGCTTAACCTCGGCTGTCTCTGCTACTACAAGTACGCAAACTTTTTCATCCTCAATATCATTCAGGGCTCCAACTGGTTACGTGGGCTGTTTGGAGCGAGCCAGCCTCAACCTTGGGACGTGCCCATTTTGAATGTCGTGCTCCCGCTCGGCATTTCGTTCTTCGTTTTTGAATTTGTGCACTATCTTGCCGACATTTATAAAGGCAACAGACCGATCTCATCCTTTATGGAGTTCAGCGCCTTCGCGTCGTTCTTCCCATCGCAAATTGCCGGACCAATCAAGCGATACCAGGACTTCCAGGAAAAGTTGACGGCGCCGGAACCGTGGAGCGCACCACTATTTTTTGAAGGTTGCGCTTTAATCGTTCAAGGAATGTTCAAGAAGATCGCTATTGCCGATCCAATTGGCGGGCTTGTCTTCCCATCATTCCAGACAATGCAACTGCTCTCGGCGACTGACGCCACAATTGCAGCGATTGGATTCGTGATCCAAGTTTATTGTGATTTCTCCGGTTATACAGATATAGGTAGAGGCTCTGCACTCCTGCTCGGAATCAGGCTGCCCGAGAACTTCAACCTGCCATATTTGTCAGTTGATCTAGCGGAATTCTGGCGGCGTTGGCACATGTCACTCTCTACGTGGATGCGTGACTATGTTTATATTCCGCTTGGTGGCTCGCGTGGTGGCACCTGGTTCAGCTCGCGCAATCTGCTGATCACCATGGTGGCTTGCGGGTTCTGGCATGGAGCCAGCTGGCATTATCTGATTTTTGGTGGGTTGCATGGCATCGGACTAATAGTTAATCGTGTTTGGAAAGACGTGCTCAAGAAATCCGCTCCGCTCAGTGCGATTTTGGAAACTACTGTAGGCAAAGGACTGGGATTGTTCCTCACCATGCTCTTCATTACCGCCACTGATACGGTTTTCAGGTCACCAGACATGCCGCACGCATTCAACATGTTCAGAAGCCTGCTCAACGTCAGCGCACCATGCACGATGATGCCGGCTCTTTTCAAATCGGGCATCATTCAATTTTTCAGTGTCTATTTCTCGTTCTGGGTAATCCTTGAGTTAGTCTCGAAGTACCCTGAAAAGCTGCCATGGCTGCGCGATTCAACCCAAGACATGCGCCTCAAGTTTGCTACTCCTGTTCGTTTAGCGTCCTGGACCGCAGCGGTGATTTTGCTCTTTGCAGCAAGACCAAATGAAGCTGTTCCGTTTGTTTATTTCCAATTCTGAGGCATCCCTGACCGATGGTTGTATCCACACTAGTAAAGCAATCTCAGCCGTCGATAGCGAAAGCGTCACGGCCAAAACACTGGCCAAAAACTTTGGCTACGATTGTTCTTTGGCAAGTAATAGCGCTGCTTCTTTGTGAAGTAGTGATGGCTAGCGCCGGTTTCGGTGAAGAGGAAATCTTCCGCCTGGATAGAGAAATCGGCTTCAAGCACATTCCTAATAAGCGCATTTACTGGAAGCAAGAAGGTCCCGGAGTTTACTCTTACTTCAATGCCGACGGTATGCGCGAACCTAATTTAACGATCGCCAAACCCTCCGGCACATATCGCGTTGCTGTGCTTGGTGACTCGCTTGTAGAAGGATTGCAATCGCCAATTGAAAAGACTTTCGGATACAAAATGGGCGAAGAGCTGACCCAAAAATTGCATCGGCCGATTGAAGTTTTGAATTTTGGAAATTCTGGATATTCAACTGCTCAGGAATACCTGCAGCTCAAGAAGGTGTGGAAATACAGTCCCGATCTGGTTTTGATGGGCTACAGCAACAGAGACATTTTCGAAAACTGGTCTCCACCAGACGAAACGATCACGAACGTCAGACCGTACGCATTGCATTTACCGAACTCGCACCTTGTTGTGGACAGCTCGTCGGTGACTAATTGGATGCGCACACCGCGCGCCAAATTCCTTTTAGCGATCGGGTGGGTCAGAGAGTACAGCCACGTGTGGGGAATGATTTCAGCAGCTGAAACACAGTTCGGACACACCGATCCCGTTTACAGAGCGATTAGCGAATTCCTGACAAATCCAATCAAGTCAATGAGAATGAGTTGGACAGCATTACCTGGTTGGCTCGCTGCAACTCCGCAGAACACAGTCAACTCACTGAGAGCGTTGACGGTCGTACCAACCCATCACATACCGGGTGCGGCGATGAAACCTCAGCCAACTATGATTGCAATCGACGATGCGAAAGTAGCGACACTGGCTGCGCGAAAGAACTCTGAGGCTCAAGAAGACGCGGCTATCGACGCTGCGGCCAAAGACGAAGCTGCCAAAGTAGCGGCTGAAAAAGATGCAGCCACTCAATCAGCGATTACCAAAGCACCAGATGCGATACCGAATCAGCCGGAATCCAAAGGTGTAATAAACAAGCAGCGCAATATCTTTCTAAGTTTGTTGACCCGCACTCTTGGCTCCCTGTTAGCTGAAATGAACTCTGAATGCGCCAAGCACGGGTCCAAATTCTGCGTGGTCGCGATGCCATCCAGATCCGAACTCTGTGCTGCTCCGGGCGCTGGCAAAGATGGATTCGACCTTCCTTATCCAGTAGAAGTCGATCTCGTCAAGAAGCTTTGCGCAGATGATTCGATTCCAATTTATGATGCCGAGGCAGCCATGGCCAAACTAGAGCCAACCAACCGCAGTTGCGAATTCTATACGAATCACCTGACTCCAAGAGGTCACGCTTTCGTAGCAAAGAGTTTGCAACCATTTATCGAAAAGCAAATCGAAACTGTGTCCAAACCTTGACACCAAAGACAATCCATTGATAGGATTGCAGATCGGTTGTCTGCGTCCGTAGCTCAGCTGGTAGAGCACTCGGCTTTTAACCGATTGGTCGCGTGTTCGAGTCACGCCGGACGCAAAATTTTTTCAATTGCATAACTTATTCAAAAAAATGGAGCACTCTGGCTGAGTGCCCCACAAATTTCGTTACGCAATACTGGAGTCAATTACCAGGGGAAATTGACTCGGAAATAAAGTGGCACGCCGCCAGAGTTTACGCCCTGTGTGAAATCAAGCACGCCGACTTGTATGCCTCTATCATCGAAAGAATCGGGATAAAGGTAGAGGGCAGCCGAAAACTGTTCAACGGTCCCGCGGCGCGTAGCACCGGGTCCAAGCATAAACACGACTTCTAAGCCGCGCGGCGACTTGATTGGTGTTTCCAGCTCAAAATATTTCTCGAGCAGAACATCTTCACCATACGGTGGCGGCTCATCTTCGTCGATCGGCAAGGAATGCGTCGTCCACTGCCAGAGAATGTCGTCAGTGCCGGCCTTCTTCAAAGTCACGTTCAGACGTGGAAACCAATGGTCGTCTCCACTACCCTCGCGATAAACGCTCAGGCGTCCACGTGTCAAAGCAGGCCTATCAACCAACAGCTGCCTGCCCTGTGCGTCAATTTCATCCATTTAGACTTCCCCTTGCCGGACCTGTAAAAGCATATCACCACAGCGCAAACAACCCTGACAATGTTTGAAGCCTAGTTCACCCAATTGTCAGGTGAGAGAATTTTGTTTTGTCCGCTCACTTTAAGGACGAAATGCGTTCGAAGATCGGATAATGGCGCCATGACAATCCCTGAAAAAACAGTCAAGTTTCCACACCGTCGTTCGATCGGCAGCTTGTTCGTCGCAGACGAATCACAGCCCGAAGAATGGCAGCTCCTGAGCCAAGTGCGAGGACTGATCGTCACGCCCGAAAATCAGCCAATCAAGTGGGAATGGCTTGAAGAGGCGCGCGCCAACGTTGTAATACCAGCTGGCAAAAAGCTGAAATTAAAAATGAGTGGAAAGGGTTCGGGCAGCCTGGCGCCGCTTGCTGAATTGCACAGCGATGATCTGCACACCCTGGATTTGAGCCGATCCGAAATAACAGACATCAGCCTGTCACACATCGAACATCTTGCCGGTATGAAGGTGTTGGAGCTAACCTCGACCAACATCACCAATGCAGGCATGACCCATCTGAAAGATTTGACTTCTCTTCAAGGGCTTGGTCTGAGCCACTGTCATGTCAGCGGACAATGCGTTAAGGAGCTCTCGAAATTACAAGAGCTACGCGAACTCTGGATGAGTGGCGCCGACCTCAACGATGGCGAACTCGACTACATAGCAGCCTTGAAAAATCTCGTTCAACTTGGATTGAGTGGAACCAAAATTACCAACGGCGGATTGCTGACGCTCGCCAAGATCAAATCTCTGGTCCGCCTGTATGTATTCAATACTAGCGTTACCAAAGAAGGCACAGAAAAGCTACGCGAACTCTCACCCACTTGCCGTGCAAAATGGAAACCAGCGCCACCGTATGTTCCGGAAGGCGAACTGGATGATACCAATGGCGGTGACGACAATTTCTCCGTGATGCCGGACGGGTTACGCTCAATGTTGGATTTACCAATCGAGCGCACTCCATCTTCTGAGAACGGCAAATTCGGAGAAGGTGATTTTTGGAATACTGTCGAACTGCTCGATTGGGACCACACCGGCGAAGACGAAGCTGTGATCGAACCGGCCGTTGAATTTCTCTGCAAACGATCGGAAAAAGATATCGCCGCCTTTGCCGACATCCTCTCTGAGAAATTACATCGCCTGGACGGAGAGACTTTCGCTAAAGAGATCGGCAAAGATGCATACAAAGGACCAGATCATAGATTTTCTAGAAACTGGTTTTTGAGAGTGCGGTGTTGCGTCGTCGCCAACGGCAGCGATTTTTTCCAAGAAGTAGTTTCCGAGCCACAGCACATGCCGAAAGACCTGGAGTTCGAAGCGATCTTGAGAATTGCGCCAAAAGCATTTGAACGAAAGACCGGTCGAAAACTTCCAGTCAAAACAAAATACAACTACGAGACCTTCGGCAACAAACATGGCTGGACGCATCATTGAAGCCAATGTCTGAAAAAAACAAATTGGTCAGAGTCTTGCCCGTCGTCTTGCTGGGGCTGTGCTTGAACACAGAAGCATGCCTGGCGCAGAGTTCGCAATTCTTGGCCGGCGTCAAAGCGATGTCGCTAAATAATATTCAGTCAGCGATTTACAACTTCGATCAGGCTGTCACCAACGACGGCACAGACTTTCGCTCCTTTTTGAAACGTGGTCAATGTTTATACGAACTGGGTGACTACAAACTGGCGATATCGGATTTCAACCAGGTCCTCACACTGAAACCACGCAACGAAGATGCGATGCTCTGGCGCGCCAACTCCTACGCCAAACTTGGTCAAGCTGATAAAGCGTTGAACGATTACAAAGCGCTGCTAGTCCTCGATCCAATCAAGCTGGCATTAGTTAGTCAGAAGGTTATTTTCACGTCGGGCAGACAATCCGGTCCTACAGATGAAGATGCCACTCCAACTTCAACAGCATCCATTCCGGAAAGCTCAAGTTCTTCCAGCACCACATCTAGTATCAGCACTTCCGCCGCCAGCAGTATAGCCGCCACGGCCGGTGCGCAAGAGCCATTGCACTTGCGACCAGCTCTCTTTGCATCGGGCGCTGACAAAATTGGTGACATTAGTTCGGCAATTTCGTTGGATCCGAAAAACCCGACATTGCTTTTCAAGCGAGCCCGCGCTTATATTCAACTGAAGAAGTACGAAAATGCGGTCAACGATTTATCAGATGCATTGATGAACAATCCAAACAACGCTTCGTACTATTTATGTCGCGCTTTGGTCTATCATCTGATTGGCACTGATGTACTGGCGGCTGAAGACATAAAACAAGCGCAATTCTGCGATCCCGGACTGCCCAAAGTGATCGATTTTGATAACTCTGCGAGCAAATCATAATAAATGCCAATCATCTCCGATCTAGCTAGTCTTCGAAACGTACTGATGTTGGCGCTGACAATGATTCTTCTCACATCGACATCGTCTTCCGGGCAAGACTCTGAAACCAATCAGCCCAAAAAATTAGCGGCAGTGAATTCTGTTCCGTTTTGGGCGCACGATGCGACTGGCTACCATCCGTCACTATGTGTGCGGATTGATAACGTCAGTGGCGCCGATTTGACCGGCAAAGTGATCAAGATGCAGTGCCGCTTCTTGGACTTGCGCCTCGGTCACGTCATGATCGCGAGAAATGAAAAACGTTACGAATTGGCACCGAATCAAGGTGTGAACATGATCTTCCATGGTCCTGAACCTTACGAACTGCCAATCGATCAATATCAATGGCCAGTGGTGGAATGCAAGCTGATGAGTCGAGTTGGCGATGTGGATGACTCAGGCACCGAAGATCTGCTCGTCCAAAAGCTTGATGCGGTGACGATGACCGACGATGAAGCAGTCACCGCTTTGTCTCGCGGGTTCTATCAAAATGCTTCAAGCAAACGCGGACGAACGAAACAGGTGCACCGCGACAGTCCTAAGCCGGAATACAGGAAACCAGAAGCACCGATGTCAGCCCCGCGAGCGCTCTCGCTGGCAGGAGGCGGAAAGGCACAGCCGACCGCTGCCAGCGGGGACTCAAAACCAGCGCTTGCCAGATTTTCGTCTCAAGCGAAAATTCCAGGCATCGGCAGCGAGTTTCTCGAGTTCGAGCAAATGTATGGGCATCCAGTCGGCGCCTCTCTCAGAGAAAAAAGCTGGTCGTGGATTCGATATTCCAAGCAAGAGCCGCCACTCGATGTCTTTGTTGGAGCAAAAGGAACGGCCTCCAAGGCAGATCTGATCGTTGTCAGAATCCCAGCCGAAGTCGTTCAATCAGAATCTCAAGTGGTTGCACTAGCTAAGTCGATGTCGGGCAAGATGCGCGGGCAAGCGCTTGAGCACCCGCACAAAGCCGTGAAATATCAGCAACTTTCCGAGCAAAGAATTCGCCGCATCCTAATCACTAATATGGATTCTCCCGGTTATCGACTTTGCTACGTCACTCCAAGAGGAAGTTCAGGCGACGATAATAACTACATTCTCATTCTCTCCAGGTTTACAGGAGATACGCCCTCTATGATCTCCGAACTAATCAGAAAAGCGCCAATGATGAGGTTCGTCTACTCTGCGCTGGGTCTGCCTGAACAAGATTGATGTAATCTAGACAACAAAAACGCAACCGGAGACTTAAACAAAAACATATAGAGGAAGGCTATCAAGCGCCGAGGCCATATAATGCGTTTGCGTCAATGCGTTTGGTCTCAGGAGCTTCCAGCAATGCCAGTGCAATCACCTCCAACACAGTCACTAGAGTCCACTATTGAAATGGAGCAGACTCTCACGCCACCGCCAAAAACGATATTCGATACGATTCCACTGGGCTTAGTTTTGACTCTGGCCAAGCCATATCTGGCTGGGCAGAGCGCAGCAGAAGCGATCCAAATCGCCCATCGCATTTATGCTGAGAACAAATTTTGCGGAACGCTCGACATTCTCGGAGAAGATGCACCCACTCCCGCACATTGCGAAGGCTATGTCGATGCCTATAAACAGCTGTTTGACGCAGTTCATGCCAACCAAGTGCCAACCACGAATCCACGCGAGCGCCTGACCGTATCGATGAAGCCGTCCATGTTCAGCACAATGCCACCGCAACACGGCAGCGATAGTGAAAAGGCTCAGGAAGACGCTTTTGACCGAATTACACGAGTCGTGGACTACGCTCTTAAGAAAGATATTCAGGTCACTTTGGAAGCCGAAGACCACCGCTGGACTAATTTCCAGCTCGAAGCATTCTTTGCTTTGATCAACGCAGGATATACAAACCTCGGCACAGTCCTGCAAACGAGATTATTTAGAACTGAAAATGACATCAAGCGTTTCGATCAACGTATGCGCGTGCGGCTGGTCATCGGCATCTACAATGAGCCTGCCCAGATTGCGCATACAGACAAGCGGATCATGAAAGATCTGACTGTTCAATTTGCAGGAAGTTTACTGGAAAAGGGCGTTTACGTCGAGTTGGCCACTCACGATACGAAGTGCATCGACACGTTCTATCAATATGTCGCTATTCCTCAGAAGGTGCCGTCAACCCAGTTCGAACATCAGATGTTGCAAGGCGTTCCTCGACAAAAAATTCAGAAGACGCTCAGAAGTGGTGAGTATTTTAGAGATTTGCAGGCTACGGCAGCAGCGCCGGATCAGCCTTATCTCAAGGAACTCGAGTCTACAGGAGTGCCGGTGCGGATGTATCTTCCGTTTGGTACTGCTAAGGTTTCGGGTGCTTATTGCCGACGTAGATTGCGTGAGAATCCTAATATGATCACTTATGGATTCAAGAATTTCTTTGGGATTCAATAGCGCGGAGCGGGGCTGTTTGCTGGCAGTATTTTTCTAGAAATCCGTGGATTTCTTCTTTTGGATTGAGGTGGCTTACCTTTACTTGCGCGTCGGGAACTCCGCTTGAAACCAGGTGTTTGCGAAGATCTTCGTAGGCGCCTATGTTCAGGAACTCCACCGTTGTGTCCGCCAGGCGATCGGATTGGCGCTTTGCGTCGTATTCGATGTTCATTAGACGCAGCTGCTGATCAAATTCTTGACGCAATTTCTCAATGATTTCAGGATTTACTTGTCTGGCCGTTTCAGCACTGAACGATTCGCACCACAGTTCGTAGTGCGGCTCTGGACGGAATTTAGGAATAACCGTAAAAAATCTTAGTTTCACACCACAGACTTTTGTGGCTGCCGATACCGCATCTGTAACTTGTGATTCGGTTAGCTTCTCACCGGTAAAAGAACTGATGTTGCCGCCCTTGTGCAAAAACTCAAGCAGTGGAGCCTGGTTGTGCCATCCCGCGATTTTGACTATATCGTTGATGTTGTAGCGATATAGTCCACCGGAAGTAGTGAAAAGAATGTAGTAGCTTTCCCCGACTGTAACCTCGTGCGCGAGAAGTGGGCGCTCTCCTGAGCCAAGCTGATTTTCCGGAACGAACTCAAAAAAGTGCGAGCGCAGAGAAAGCAACTGCTTTCCTGGTGCAATGCAAACTGTGCCACGTCCTTCGCTGGCACCGTATGTGATATCACAGACAGGTAAGTCGTCAAAGTATTCAGGCAAGTCTTGCAGATAAAATGCAGCTGCGGCTTTAGTCCAGCAACAGATCAAACTTAGCTCTTTCCAGATTTTCCGAGGTTTGAACTGCCCAGTGGCAAGCAACTTCTTCAATTCGGCCGCACGCTTGGGAGCAGGTTTCAAGAACTTCTGTAGTGCGGCTCGAATCTGATCGGGAAGCTCCACTGGCGGCTTCAGCGTCCCCTTCGCCACATCTTCTATCAGGCGCTCCGCATATACATTCAGTCGTCGAGCCAGAACAACAATGGTGCTCGGATTCAACGTATAAATAGAACTGATCGGCAGCATCAACGCGCAACGCAACATTGTGTAATAGCGACTCTCGTAATCCTTTATCAAGAAGAGTTCGTAAGGCAGTGGTGACACATATTTCTTTACGAGCGCAGGCTCTTCCAAATAGAGTCGTCCTGAAATTGCGCCATAGGGAATCCCAGCGGGCGTGCGCCCTTCTTCTGCCGGCGAAAACACAGACAAGGTGACGCCTTTCCTAACTCCCGGAAAGCTCCGCAGCAGGTGGTAGCCCGACGAAACGGATGCTTTGCGAAATTCTTTGACATAACTGCGCGTAATCGGAATTAGCTTACGAGCGCCTGTAGTGCCACTTGTCGTAGCGAACATGAATGGCATCTCACTGGTGAGCACATTTTGTTCACCTTCCGAGACACGGGTGATGTATGGCTGCAGATTATCGTATTCATTGATAGGAACTGCGTTCTGGAAGTCAGCCACAGTTTTGATCGATGCAAATCCATGCTCTTTTCCATATACAGTTTCGGCATTAGCAGAAATTATCGCCAACAACTTTTCAAGTTGCGCCGCAGCAGGATTGAGGCTCGCCAATTCGAGAGCCTTTGCCTCGCGCGAACCAAGCAGACCGAATGCAGAATAAAGAAGATTGCGAAACATGCTCAAAAAGAGTCTGAAATGTTTGTTAGCTCAGCGCCACTGAGCATCCGAAAGTCTAGCACTATACTTGACTATGCGTTTTATTGCGCTCAACTCGCCGTTTTCGTGCAGACTCACTGATGCTGTTTTTACTAGGACTAATCACACTAGCTGCCACTTTGGCGCAGATCGTGTCATTCAACAGAATGTTTGCATATGTGCAGCGTGAGCTGGCCTTCAAGCCGTCGCCAGATTATTCGCCGAAAGCCTCTGTGATCCTGCCTTGCAAAGGACTGGACCCTGGTTTCGAAGAAAACATCACTAGACTTCTAGACCAACGATATATAGGTATCGATGGAAGACCTAGATTTGAAGTCATTTTCGCCGTGGCCCAGGAGAACGATCCGGCCTACTCGGTGCTCCAGAGAATTTGCGCCTCGCAACAGAAAGTCGACACGAAAGTGGTTGTAGCTGGGATAAATCAAGCGCGCGCACAAAAAATCAACAATCAGCTGCGTGCCCTCCAAGAAATTTCAGACGACTCTGCAGTTCTCGTATTTGTAGACTCTGACGTGATTGCGCGCAACGACTTCCTTCTCTATTTGACAGCGCACCTGCATGATTCGACCGTTGGTGTAACTACTGGATATCGTTTCTACATCCCATTCAAAGGCGACTGGCCGTCGCTACTGCGCTCGCTCTGGAATCGCATGTCGGCATGGGAGTTGGCTGATCCAAACTACGCATTTGCCTGGGGCGGTGCAATGGCGATACGCCGGCAGACCTTCGCTGACGCGAAAGTCGCCGAGCATTGGGATCGAGCCGCTGATGACGACTTGTCTTTGACAACGGCAGTCAAAGAAATCGGCTTGAAAGTGCGATTCGTGCCGCAGTGCCTGGTTGCAAGCGACGGCGATGCAACAATTGCAGAAATTGTCGAATGGACAAATCGCCAGCTCATATTAACGAAGGTTTACTACCCGAAACTTTGGCGCCGCGCCATTCGCCGTGCAGTGATTTTAGTGGTCTGGCTGGTTGCTTTAGCGGCTTCGATCGCCAGCGCGGCCTTAACAGGTTCGACAGAATTAATCGCCGCCAGCGTGGCCGGACTGATTTTACTGCCAGTTGAAGTCTATTTCCTCCTCAAAGCTCAGCACCTCTGGTATCGCGTACTTTCGTTAAGCGCAAAAGAAGAGGACTTTAATGCTGCAAATTCAGCTCAAAATTCAAGTGAGCGCGCTCTTATGGAACACGCCTACCAATCATCGCTTCTGCGGTTTTCGCTCGTCCTACCATTAGCGCATATCGTTCTGCCGTGGATGACGCTATATTCTGTATTGACGAACAGAATTCGCTGGCGCGGAATCGACTATGAGTTGAGAAGTCCCAGCGAAGTCGTGATTATTTAATTCGGTTAAGCGAGCACGTATGCCCGTCACTATGGGCATTGACTAAGCCGACCTTGTTAAAAACTGTCCAATGGACCGACGATGCAGGCCCTCTATACTTCTTAGGTTTATTACCTGGCCCCTTGTCCGCTGTCATCAGAAGAGATCACACAGGCTTGACCAAACCTATTCCCAGGTATGAGACCAACAAGAGGCTAGTGCAGATGTCGAGCTTTGGAATCATTGCCATTAACCACGGCGCCTTAGGGCTGAGTGGACTGGCAGAGAGCCAGCGTCAGGAAAACTTTGGAAGCTATTTGGCAGACGCAGCCATCGCAGCAGCCGCAATCCGCGCCGGCGACACCGGCGTCATCAACCTCGAGTTACTCAATCTAGAAGACAGCAACATTCGTGAAGCGATTGCGCACGTTTTGGTTGCCCTGGTAAATTCAGGCGAAGGAAAGAGTGGTATCAAATATGATGCTGCTCAAGATGCTGCAGTGGAAAAATTATTAGCGCTGGTCGATTCGAAATTGCCAGGTGGCCAGCTCACTGTAGTGCTGACCAACTTGCCTGCAAAGCTCGAAGACGCGAAGAAGAAAGTAAAAGCACTGCACAAACAAAAACTGCAAGTTATTGCAGAAACTGTTTCGGTTGAAGAAGCGCTGATTGCTCAAGAAGCTGGCGCCGATGCAGTGATCGCCAAGGGACATGAAGCTGGCGGCAGAGTTGGCGACGAGACCTCGTTCGTTCTGCTCCAACAATTCGCGCAGCAAATCAAAATTCCGTTTTACGCACAAGGTGGTATCGGCGTCCACACAGCAGCAGCTGCTTACGTTGCTGGAGCTGTTGGAGTTGTCCTGGATTCGCAGTTACTGTTCAGCAAAGAGTCTTCGTTGCCCCTTGAGCTGAAACAGAAAATTGCTAACCTGGATGGCACAGAAACATCGGTTATCACAGTTGGTGACGAGCTTTACCGATTTTTTGCTAAATCAGCATCCTCAATCGAACAGTGTACAAGCGCTAAAGGTTCAGTTCTGGGCAATGTAGCAAACTACAATCGGCAATTGCGCGCTCTTGATCGTGTTTGGAATTTCGGTCAGGACATCTGCTTCGCCAACGACTTCGGTCAGAAGTACTCCACTGTCGCCGGCATCGCTCAGGCGGTCAAAACGGCGGTGCGCGAACATGTGAAACTGGCAGCCGAAAAACAGCCGCTTCGCCAGGGCTCACCACTGGCGGTATCACACGGCACCACTTATCCGATCGTCCAGGGCGCCATGACTCGCGTCAGCGACACAGCAGATTTCGCCTTCAGCGTCTCGAAAGATGGCGGCTTGCCCTTCCTCGCATTAGCGTTGATGCGCAAAAACGAATGCGATGTTCTCGTCTCCGAAACGAAAGAAAAACTCGGATCGCTCGCCTGGGGCGTTGGCATACTCGGCTTCGTTCCGCAGCAATTGCGACAAGAACAGATGGAAGTGGTCAGCAAGTACAAACCACCATTTGCTTTGATTGCGGGTGGTCGCCCAGATCAAGCCAAAGCGCTAGAAGATATGGGCATCAAGACTTATTTACATGTTCCGTCACCGATGCTACTCGAATCGTTCATCGAGATGGGCTCAAAGCGCTTCATCTTCGAAGGCAAAGAGTGCGGCGGTCACGTTGGACCACGTGCCAGCTTCACGCTCTGGGAAGCGATGATCGACCGAATCCTGGGAGCACTGGGACCGCGCGACGATGCCTCGCTCTATCACGTTTTGTTCGCCGGCGGCGTTCACGATGCTCTCTCTTCTGCGATGGTAGCAGCTATGGCTGCCACTCTAGCCGCTCGTGGTGTGCGCGTCGGCGCCCTCATGGGCACAGCTTACTTGTTCACAAAAGAAGCTGTAGAAACTGGCGCCATCGTAGAGAAATTCCAACAAGCGGCAATTGAATGCAGCAAGACAGTGTTGCTGGAAACAGGACCTGGTCACGCGATTCGCTGCATCAACTCTCCTTATAAGAAAATCTTCGACGACAAACGCCAGGAGCTCACTCTTAAAAACACAAGCAGAGATGAGATTCGCGAAGAACTCGAACTGATGAATCTGGGTCGTCTGCGTATCGCCAGCAAAGGTTTGACACGTCGCGCCAACGCCAGCAAAGAAGAGACGATTGCCGAACTGAAAGAGCAAACTAAAACTGGCACCACTCTCGAAACTTTGTCAGCCGAAAATCAATGGGCTGACGGAATGTACATGATCGGTCAAGTTGCATCGATGCATGATTCTGTTTGCACGATTGCCGAGTTGCACAGCACCGTTTCCAATGCCGGTGCAGAGATGATCACGGAAATCGCCCGCCATGACGCTAACGTCGTTAGCATCGAATCTGGTGGCAAAAATCCTACTGAGTCGATTGCAATCGTGGGCATGGCTTGCCTATTTCCGAAAGCCAACGATCTGGAAACTTACTGGGAAAACATACTTAGCAAAGTAGACACGATTACAGAAGTGCCAATCGATCAATGGGATTGGAGAAACTACTACGATCCTAATCCACTGGCTCGCGACAAAATCCATTCAAAATGGGGCGGCTTCCTGCAAGACTTAAAGTTTGACCCGACAAAGTACGGCATTCCTCCAAGCAGTCTCGCTTCAATCGATCCAATGCAAGTGCTTCTTCTGGAAGTGACCCGAGCAGCAATTGAAGATGCCGGCTACGCACAACGTGGATTCGACCGCGAAAAAACTTCGGTTGTTCTAGCTAATGCTGGGCATGGACCGATCACGGCGCTGTACTCATTGCGTTCTATGCTCGGATGGAAATTGAACAATCTTTCTGATGCCGCCAAATCAGAATTGCAAGATGCGCTACCCGAGTGGACTGAAGACTCGTTCCCTGGATATCTCGGCAACGTAGCGGCAGGACGTGTCGCTAACCGCTTCGACCTCGGTGGTGTCAATTTCTCAATCGACGCCGCTTGCGCATCATCTCTGGCGGCATTGCATGTCGGCATTGGCGAACTGCGTAACAAACAAAGTGACGTCGTCTTCCTGGCTGCTGCGGACACTCACAACCAACCTGGCGACTACCTTAGTTTCAGCAAGACCCATGCATTCTCCGCACAGGGAAGATGCAGAACCTTCGATGTCACCGCAGACGGTATCGTTATCAGCGAAGGTATCGCCATGCTCGTCTTGAAGAGACTGAGCGATGCTGAGCGCGACGGCGACAGAATTTACGCAACCATCAAAGGTATAGGCGGCTCGAGCGACGGTCGCGACCTCAGCCTGACAGCACCCAGACCGGCTGGACAGATGCTGGCACTGACAAGAGCTTATGCAGATGCTGGTGTCTCACCGAATTCAGTTTCTCTAGTAGAAGCACATGGCACCGGCACCGTTGCTGGTGACAGAGCAGAAATCGAAGCACTGAAGACAGTGTTCGAACAATATGGTGCACCGAAACGCGGCTGCGCCGTGGGCTCCGTCAAAACCATGATCGGACACACCAAAGCTGCTGCTGGTCTCGCTTCCTTGATCAAAGTAGCGAAAGCACTGCACCACAAAGTGCTGCCGCCAACGATGGGTGTGACCCAACCAAATCCTTCTTGCGATTTCGAAAACAGTCCGTTCTACATCAACAGCGAATCGCGTCCATGGATCAACACAGGCGACGACGTTCGCAGAGCTGGTGTAAGTGCCTTCGGCTTCGGCGGCACCAACTTCCACGCCGTCATCGAAGAGTACATTCCAACTGCTTGCAGCTCTCCTAAGGCAGCAACTTACGCTTGGCCATCAGAGCTCTTCTTGTTACATGGAAAGAATAGATTGGATCTGATGAAGTCACTCGAGTCAGTGGCAGACATCGTCAAGCGAGCCAATAAGTCCGAAGAAACGGTCAACCTGCGCGAAGTCTCACAGGCAGCTTACCTGAAACAACAGGAACGTCACACCGATGCCAAAGTTCAAGAACTTTGCCTGGCGATTGTGGCCTCCACTCCCGAAGATTTGCTGGAAAAGATTTCGCGGGCAAAGAGCGACATGCTCAATGCCAATTGCACAGAAATCAAAGATCCTCGCGGCATCTACTTTGTAGATCTGGAACAGAAACCAGAAGTTGCCAGCGGAAAGGTTGCTTTCCTGTTCCCCGGACAAGGCTCGCAGAGCGTCGACATGCTGCGCGAACTGGCCACTCAGTTCCCAGAAATCCGCGATACGTTAGAGCAAGCATCTAAAGTGTTGGCCAACAAATTCTCCCAACCGCTCAACTCACTAGTTTATCCACCGCCTGCGTTCACCGATCAAGAGAGAGCATCACAGTCGGTGGCGCTCACTGACACACATGTTGCTCAACCAGCGATTGGAGCAGCCGACCTGGGCATGCTCAAGTTGTTGCGCTCCTTCGGTCTCGCACCAGATATGGTGGCAGGACACAGCTATGGTGAATACGTAGCACTGCATGCTGCTGGTGTGTTCGAAGAAGTAGAGCTTTTCAAAATTTCAGAAGTGCGCGGCAAACTGCTAGCGGAAAGAAATGGTGGAGGCAAAGGCACGATGGCTGCCGTCTCCGGTCAAGTAGAACAAGTGAGCAGCGTTCTTCGTGAAACGCCTGGAGTGACACTGGCCAACATCAACTCACCCAAGCAGTGCGTTGTTGCAGGTGAAGAGTCGGCAATCGAGAATGCTCTGGAAGCGTTCAAGAAACATGGCGTGGTGGCGAAACTGATACCAGGTTCTCAAGCTTTCCACTCCATTCACATGAAGCATGCCCAAGCTCCGCTTGAAAAAGCTCTCTCGTCCATTCCTCTATTAGAGCCAGCCTTGCCGGTTTACTGCAATACGGATTCAGAGATCTACGCCAAGTCTTCTGTTGTATCCAGACTGACAAAACACATTGTCGAGCCTGTCGATTTTGCCAAGCAGTTGCAAAAAATGTACGACGACGGTGCCAGATTGTTCGTTGAAGTTGGTCCCGGAGCTGTTCTCAGTGGATTGACCGAAGCGACACTATCGCACACGGAAAGTAATAAATATGTTGTCGTCGCATCTGGTCGCGGTGGATTGACGAATCTTCTTCATTGTCTTGCCGCTTTAGCAGCGAATGGACAAAAGATTGATATCGGCAGACTGTTCAGCGCACGAACCAAAGCCTTCGACGCCGCCCGCAAGTTCGGGCGCAGCCTCAACACGAATGAAGCACCACGCAGCCGGGCTTTGATGTATCTCGTCAACAGCGCCAACATCAAACGTGTGGGCGAAGCGGCTCCAGTCAAACCTCCACTCAAGACTTCCCCTGCGCCAGCCGCTCCAGTAGCAGCCAAGCAACCCCAGCCAGTCAGCAAACCGGTTCAGGTAACCCAGCCCCAGGGCAGCTCTCAAACCGAAACAAGGAACCCAACAGCCTCATCCATGAATACATCTAAACCAGCAGATCCACCAAGACAAAATCAGACAGCAGCTGCGCAAGCGCCAACTCTGCAGCCTGCGCCAGTGACGATGCAACCCCAGCAGGTAATGCAACCACAACAGGCACTGATGCCAACCGCGGTTTCCGGCAAGAATGTTGACCAGGTAATGTTGCAGTTCCAACAAACAATGCTGCAAATGACGAACAGCTTCTTGCAGACACAGCAGCAAGTGATGCTGGCGTATCTGCAAAACAAGAGTGGAATTGCCGCTCCTATGCAGTATCAAGCTGCACCACAGGCGCTACCACAGATGCCGATGCAAGATTACACCTATGCGCAGGCACCAAATCAAGTTTACGCACAAGCACCAGTTCAGCAATATGCTCCAGCACCGATGCCAACAACCGCTTACGCTCATCCCGTAGCACAGGCTCAGCAAGTTCCTGCTGCGCAACTACTGAACACCTTGTCGCAAGTCGAAGCAAGCGCTGTAGTGCCTGCCCCTGTCGACACCGTTGTAGCGAGCGCAGAAGTCGTCGCTGCTGAAGAAGCCGCCGCTCAAGACGATCCACAAACACTAGTAAATGGTTTGCTCGACATCGTTAGCCAGAGAACTGGTTACCCAATCGACATGCTCGATCCAACTCTGGATTTGGAAGCAGATTTGGGAATCGACTCGATCAAACGCGTTGAAATTCTCAACAGCTTCCGCAAGATGCTCCCTGAGCAAAAGCAGTTGGAGCTTGAAGGCGGACTGGAAGAACTAGCCGGCACTAAGACCCTGCAAGGAATTATCGATTGGATTTGCAAATCTCCAGCTGGTGCTCCACAAGCCAAACCAGCTCACAACGGTAAGGGCAACGGCAACGGTAATGGATATGTTGGCGACAACAGTAATGGCAACGGCCATAACGGCAACGGTAACGGCAACGGGCATGGACCAGAAAACGGCAAAGGTCAGTTACTACATCTGCCTACCTTAGGTAATAACGGCAACGGACATAACGGTAATGGCAATGGTCATGGTGGATTGCACCTGGTCACCGACCCAGCTCAAGAGTTGGTATCAGGTAGCGTGCTCAGACGAGGTCTCGTTCAATCCTATAAACTGCCGGCGTTGGAGTCGAAAAAGCCACAGCTCTCCGGCGTCGTTCTGATCGCCGCTGACTCTACCGGCTATGCAAAAGCAGTCTCCGCCGCTCTGTCGAAACACAAACAAAAAGTAGTGATTCTGGCCAAAGGCAAAGGTGCCGACGTGGCAGTCTCTGACTTCCACAACTTGGAAGAATTGACCGCCGCTGTGCAGAAAGTCAAAAAAGAACACGGCGAAATCGCAGCGTTCATTGACCTTCGCGCTTTCGATGTGACTGAACAAGCGAAAGACGTGAAAGTGCTCAGCCAACTATTTGCGATGGCAAAAGCTCTCGAACCTGACTTCAATCCGAAGCAGTCCGACAACAAGAAACAATTCATTGCAGCCGCAAGAATCGATGGACAGTTCGGTCTCACCGAAACTGTGACATTCTCGCCACTACAAGCCGGTCTGGTTGGCTTGATCAAATCACTAGCAAAAGAATGGACTCAATCAAACTGCAAAGCAATTGATTTCTCTGCCAAATTGTCTCCAGAGACAGTAGCCGACATCCTGGTCAAGGAACTGGCCAACAAAGATCCGTATGTTGAAACAGGCTACGACGATAACAATCGTTATGCGATCGAGAGTTTCGCGGCTAGCTTAGAAGATGCCGAGCGCAACACGATCAAACTCGACTCATCCAAAGTAGTTCTGATCACTGGTGGCGCTCGCGGTATCACCGCTGAACTGGCACTGGAATTGGCTGGAAAGTATCAACCTAAATTGATCCTCGTCGGTCGCCTACCTGAACCTCCAGCAGAGGAAGCTCCTGCGACAGCTGGTCTCGAATCAACCAAAGAGATTAAAGCGGCGATCATGGAACAGCTCAAAGCAGAAGGCAAAGCGGTCAACATCGCTGGTGTTGAAACCGTTTATCAACGACTGCTGAAAGAACGAGAAGTACGAGATACCCTGAATGAACTGAAGAAGCTCGGTTCAGTGGTTGAGTATCATTCTCTTGATGTGCGGGACGCTAAGAGATTCGGCGACCTGATCGCCGACATTTACAAACGTCACGGCAACATCGATGGTGTCCTCAACGGTGCCGGAATTATTGAAGATGGTTTCACCAAAGACAAGACGATCGAATCTTTTGAAAAAGTCGTAAGCACCAAGATCGACAGCAGCTTTATCCTGAGTGAGAAGCTAAACCTCAATACGCTTCAGTTCATGTTCCTCTTCTCTTCAATCGTCGGTCGAACGGGCAACGCCGGTCAGACAGATTATGTTGCAGCAAATGAAACAGTGAACAAACTAGCGATGGTATTGGACAAGAAAACCAAAGCTCGCGTTGCCTCTATATTGTGGGGACCCTGGAAAGGCGGCATGGCGCAACCAGAGTTGGAGACTATCTTCGCTAAATATGGTTGGGCTATGATCGATGCCTCGGCAGGACGCTCATACTTTATTGAAGAACTGGAGTTCGGCAAGAAAGGCGACGTGGAAGTGCTTCTCGTGGCAGAGTTGCTTGGCGATGCGGCGCTCCCTGCACCAGCGGGTCCAAGACTCTATCAATCGACAGCATCGATTGTTGAGCCAGGCAGTTTCCAATTTGCATTCGAGCTGAATCCTGAGCACGACCTCTATCTAAACGATCACACTTTTGATGGCATTCCAGTGATGCCAATGGCCTTCGCCCTCGAGATGATGGCTGAAGCCGCGACCGCCGCCTATCCAGGCTATAGCGTTCGCAAAGTGCACAGAATGGACATTCCATCAGGAATCGTTTTCGACGCACCAACAAAACAGATTACTGTCGTGACTGACGAAGTCAGTCGCTCAGAAATGGGTGTGAAGGTCAAAGTTGCGTTGAACACTGGTGCTCCGCTTAAGCGCATCAACTTCAAAGCAGTAATGGAGCTGTCTAAAACAGACTCTGGCGAGACTCAACGTTTAGATCACTGCCCACCGGATGTGGTGGCACACTTCAGTGACAGCAGTGAACTGACTGTAATCTCCGATCAAGTAGAAGCACCACCGTCGCCGAAAGACATTTACGGCAACTGGCTCTTCCACGGACCGATCTTCCAGGGCATCAAAGATATTCACGCGCTGGGCACCAATGGCATCCTCGGTACGGTCCAAGCAGCTGAAGAAAATACTTGCTTCGCTGAAACCAACGGCGACAAGTGGGTCATCGATCCAGTTCTCTTCGACAGCTCAATGCAACTAGCTGGTGTGTGGGCTCGTCACAACCTCGATATCACGGTCTTGCCGACTGGATTCCGTACACTGCATATCTTGGGCAAAGTCCAGAGTAGCGAAGAACTCTACGGTCGCATCTTCATCAATCCAGGTGCCACTGCCAGAGAACTGACTTGCGAACTAGCTATCTACCGTAAGAACGGAGAGATGGTGATATTGGTCGAAGGTCTGGGCGGCGTCGGCAGCAAATCGCTGAACAGACTGGCCAGTCAAGCCACCCCACTGGGTACGACCAAATGAAACCGGCAGGAAGGCCCGCGCACTCGCAGACCTCCAGTTCAGTCAACAAGATCGCAATCGTCGGAATGTCGTGCCTGTTTCCGGGCGCGTCTAACTTATCGCAATTCTGGACCAACATCGTCAACGGCGTTGATGCCACCAGGGATGCTACCGCGGACGAGTGGAATCCGGATAAGTTCTACAATCAGAATCCAACTTCATTCGAACAAATCTATTGCAAACGCGGTGGATTCATTACTGAGTTGGCAGACTTCGATCCACTCAAATACGGCGTTATGCCAAACAGCATTTCGGGTTCAGACCCGGATCAACTTTTGGCACTTCGTGTAGCAACCGAAGCACTCGCTGACGCGGGATATAGCAATAAGCAGTACGACGGCAATCGCGCCGAAGTTATTTTGGGACGAACGTCGGCACCCGGTGCCGGCAGCATGAATATGATTCAGCACGGCGAAACCATCCAACAAGTGGTGGATGTGATCAGATCCTTGCATCCGGAATACACTCAGGAACAGATCATTCTGCTCGAACAAGGGCTGAAGTCTTCGCTCAACAATTGCAGCTCAGACACGATACCAGCTGTAATGCCAAACATTTTGGCTGGAAGAATCGCCGGTCGACTTGGATTCAAGGGCAAGAGCACCGTTTTGGATTCTGCCTGCGCCTCGTCTTTGATTGCCGTCGAGATGGCAGTCAACGACCTGATAGCGGGATCATGCGACCTGGCCCTGGCGGGTGGCATTCACGTCAACGCATTTGCTGTCTTTTACCAGATGTTCTGTGGGCTCGGTGCACTCTCAAAGCAAGAAAACATCCGCCCTTACGATGACAAAGCGGATGGCACGCTCCTGGGCGAAGGCTTGGGCATGGTGGTTCTGAAACGCTACGAGGATGCCATCGCCCATGGTGACAGAATTTATGCAGTAATAACCGGTATAGGAAGTTCCAGCGACGGACAAGGCACAAGTATGCTCGCACCTTCCGTGGAAGGTGAAGCACTGGCGCTGAGGCGCGCCTATGAGATGGCCGGCGTCTCCCCGTCCACTATCGGATTGTTGGAAGGGCACGGAACCGGCACTCCGTCTGGTGACGCCGCCGAGATTCAGGCTATACAAAGAGTCTTTGGAGAGAGCGAATCTGGCAATGCCTGGTGTGCGATCGGATCGGTAAAGTCGATGATCGGTCACACTCAAGCGGCCAGTGGTGTAGCAGGCTTGATCAAAACAGCGCTGGCGCTCTATCACAAAATTCTGCCACCAACGTTAAACGTCGACACACCGACAACTCAAATTGATTGGCAGAAATCTCCTTGCTACATCAATTCCAAAACCAGAACGTGGATCCATTCAAAAACTCCATTTACGATTCCCCAAAAAGACCAGCATAAATGGGATCTCTACAGCTCACCTCGACGCGCTGCAGTCAGCGCCTTCGGTTTCGGCGGCGTCAACGCTCATACAATTCTGGAAGAGCACGATGACGGTTACGAAAACGAAACGGACAGCCTGCTCTTAGAATGGGAAACTGAACTCTGTCTCTTTGTCGGAAAAACACATGAAGCGCTCTTGAGCTCACTGACTGAAGTGCGTAGCTATCTAGTCAATAACGGATCACAAGCCTTGCGCAATGTGGCTTTCGCCCTGGCTACAAAAGCTCGTAAGACTCAAGGCGACAAACAAACAGTGGCGATTGTGGCAACCACAATCGCAGATCTGCAAAAGAAAATTGAAGGCGTTTTATCATCGCTGCAGGCAGATCAGACACCACAGATCGCCGACGTCTATCACACAAAAGATCGGAAAGTAGGAAAAGGCAAACTCGCATTTGTCATGCCGGGACTGGGTGCGGCTTATCCCAACAGGCTGCAGGATCTTTGCTTCCACTTCCCTGAAGTGCGCATCGTTTTCGACTACATCGATTTGCTTGCAAATCAATGCCAAAGCGAAGTCATGCCTAGTCGCAGAATTTTTCCAAGAGGCGATCAATCGCAAGAATCGATTGCTTCGCTGGCAGCAATGGATTCTGCTGTAGTCAACGTGCTAATGTCAGAATGGGCGCTGTTTACAATCCTGCAAAATGTCGGAGTGAAAGCGGATGCACTGTTAGGATGCAGCACCGGAGAGTTCGCCACTCTAGCGATGAGCGGCGCCGTAAACATCTTGGACGTAGCACCTCTCTTCTACCGCCTCAGCACAGAGGTCGCCAAGTCAATCTCAAAAGAAAAACTAGCGAACTTGCGCTCGATCATGCTCGTGGCAGATTACGACAGCCTCAGTGATTCGCTGAAAGGTATCGATGATTTGTATTTGAGCGCGGCGCTTTGCCCGTCACAAACTATGTTATCAGGCTCGAAAGAGGCCGTTGCAAGAGCGATGAAGGCTCTGACCGCCGCAGGATTCGAACCACAGCCGCTGCCGATGGCTATTCCGTACCACACGCCGCTCGTGGAAGGTATGGTCGATCCGAAAAATCAAGAAATAAAAGATATGGAACTCGATCTGCCGAAGACTCCAATTTGGTCGTGTTCCAGAGTGGCCCAATATCCAGCAGACACGGCAGCGATCAGAGATATTACGACCAAATTATTCACTCAGCCGATCATGCTGAAAAAGACGGTTGAGGCGATGTATGCAGACGGCGTCACCATGTTTGTGGAAGTGGGACCGAAAGGTGTACTGACTTCATTGATTGGGGACACGTTGCAAGACAAGGCACATCTTGCGGTCGCATCGAACACCTCTTACAACTCTGGTATTACGCAGTTCAATCACTGCCTTGCCGAATTGGCCGCGCATGGCGTCGAGATGGAACTGGACTACTTGTTTGCCAGACGCTCACCAGAGTTTATTGAATTCGATGAAATCTCAAAGCCACGTCCACGGCAATCAGTTCGGTTGGATTTGAAATATCCAAGAATCACTTTATCGGAAGAAGTGGCGAAACAGTTGCGCACAGAATCTCATGCAGCCGCGGCGAAACATCGCGAACAATCACAGCAATGGCAAGATTCTCAGCAGGCGGATCATGGTTTCGAGCAAAACTCGGACGTTCAGGAGCAAGAAAGCGAACCAGATGAACAGCCCCTAGATGTGGTGCAGACTTATTTGACCAGCATGGCTGAGTTCCATAATAATTTGATGGGCATGCAGGAAGAAGTAATGCGTGCGTACCTGATTGCGCAACAACAAACCGACGCAAGCTCGGACTCTTTTACTATGCCACCATTTCTTCGCAATGGATTAGTCAACTGTGAAGTCTTTGAGCAACAAGCAGAAGCGGAATTGTTGATCACACTCGACAATCACCGGTATCTGCTCGACCACGCAATCGGTGGCAACGTCTCATCCGCCGTGCCTGAACCAGAGCGAGTCTATCTGCTACCGCTCACTGTTGCATTGGAAGCGATGAGCGAAATAGCAAGTTTGTTAATTCCGGGGCGACCGGTTTTAAGAATCAGCTCTGTCAGGGCGGCGCGTAGAATTCGCGTCGGTCGCGACGGTTGCAGATTGAGACTAAAAGCTCAACAACTCGATTCTTTCACGTTCGAAACAAGCATCGACCAGGTCGGAGTCGAGCAATTCAACGGGCCTTCAATGTCATGCCGCGTTGAGTTCGGTGAATACTACCCGGCCGCGCCGTTGCTGACAAATAATTCGATAAATGGGCGAGAGCCGACTTTACTGCCATCAGATTTATATCAAGCCAATACGATGTTTCACGGGCCGCGCATGCAGTCCGTCGTTGCACTGAAAACAGTGGGCAAGCGTGCCAGCAGCGGATTTGTTGAAGCGCGCCCTGCGTATGATTGGTTTCCAGGCGAAGCCGATCCGAGATTTTTAATCGATCCACTTTTGCTGGACAACTCAACCCAAATTGTTCTGTTCCACCTCTTTGAAGAGAAAGAAGACGTTAGTGCGTTGCTCCCTTTCCTGGTCGAGTCGCTTGAATTTTTTACCGATCTTGCGAATTTGCGAGGCACGCTCAAAGTCTCAGCCAACCTCAATTCGATCACATCGCGAGGCACTGAAGGCGACGTCTACATCGTGGACAACAACGACGTTGTGCTAGCAAAGTTCACAGGTATCAGCAGCCGAAGAATCATTCTCAACGACAGCTGGAAAGAATACATCGCTCAACCGCAAACTACATTTCTCTCGGAGACAATGCCTTATTTAGAAGCGGCATTGGGTCGTTCAGATCATTGGAGCAACGCCATCCTACAATCCGGTCAACTGCCGACAGATGAATCGACACTGACCTGGTGCTTGGACTACGTGCTGCACACAAGCGAGAGACAGGAATATCTGGCGCTGACAAACTTACCGAGAAAACGTGAGTGGTTCTGCGGAAGAATCGCAGCAAAAGAGGCTGTACGCAGACTTCTCAAATCCAGCCACAATCTGAGCGTTTGTTCTGCCGACGTGATTGTGACAACCAACGAACTCGGACAACCATTCGCAACAGGAAAATGGATTGAGATTGTCGGCGCTGAACCGTATCTCTCAATCAGTCACAAAGCCGGAATCGCCGTGGCAATAGCCGCACACAAACTGGCTTCTCGCGGAGTCGGAATCGACGTTGAAGTAATCGAACCAAAAGAAAGCGGTTTCGAAACGTTGGCTTTTCTTCCAGAAGAAATAACGGAGCTACAAAAAGCTGTTGGACCGAACAAGGACAAACTCGTAATTCAATACTGGTCGGCCAAAGAAGCCGTTGGAAAAGCGCTTGGACTCGGACTTTCAGCCAACCCTCGTTCACTGAAAGCTCAACTACTAGACGAACGGGACGACGAAACACGCTTCCTGGTATCAGCACAAACAGGTGGTCCATTCTTAGTTCACTGCTTGACCCAGGACAAAACAGTAATCGCAGTAACCAACTTGAACGCAGGCGAATAGTCCATCTAAAGTCTGCCACGAACCCGTCACAAGTCTGCCACCGAGCCGTCACTTCTTTTTCCTATCTTACAGAAGTCGGTCATTTGGCCTGACTTCAAACCTTACTATCAATTGGAGACTTCCATGACTGCTAACATCCACAACGTCGAGAGCATTTCCACAGTTGAAAATAAAATTGGAGCGACTAACAAAGACGTTCAAAAAAATCCGATCAACAATCAAATCAGTGAACTGCGTGAAGCAGATCCCAAAGGCTACTTGCAAAACATAAAACAAATGGACAACTTGGGACTCGATCCTAAATCCTGCCCTAAGTTGGAGTTGCTCGGCCCGGAGGAGATGCTTTTAAAGAAACAGTTGCTAACAAACGATGCCAAGAAACTTACTGAAGATTTCGGCGGCAATTTGAAAGATCCGAAGAAATTCGAGTGGCAAGATTTCAGCGTCAAAGACCTGGAGATCAAAATCAAAATCGATCTAGCATCGAACTCTAAAAAAGATTCCGAAGTCAATCTACCTAATTACGTCATCCACGACAAGGACGTGTAGCGCTTTGCCTAAAAGTATTGGATACCAAATCAATGCCCGAGGGTTAGCAAGCCCTCGGGCACTAGATCAACATTTAAAAGTTGCGATTCCCCAGCAAACGACGAAAGATACCGGAGTTCGAATTACCAAATAGGCTGCCGTTGTTGTTGAAGCTGCCGTTTTGAAATCTTCCCAGTCCGAGGAAATTGCCGCTCAGCAAACGGCTCAACCAACTGCGCTTATGCTTGTGTTTATTCAATAAGCCGTTGCCGTTGAGCAGTCCGCTATTGCCGAGCAATCCACTGTTAGTGTTGAGAAGACCGTGATTTGTCAGTCCACTCGTGAGTGTATTAGCCACAGGAGACGCGGTCGAATTCAGTCCGTTGGTCAAACCGCCGGTCAGAGAATTGCCGTGCGAACCGAGCAGTGAGGTGCCACCACCGAGCAGCGGACTAGTGGACATGCTTGAGGAAGGGCTCAATCCATCCAGGATGCTATGATTTCGAGCAAATGCTCCAGTCGGCATGAGCGTGACGAGCATTGCTGATACCGGTAATAAAATTTTCCAATTCATGCTTCCCTTCCTTTGTTGACCATAGGAGCGCTAACAGGCGTCAACAAAAAAATGCGCGCCATCAACAAGTTAGACGACGGGTTTCTACAATTGATTCCGTGAAGTGCTCGTGAAGTTGGAGCGGAAGCGAACGACGTTGCGAGGCAATCGGGAGGACGGCGCTCCATTTCGCTAGGCTAGCATTGCTTGTTCGTCGGCGTGGTAGCTGCTGCGCACTAATGGTCCCGCAAACACATTGCGGAACCCCATCTCCATTCCGACTTTGCTGATTCGTTCGAAGACTGTGGGCTCAACCCATCTGTCCACCGGTAAATGCTTCGCAGTCGGTTGCATGTACTGACCAATGGTGATCAAATCGCAGTTCACCTTTCGCCATTCTTTCAATACTTCGATAACTTCGTCGTCGGTTTCGCCAAGCCCCATCATCAGTCCCGACTTGGTGACAAATCCAGCATCATGGGCGCGGCAGATCAATTCGAGACTGCGATCGAATCTGCCCTGCGGTCGCACTTGAAGATACAACCTCGGCACAGTTTCGATGTTGTGATTGAGCACATCAGGTTGTGCTTCTAGCACCGTATTCAGTGCATCCCACTCGCCGCAAAAGTCTGGAATCAGAACTTCAATTTTTGTTTGAGGGGAAAGCCTGCGCGTCTCAGTTATTGTTGCCGCCCAGACCGAGGCGCCGCCATCCTTCAACTCGTCCCGATTGACTGAGGTAATGACCGCATACTTGAGCTGCATTTTCGCGACAGCTTCGGCCACACGCCGAGGCTCATCCAGGTCCAACTCGGTCGGCTTGCCTGTAATCACATTGCAAAAGCCGCAACTGCGGGTGCAGATGTTGCCCAGAATCATAAACGTGGCGGTGCCGCGCGACCAACATTCGCCGCGATTCGGACAAGCCGCAGATTCGCAGACTGTGTGCAGGTCATTCTCATCGATCAAGTTTTTGACACGCTGATACGGCTCGCCTGTGGGCAGGCGCACTTTCAGCCAATTCGGTTTAGTCGATGAAGCGGTCATAGGCTCACGGAAGTGGACAGCAGAGTTTATCAGTTTATGAGGCTGTCACTAAATTGTCACTGCTATCCCTTAATCTATTCAAATCGGTCTTTCCCTTCGATTCCGATCCAAACACAATCCGGCTGGCGTTGGATTGCTGTTCAGATATGACACTGAGGAGCTGTTGCCGCAGCTCTTTTTTGTTCTGGAATTCCAAACTGCCGCTGTCGTGTTGGCTACCGGGTGATCATAATCTAGTCATAGTGCCGGTTTTTCCGGCTTGACGCTACCATGGACCCGATCGTGAAAGCAGATTAATGAGCCCGTAGATGCTTTTATTATTCATTCAACTTTCCGCTCAGCAACAGTGTTTTAGCCATTTCTGAAGGCTTTTTGTTGGCAATGGTGGCACCGATGTGACATACTTTTGCTGGTCTTCAAAGACGTCAAGCTCTCCAATCTGCAAGTTTTTTGCAAAGACGATTGAAACGTGAAGATGCGCCAGCACTCATGGACCGCGAGGTCCTCGTCAGCGGTGACTAAGCAATGCCAAGAAAACCGATCGATTTGCCCTTCAAGCTAGAGTACTTGTCTGTGCTCGACGAAAACGCCGAGTTGGACAAGAAGTTAGAGCCTAAGCTCACTGATGATGAGCTCAAGACTTTGTATCGCTACATGCTGAAAGCCAGACGGGCTGACGAGCGCATGTTGAACATGCAACGACAGGGAAGAATTGGTACGTTTCCACAAGCCTCTGGTCACGAAGCGATCAGCATGGGCGCAATTTTTTGTTTGCGAAAAGAGGACTGGTTAGTTCCGGCCTATCGCGAATTGGCAGGCATGCTCTACAGAGGCTGGCCGCTTGAAACTATCCTTCTTTACTGGAACGGTTTTGAAGAAGGCGCCAGAGTTCCTGATGGTGTGAACGATTTGCCAATGTGCGTTCCTGTTGCCAGCCAATTGCTGCACGCCGCAGGAATCGGAATGGCGATGAACATTCAGGAAGAAAAGAAAGTGGTTCTGACATTTTTCGGCGACGGTTCCTCTTCTGAAGGTGACTGTCACGAAGCACTAAATTTCGCAGCGGTCTTCAACGCACCGGTTGTCTTCGTCTGCTTGAACAACCAATATGCAATTTCAGTGCCGATTGCAAAACAAATGAAAAACGAGACGATTGCCCAGCGAGCAATTGCTTACGGAATGCCGGGCATACGAGTCGATGGCAACGATGTTCTGGCCGTGTACACGGCAACGCAAGAAGCGATCGCAAGAGCGAAAAGAGGCGAAGGTCCGACACTGATCGAGTGCCTCACATATCGCTTTACACCGCACACAACTGCCGACGATCCGAAGAGATACCGCTCGGATGATGAGTCGAAGAAGTGGCACTTGAGAGAACCGCTTTTGCGCTTTGCCAAATATCTTGCTGCCAAAGGCATCATGAACGAAGAACAAAAAATTCAAATCGACGCGGAGCTTGATGTTGAAATCAAAGCAGCCGTAGCCAAAGCGGAAGAGATGGCGAAGACGGAAGAACTGAGCGATCCACTGCACATGTTCGACTACTCCTTCGCTGAGATGCATCCGTTCCTGGCAGAACAACGGCAAGAGTTGGCCGATCACATGGTCAAGTACAAAAAGACTAAGAAAGAAGCGGGCGAAAAGAAAGCACCCAGTCCAGCCCAAATCTAATTCCACCACATCCGAGAGCAGCCTGAGTAGCAGATACAAGGCATGAGCTAGTCGAGCAAGGAGCAGAGAAATGACACAAATGAACATGGCGAAAGCGATCAATCTGGCGCTGCATGAAGCCATGACCAAAGACAAACGTGTGATTGTGATGGGCGAAGACGTCGGTCAAGACGAAGGCGTATTTAGAATTACAGAAGGTCTGCACGCCAAGTTCGGCGACACCAGAGTGATCGATACACCGCTGGCAGAATCAGGCATTGTAGGAACCGCAATCGGAATGGCTTTGTACGGATTGAAACCAATTTGCGAAATTCAGTTCGCTGGTTTCGACTACTACAACTACCATCAACTCGAGTCTCATGCAGCACGATTCAGAAATCGGACTCGCGGCAGGCTGACAGTGCCGATGGTGATGAGAGCACCTTACGGAGCCGGCATCAGAGCGATCGAGCACCACTCTGAAAGCCGGGAAGCCATCTATGCACACACACCAGGATTGAAAGTGGTAATCCCATCCGGTCCACGTAACGCACGCGCTCTCCTGCACAGCGCCATACAAGATCCAGATCCAGTGATCTATTACGAGCCCAAAGCTGTTTATCGTCTATTCAAAGAAGAAGTGCCCGATGCGATGGAAACATTGCCAATCGGACAAGCTCAAATTGCCCGTAAAGGCAAAGACATCACATTGGTCTCTTATGGTGCAAGCTTGAGACCGACTTTGGAAGCGGCTGAGCTGCTCGAGGAAGAAGATGGCGTGCATGCAGAAGTAATCGACTTGCTCACCATCTCTCCATTCGACGCTGCCACAATCATAGAATCTGTCAGCAAAACCGGCAGATGCGTAGTTGTGCATGAAGGTCCTCGCACCTGCGGCATAGGCGCCGAAATCATTGCCCGCATCAACGAAAATGCATTCCTCTATTTGGAAGCACCAGTTAAGCGCGTCACAGGTTTCGATTGCCAAGTTCCATATTTTTCCAAGGAACGTGCTTACTTGCCTGATGCCGAGCGCGTTCTTGAAGGATGCCGCGCAACACTATCGTTCTAGAGAAAGGGGATTACACAATGTCGAACGAATTCATACTGCCAGATCTTGGAGAAGGAATTCATGAAGCGGAAGTACTGGCGGTGCGGGTTGCAGAAGGCGACCTGGTCAAAGAAGACCAGCCGATTCTGGAAGTAGAAACCGACAAAGCTGTCGTTGAAATTCCTTGCCCGGTCAACGGAACGATCGAGAAAGTACACGTCAAAGTCGGCGAAGTGGTTAAGGTCGGCATGGTGATGATCACCTTCGGAACGGCGGGCGGGACAGCGACTCCGAAGCAGGAAGCCGCTGCTGAGACAAAGCAGAAAACAATCAACGATTCGATCGCAACCGCACCACCAATTGCAACGGCAGTAGCTGCCGGACACGCAACCGGTAACGGCAAATCAACAATGGAAGTGCGGCACAACGGCGTTGGTCCAGTGCCGGCGGCCCCAGCCACTCGTCGTCTAGCCCGAGAGCTGAACCTCGATCTGCGCTTGATCAAAGGCTCTGGTCCGTCAGGTCGCGTCACCAAAGAAGACGTTCGCAGCTTCGCAGCCGGCTCACTCGAAGGCACTATATCTGGTGCTTCAAGTCAGACTCACCCAATCGAGAGCAAGCAACAAGCAGCACCATCAGTAGTGCAATCACTGGCTGCTAAGTACGGCGAAAGCGGAGCGAAAGCCGCTCCACTGACCGAAGGTGGCAGGGGCGCAGCTCCAATCGATCTGCCTGATTTCACAAAATTCGGTGCAGTCGAACGTGTTCCACTTAAAGGGATCAGAAGAAAAATCGCTCAGAACATGATGCAATCGTGGACTCACATTCCGCACGTCACGACCTTCGACGAAGCTGATGTAACCGAGCTTGACGCCTATCGAGCCAAGTACGAAAGCGAAGTCAAAACGCATGGCGGTCGACTAACTCTGACGGTCTTCGCCCTCAAAGCTATCGCCAGTGGTCTGAAAAAGTTCCCACAATTCAATGCCAGCCTGGATGAGAAGACCGGTGAATTGGTCTTCAAACACTTCTACAACATCGGTGTGGCAGTGGCCACAGAACGCGGTTTGATCGTTCCTGTAATCCGCAATGTCGATCAGAAGAGCATCATCGAAATATCCAAAGAGCTAGCCGATCTTTCAGAAAAAACAAAAGCAGGAAAAGTGGAGTTGGAGCGCCTGCAAGGTGGCACTTTCACTTTGACAAACATCGGTTCGATTGGTGGCACCAACATGGTGCCAATGATCAACCACCCAGAAGCAGCCATCCTCGGAATGGCGAGAGCCAATCAGAAGCCTGTAGTACGAAACGGAAACATCGAAGTCGGATTGATTATGCCACTGGCACTATCCTTCGATCACCGCATCGCGGATGGTGCTGAGGCTGCCTACTTTATGCAACACGTGGTGAAGCGGTTACAAGAGCCGTTCACCTTTCTTTTGGAGGCCTAGAGAAATATGGTCGTTGGCGAAATGGTGCAAGAAATCGATCTCGTCGTGATCGGCGCTGGTCCTGGTGGCTACACGGCAGCTCTGCGTGCAGCTGAACTGGGCATCAAAGTGATCCTCGTTGACGCAATGCCGAAGCCAGGTGGCGTCTGTCTGCACATGGGTTGCATTCCATCGAAAGCATTGCTGCATGCCGCAGAAGTAATCAACACAAGCCAAAGTGCCGCCAAATTCGGCTTGCATTTTGAAAAGCCCAAATTGAACGTCGACGAGTTGAGAACATGGAAACTGGGCGTCACCGACAAGCTCGCTATGGGCATCGTCGGTATGTGCAAGAGCGCTGGCGTCGAAATCATCAATGGCAACGCTCGCTTCGAAGATAACCGCAGTGTACGGGTTGAGAAAGACGGCGAAAGTGCCACTCGGATCAAGTTCAAACACGCAATCGTCGCCACCGGCTCGCGACCGGTAGCTCTGCCAAAGCTCTTCAAGAAAGAAGCTGACATGCAGAGCCCACGCATTATGGATTCGACTGGCGCGCTCAAAATTGAAGAAGTGCCAAAGACTTTGCTGGTCATCGGCGGCGGCTACATTGGTCTCGAGTTGGGCACAGTTTATGCAGCACTAGGCAGCGAAGTCACTGTTGTCGAAATGACTGACGGATTGTTGCCAGGAGTCGACCGTGATCTGGTTAAACCGTTGGCAACCCATCTGGCCACAGCCTTCAAAGCTATCCACTTGAATTCGAAAGTAACCAACTTAGAAGACACCGGCAGCGGTGTGATAGTTGGATTAGAAGGCAAAGATTTGCCAGCATCGATCACCTTCGACCGCGTCTTAATCGCCGTCGGCAGAGTACCAAATACCGACAACATGGGCCTGGAAAACACATCAGTTGAAATCGACAAACAAGGTTTCGTTCAGATCGATGCCTCCTGCCGAACGGCTGATAAACGAATTCTCGCCATCGGCGACATTTCTGGTCAACCAATGCTTGCTCATCGTGCGATGCGTCAAGGACAGGTTGTAGCTGAAGTTTTAGCTGGTCACAAATCTTCTTTTGACAACCGAGCCATTCCAGCCGTGGTCTTCACAGAGCCTGAAATAGCCTGGTGCGGCATCACAGAAACAGAGGCGAAAACTGCGGGGCGCGAAGTCGGCGCAGCTAAATTCCCATGGTCAGCCTCAGGAAGAGCGATGACTTTGGCCGAACCTATCGGTCACACGAAAGTTATTTACGACCCAGAAACCACTCAAGTTCTCGGTGTTGGCATGGTTGGACCGCGAGCCGGCGAACTGATTGCAGAGGCAGTGGTGGCAATTGAAATGGGCGCCGTACTGGAAGATTTGATTGTCGCCATCCACCCGCATCCAACATTATCAGAAACAGTAATGGAAGCTTCAATGACGGCGATGTCCCGCATTGAACGAAACCGAAATCGAGAAACGGAAAAGCAGCCAACACATGGCTGATCACTGTTAAGATTAAGCCTGTAACGCTCATCGGATGATGAGTGCTATGGTTTGGGCATGGAAATGCTTAGCCATCCTTAGAAGGGGGCATAAACTTCTCGGCGTTCCAAAAGAACTGTAGTTTGGCTCAGGAAAAGGCGAACAGGAGTAGTAATGGCAGACCAGAATGCCCCGGCCCAAGAAAATTTTGGCTCGGCGGCAAATTTGATGGCTGAGGCACTGGACAAAGCCAGTGGCGAACTTGACAAGACTGTCCGAAATTGCATCGATCAACTCGTTTTATCTAACGATGCTCTTGAAAAATCCTTGAGCCAACAGTTGCTAAAGGTAGTTGAACAGTCGAAGAATTTTATCGATGCCAACATCGAAGATTTGACAAGCCATCGAGAAGAGCTTCTCGACAGGCTAACCGAGTTTGAACGCACAGAAATCGATACGATGATGTCAGCCGCTCGCGAAGTCCGTCAGCAAGTTGCTGGTCGTGGTCAGCAAGCCAGCGAGACGATCACAAAGCTTGTCGAAGAGCAGCTGGCCGAACTGCGTGCATTAATAGAAAATCCAGAGGCGCGCTTCGCCAACTTTGCCGGTCGCGGCTTGGAGACATTAAACAAGTTCTCCGGCGAAAGTTGCAAACAGATTGAAGACTCAGAAACTGCACTCGAACAAGTGCTGACAGTCAAGGCACAGGCGCTCGACGCGGCCGTGGTCGCGGTGATCGCCGAAACAAAAAAAGGCATTGAAGAAACTCTCGACAAATACAACAGCGAGATGGAAGAAAAGATCACCAGTGTAGTCGCGCATCTTACTGAAATCGTCACTGACACCGTCAAAGAATTGGAAGCGGATGCAGGCAAGGGTGCTAAGTTAGTCGAAAAGGCTGGCGCCGCAGGAAAAGCGCGTCTGGTCGGACGGCTGGAAGAATGGAAAAAAGATTCAGCTGAAATAAGTGACAATTTCCGCAATGCAATCACATTCGAAGCAACTAGTTCTCAGCAAAGTCACGCCACAAAATTGGAGCGCAAAGTCGGCGAAGTCAAAGACGAAATCAGTCATTTCGCCACTGACGCAAATGCCAAAATCACCGCCAGTCACAAGTTGTTTTTAAGCTCCCTCAAGCGCCTGGAGAAGAAATACAACGACAGGTTAGAGAGATTACTAGCTAAGTTTGATGCAGCCCTTGCCGAAGAAGCGAGACTACCGAGCGGCACTGACGGACTGGCGGCTCACGAGCTCAGAGAGCTCATGCATGCGAGATTACAAGCTAGGGGTAAAGAGGTTCTGAAGACATTCCAGCGCACTGTCGACCAACTCGAATCAGAGTATGCACGCACCAGCGGCGGTTCTAGCGAGCGAATCGAAACAGTCAAAACAGCAGCCACAGAATCTTTAGACAAGCAGCTGCGCATGATGAAAAACGAAATCGAACGAATTTCGCGCAGTTTCACAAGCGAGCTGACTGAATTGAACTTGCAAGTACCTCAGATTGAAGAAGCTGGAAGAGCAGCCGCCTTAGCCGTGATGGCATATCGCAGCGCCATGTTGCAGTTTGAACGAGAATAGAGAAAGGAGCAATTGACTAAATGACCTTTGCAGGCAAAAAATTCAAAAGTCTCTTCGACGGCGGGCAAGAACGGCTGAAGGAGATCGAGAGCACAGTCTCAGAGAATCTCCAGAAGTCGGCTGAGGAACACAGCAGCACGAGAAAGAATGGCGATTCGAGTTCAGCTAGCTTGATCGAAACCAAGTCCAAAGAACTGGAAAGCGATCTGAAAGGCTTCATGGAAAAGAGCATCGAAAGATTGCAAAAGACCATGGATATTGAAGTCAAAGAGACAGAAGAGCACCTGGATACAGTCAAGCTTGATTTGAGCAACTTGTCGGATAAGCTCAAACATTCTATCGCCGATTTGAAACGTTCATATGACGATCACGTGCACCATATACGCACCACTTTGTCGGATCAATATGAAGGCGCAATCGAGAACACAAGCGTGGAACTTGAAAAACAAGACCATGCGACTGGCAAGCATTTGCGAGCCCACGGCACATTCGTAATGAACTCGCTGCAACAGAAGCTCGATCACAGCTTGTGGGAATCGAGAGGCGAAGAAAAGCAATACAACAGTTCGCTTTTCAAAACCTTTATGCAGAAAGCGAACACTATCGATACGCACTTCTCTTCCTTGATGCAAAAGCTCTCTGATGATTTCCAAACGCACTACAAAGCCCTGGAAATCACCACTGCGGAAACAGAACTGGATTTGAACCAACAATCGCATGCGCTGCTCACGCAAGTCGGACAGCACTCTTCAGAACTGGAACTGGAAATTCAAGAATTCTTCAAAACGACAATGGAAGCGCACCAGAGCACGCTAGATGAGAGCCTCACCAACGTTGCTCAAGACTTGAGCAACGTTCATGATTCGACGACCAAGAGATTGTCCGAACAAACGCGCGAGATGACTGCCAGCTTGCTGACGGCGTCCGGAGATGCAAGAACTAATCTTGGCGCCAAGTGCGGATCGTTGCGCGAGCAAGTCGATGAGCGCTTGCAGTCTTTCCTTTCTCGATGCACCGACAAAGTCAGCACCAGTTCCATTCTGAAAGAGGCGCTGGAAACGGAAAAAAATACGATTTATCAAAGTGTGCGCAACGATCTTGCTGAAATCCGCACTGGTTTTGAGAAGAGAATGAATTCTTTAATGACCGACGCTGTCAAGCGCGTCAACGCTGTCACAGAAGAAGCCGAACACGATATCACCGCTGTTCAACACGTCTGTCAAAATCAGTTGCGCGTTGACAGCATGAGCAGCAAAAACGAAATCGATGCAGCGATTTCGAACTTCCTCGAACTGCTCTCCACACAACGAAATCTTGCTTTGGAAGAAATCACTAAATCGGCTTCGGGCTCCTCTGCGCAAGCAGAGAACAGGGTTAGTGACGCCAGAGCTAGAAGACGAAAACCCAAAGAGCCAACCGCTCCAGCACCCACTCCAGACACCCCGTAATCAAAGGTCAGTTGAAGTAGATTTATGAGCTCAATGCTTCGTCAACATCACGTTAAAATCCAGGATCTGGTCAACTACTTACGTGGTTACGATCCGGTTAAACCTCAGACGGCCGAAGATTGGTCGAAGCAAGAGAGCTCCGGTTTCGAGCCTGGAATGTTGATCTTCTGCCTTGAGCGGGTCTCAGCACCTTCCGGTTTAGCATTCGGCAAAAAAGATTCTGAAGGCGAAACATATCGCGTCAAAGATTTGTGCGTTGTCGTTGGCAGAGACAACAACAGATCTCTGGTCGTCAACATCACAGCGAGCGCATTCGAGCTTCGTTATCTGGAAGTGTTGATGCTGGAAAAAGCTCGCAAAGCAATTTTAGACGGCAAAGATTTTCTCTATGTAGCAGTCAAACCAGCCCAACCACTGGGTGACTCGAAGCTCCGCGAAATCGAAGAGCTAGGTGCCATGTATGCACAAGGCGGGTCACGCCGCAGCCTTGTTGTTGACGCGTCAGGTCCACAAGAGCCAGCGATTTCGCTGCTGGCAGCCCTGGGAGTCAAGCTGACGATAGGCGGCATCGGCAAACAAGCACTCGATATTGGCTTAGTCTGCCATCTGCTCTTCGCTCCAGAAGGCAGACAGGAAGACAAAAACAAGCTAATCGTCAAAAGTTGCTTTGCCGCAATTCCTAATAATGAACCAATTGGAAAAGGCGGACAGACTTCAGCCTTCAATCCACAGCTTGCACCATCTACGCCACCACAGAGAATCAGACCAGCTCAGCCACCAGCACAGCCACCCCAAGACTGGGGCGCTCCCTCCAACTCAGGCTGGGCACAGGACATTGCCAACCCACCTGACACAGCGGCTACGGCACCAGCACCGGCTGTCGATCAAGCAGAGGAAGCGCCGCTTCCTGCAGCCTTCGGTTATGACCAGCAGCCACAGCCAGTTGCTACTCCGGGCTTTGGCTATGAACAAGGAACCGACAGCTCGACTCCCGTCGCACAAGGTTTCGGATACGAACAAGGAGTAGCCGGCTCGCTCCCCCCTGCCACTCCCGGTTTCGGCTACGACCAGGCAACCACTGGTGGAGAACCGACACCATGGACTCAGGCACCCGCTGGTGCCTCTGGTGGATTCGGTCTATCAGGTTTGAATCCATTTGCACCACCGGAAGACTCCACTAATGAAGCTGGACAAGTCCCCCCATATGAACAGGTCGACCTGGTGCCACCAGATTTCGCCAGTCAGTTTAAAGATGATTTGGCAAAAGGTTTAGCTGGCGAAAGTGCGATCCGACACGAAGAAAATCAGATGGCTCAAAGTCCAGACAAATGGGCGATCGACTCGCCTGCTGAATTTTCTCAGGAAGAGTACTCGCAGAAATTCGCACCACCTCCCGATCTTCCATTTGGAAGCCCGGCTCAACAGTATGGCGACGATCAATTTCCGCCATCAACGGTATTCAACGAACAACAGTTCAATAACGAACACTTCCAAACACCAGATTTTGGTAAGCCAGTTGATCTCGGACCAGTCAACGCAGATCTGAACGCACCGCCACAAGAGGCGTTCTCCTCATTCCCTCCGATACCACCGGCGAGCTTAGCCGCCGAAGATATGTTCCAGCCACCCTACGCTGGTGCCACCAGTACCGGTGAATTCCAATTACCGACGGAACTGACTGCCCAGCTAGACCCGCAGAATCAGTTGTTCCAAGCGCCTGCCACTGAGGAAACTACCAGCACCCCGCCGTCAGCCGCAGCCGTTCCTGAAGTCAATTTTGGTTTCGATGCATTCAATCAACAGCCACCATCTGAATTTGTAGATTCAGCATTTGATGCAACAAGTGGTGCTTTTGAAAAGACGTCGAGAGCCATGAGTTTCGATGGAGAGATTGAAGATCAAGCTGCCGCGAAGCCGGTAATTCCTGAACCGACGAAGTCCTCAACGAATCTGCCTGCCCAGACCTGGGCAATGCCGACCGACGACTGGGCTCAGGCAACTCCTCCGACATCGGATTGGGGAGTAGATTCTAAACCGGTTGACGAACAGCCCTGGACTCCTGAACCAGGCGCGTCAGGTTGGGCACCAGAACCCATACCAAATGTCGAGCAGCCCCCAGCCTGGAATTTCGATGGTGCTTCGCAAGCACCAGCCTGGACCCCTGAGAAACCGGAATCACAAACTATATCATCGGCATCCTGGGCTCCTGTTGCCAAGCCTTTTGAAGCGGTTGCTCCATTGGTCCCTGCAATAGAAGCGGCTGCACAGGAAGAAGATCAGTCTTCAGACGGAACACCATCACTGTTCGAGCGCCTCAATCAGCAACTCGAAAAAGGTTCGCTTTCCGAAATCGAGCCACCACCGGTAGCGCCAATCCTACCTGGAGCAGACAAGGGTAAACCAGCAGAAACAGCTGCCATTGAGAAAATTGCTGAACCGAATGGCAATCTAGTTGCCGAATTGAGTAAAAAGCCAGCCTCAGAAACGCTGACCGAAACAGGCGCCGCCGTAGCATCAGATGCGATACCATCCTCCGAGTACGCAAGCACACCATTGCCGCCACCGGTAGAGAAGTCACCCCCGCTGTCAGTGCCAGCTCCACTACCTATCGGCGTGAGCAAAAAGAATGCTCCACAAATATTAGATTGGCCATCTGCCGTAGATCTTTCCGGGGAGACGGCAGACAATCTTCCTTCTATAGCAGCATCGAGCGCTGCACCAACTAATGATAGCGTTGCCGCATCCACGAGCAGCAATCCAGCGGCAGAGATGTCTGCCGCGGACACGAAGGGACCAGCCACTGGAGCGGGTGACGGGATCAAGCATCTCGCCGAGGCGCTCTCTGGATTGATGGGCGACGAAGACCCACGTCCGCTCTCTCCTTTTGCCAACATGAAGTCACCGGTAGTCGAACCACCGGCACCACCTGAGCCACCAGTGCAAGAAGTCATTGAAGCACCTGCAGCAGATGTTGTTGCTGAGATTCCAATTGCTGAAGCGGTGACAACTGAAGAAGCAGCGAAACCAGAAGCTGTAGACGAAGCGGTGGTCGAAGCCATCGTCGAACAAGCAGCCGCTGTCGAACAAGCAGCCGCTGTCGTCGATCCGCCAGTCGAAGAAGAACTAGAGGAAGAAGAAGAAGAAGAGTTGAGCCCGAGCGCGGTCCTAGCGGCCAAAGGCTTCCACGAACCTCGTCTTGTTATGAACGAAATGGCCAGTTTGATGAGCAAGCTGGAGCAGCAAGTTCAAAAAGCAGCGAAACGACTGAACGGTCGCGCAGAAGAAATCAAACATAGATTGCTTGCGCAGGTCGACAATCTCGTCGCTGACTGTATGCAAATTGAAAAGGAAAGCCAACGCACGACAACTAACCTTTCGCAACGATTGATCAAGAGCCTTGATGACGCTTGCGAAGAGTCGAGACTGAAAGTTTCCGACGTTGCAGCAAACGGACGCTACTCGATCAAGCAACTGCTCACTGCCAATCAAACTAACGTTGATGAAACGAAGAACGCGCTTTACGAGTCACTTCGCGAAGCCTGCAAGCAATTCAGAATCGAGACCGAAGCACTGGCACGCACCGCTGAAACTGATTTGAACGAGCTGGTCAACACACGCACTGAAGAATTAAACAAAATAGTTCAAGGCATGAACTCGCACATGGATGACACCAACGGTGCATTCATCGAAAAGTTGAACACACGCTTCGAACGCTTCAAAGAAAGAATGTCGGAAGAAGCAAGTTCAGTGGTTCGATCCCTCGAACGCAACGTTCGTTCGATGGTCGAAGAGATTGA
>JBBQFO010000013.1:0-43976 GCA_038322035.1 Candidatus Obscuribacterales bacterium
TGATTGAGATGCATAAACATTGTTTGTATGATCGTGTCGGACTGCAGTGGTGGTGCACCAGTCAAAGTTTCGTACATTAAACATCCGAGTGAATAGATATCAGAACGCGCATCGACTTTTTTGCCGGATGCTTGTTCGGGGCTCATATAAAGCGGGCTACCAAAAACATCTCCCGTTTGAGTGAGGCTGCTACACTCTTCCGCCTTGTTTATTTTGGCGATTCCAAAATCGACAATCTTCACCTCGGCAACTAGGCTTTCAGGATTGGTCAGCATCACATTGCTTGGTTTCAAGTCACGATGCAAAACGCCGGACGCATGGGCATGATTCATTCCGGTGGCAATTTGAATGAAGATACCCAGTCCTTCCTCGTACGGGACCGCGCCGCCAGATTGGATCAGATTGGCTAACGACATTCCTTCGACAAAGTCCATGACCATGTATGGATCATCGTCATCAGTAAAACCAAAATCGTGGACAGCAATTACATTAGGATGATTGAGTGTGCTGGCGGCCTTTGCTTCTTGATGGAAACGAGCGAGCGCTTGAGGATTTGCCCTCTGTACGCTAAGCATTTTGATTGCATAATATCGATCTAGAAGCGGTTGCTTGGCTTTGTAGATCACTCCCATACCGCCGCTGCCAATCTCAGAGACAAACTGATATTTGCCGGCGAAGGAGCGCTTAAAAGCAGTGGGCTCTTCAATCACTGTGTGATTAAATTCAATTTTGTCGTACGAAGTGCGCATGACGTAATGTCCTGGAAGTAGAATCTGGGTGGTAACCGCGTCGTCATTCAATTGCTGAGTCTTCGGTTCAAACACTATAAGTAGCAATTCTTGCTAATTTCTTGCAGGCGCGTTAACAAGTCGTTCGGTTGTCGGCACTGGACAAGCTCGTCAATAACTGCTGATTATAGTCTTTCCATACGGTTTTATAGGGATCGCGTCAAACACCGTTAAACAGCGGGATTTTATAATAGAAATACTTTGGTGGAGGTATATCAGCTGGCCGAGAATGCTGATGTGAGATACGCGCTGGCATCAAATCCTCTTCTTCCATTGCCAGTCATTGACGAGATTTGTCAGGACGAAAATCCATACGTCGCGTCTCGCGCTCAGCAAACATACGCACGGCTGACACAAGAACGCACACCGCAGACGAATATCTCAATCACGCTTCAAAACATTCAGTACAAGAAATTTACAGCAGCATCGTAAAATTCAATTTAGCGTTGCACCAGCAGTGGTGGCTCCTCGGTAGATTGAATTTGAAATATTTCAACTCGTGGAACTGAAAACGATAACTCTTCCCCGGCTCTTCTAACCGTAAGATTTGCGAATGTCCCCGGTCTTCCGTGGATTTTGCCGACAAAGCCTTTGCGCAGCCCGTTAACTGAAGTGATCACATCGCCCTTTTGGATGCCGGCAATTTCTGCTGGCGACTGCGGATGCACTTTGTGTACGCGTCCAGAATGATTGATGCGAACCCCGATGCGCCCCTCAACATCTCGGTACTGGATGCCTCCAACAAGTGTTGTGGCATCGACAGGCACTGCTTGCGCCAGAAAAAGAGTCGTTAAAAGGGCAAACAGAATTTTCATGGACACCTCTAGCTCGTCAGATCCAAGTTTCGGTATTAGTGCTGGTAGTGACCACACGGCTGCTCATTTGGTTCCCAAGAGATGACCGTATACTCAAACTTTCATGAAATTTGCAATGAAAAATTGTGTGGTCGATTGGATACAAGTATCTGCCACTATTTGTAGTGGCTTTATCGCATGAACTGCTAAGTGCGAAATGGAGCGCACTCTTTCAGAGTGTCTTGGAACTGCAAATTTCGGCGCATTTTTGATGTTCACGGTTTTTCGTACGGAACGAGTGGCTAGTTTCGGCCCATTCGGGACGAGTGCTCGTCCACTGCACCCACTGCGCACTAGTAGCTCCCTTTCTTATATACTTGAACTTTGGTAGTCCATCCGCATCGGACAATCAGTCCGAACGTCGAAGGGCTCGGGTTTTCTGAGCATTGCTTAATGAGCAAAGTTCGTTTGGTATACGCTCCTAATTAGAGACGGCGCCCAGTAACCTATGAGGAAATTTGATAGTGCGAACATGTCTACGAGGTCCTGGCTTTGTTAAATAGAACTATTTGCCGAATTACACTGGCATTCATGACTTTGAGTTCAATAGGGCAATCTGTCGGAGCTGCCAATGCTAGCGCTCCCAAACCAACGCCGACAGCGAAGAAACCGGCTTCTACAGCACCCGCTGCGACCACAGTGACCAAACCGCCGCTCGGGGCGAAGGTCCTTTCACTGGATGCCGCTCCTCTTAATGAAGCGAAGGATTTGCCGCGATCGACCAAACTGGCTCCAGTCAAAGATTCAGCTGTTCAAGACCAGCAAAAAATCCCATTTGTCTCGTGGATAGACAACTCTCAGCCCGTTGACGCCGTCATCCTCTGTATTCATGGTTTGGGTCTGCACAAGGGCACATATGAAGCGTTTGGTAAGCGTATGTCCAAAGTTGGCGTGCCAACCTATGCGATGGACGTTCGTGGCTTTGGCGAATGGCAAGATGACCTTAAGACCGGTCTCGATTTCGAAGGTACACTCGCCGACATCAAAATTGTTTTGGAAGGGATCAAAAAGAATTATCCAGACAAGAAGATCATTATTCTTGGCGAATCCATGGGTGGGGCGATTGCTCTGCGCGCGACGGCGATGTATCCCGAGCTTATTTCCGGTTTGATTTCATCAGTACCATCTGGTGATCGATTCGGTTCCGGCGATACGAAACTCAAAGTTGGTTTGCACGGACTTTTTAGAGGCTTCAACAAACCGATGGACATCGGATCTGATGTTGTCGGCAAAGCGACAAAGAAAGAAGATTTGCGTCAGACTTGGTCCAAAGACAAACTCGGTCGCATGAGCCTGACACCAAAAGAATTGATGCAATTCAACTCCTTTATGGAGAAGAATTTCCTTGTCGCAGCGGAAATAAAAACCTCACCGGTCCTCTTCATGCAGGGCGCCAACGACAAACTCGTTCACCCGGAAGGTACGTGGAAGTTGTTTGACAGCCTCACCACAGATAAGCGTCAAATGGTATTCAGCAAAGCCGCCGAGCATCTGATTTTTGAGGAAGCTCAGTTCGCTGACGAAGATATTAGTTTTCTGCAAAAGTGGATCAACAAAAATGTTACTCCGATCACGGCTCTGCACATGCCTACAGAGAAGTCCGAACCAGTCGTTGCCACTGAAGACACCTCTAAACTTTCTCTTTCGAAGAGTTTGATTGAGACGAAAATGGATCCAAGGAATGGCAACGACACGCAATCTGCACACCAGGATCGCATGAACAACGCGGCCCAGCAAGTAACCAGTCAACTTGAAAAAAGCAGCCAAACCGTGGCCATGATTCATCCATCAAACGGCACTGTAACAGCAGATTATCAAGGCGACCCAGCCAGAATCTCTTACTGGATTGAATTGGCTAGAGACGGAAAAGTCTATCGCTGCAACAACAAAACATCATTCAAATCTGGTGATGCCATCAAGTTCCACATCATTGCCCAAACCGATGGATTCGCTTATGTCGTCATGAATAAGAGTAGCCGCGGTAAAAGCGCAACACTTTTTCCATCTGCGGAAACAGGTACGAATAACTTCCTCACCAAGGGGCAAGATTATCCTCTGCCAAGCAAGACATGGTTGAAGTTCGACGAAAACCCGGGCACTGAAGAAGTTAGTTTGGTTTTCTCACAGAAGAAGATTCAACCTCAAAAAGAACTACAAGAGCAACATTACCTGACGGCTTACGTCTCGCCATCTGAAAGTGGAAAGAAAGATCTGGTGCCAACAAGAATGCAGTTAAGTTGGGATGATCCAACACCGGTAATCATTCCAGCTGATTTCTCCGGAAACACTCAACTCGCAGCCCACAGCAGTTTGGTAAACTTATCTTTTAACGGACCAGGCGGTGTATTGGCAGTTGATATTGCGCTTGCGCACCAATAAAAGGTAGAGATCATGATCTTCGGAAAGCGCATTGCTATTTTAACTAGCATGGTTGGGTTGCTTTGCAATATTCCAGCTGTGTATAGCGCAGAAGTGGCACCGTCGCCAGTGCCAGGCGTCGAATTTACGAAGATTCAAGATCTCAATCCAAACGCCAAGCCGACAAACAATCCAATCAAACAGAAGTGGGCCGTTGTTATCGGAGCCTCAAAATTTAAAGAGAAGCGCCTCGATAACTCCGGCTCAGAAGTGGCGATGGATAAGTCGGCGCAGCAGTTTTATGATTATCTAATCGATCCGCACGGTGGACGATTCCAGTCGGACCACGTCAAATTGCTGATTAACGCAAGTGCAACCAGACAGAATATCGTTTCGGCTTTGACAAGTCCCTGGCTGGGAACGCTGGCGGGTCCAGACGATCTAGTCGTAGTTTTCATAGCCACAAACGGATTTCCGACGACTGACGGATCCACATATTTGTGTGCGTATGATTGCGCAATCGACAACGTTTATTCAACTTGCGTCTCAATGCAAACTTTGATGGAGACTTTGAGAAAAGACGTGAAAGCCCAGCGCATCATGCTGGTGCTCCAGTCCTGTTATAGCGGTGCGGCTGAATTAACGGCCGGTGCAAAAACACTGTTTAGTGGATACAACATCGACATAGACAAGGTGGCGCTTGGAAAAGGTTATGTGATTCTTTCTTCCAGCCGCCCCGATCAAATGACCTGGAGCGATGCGTTTTCGCGCAATCTAGTTAAAGCATTACGTCAACAAGACGGATTGATTCCATTAAAAGAAGCTTTTGAAATCGCCAAGAAACAAACTGAAATTGAAACCAGCATTATCGGTCCAACCAAAAAACAAACTCCGGTTATGAAAAGCGATTGGACTGGAAATGAGCTTGTGCTCGGCTCTCCATCGATCGAGAAAGTTTCCGAGATTCCAGACAACGTCAAAAATTTCCTTTCGGCTGAAAGTTATTATTTAAATGGCACCAACAAAATAACTGGTGGCGATCTCGATGGTGCCGCAAAAGAGTATCAAGCCGCGATTTCTGTAGATCCCAAATATGCAGATGCTCTTGCAGATTTCGGCGCCCTCAAAACGATCACAGGAGATTGGCAGTCAGCGTCGGACCTTTACAAGAGGGCAATTGCAGTCAAACCGAATGATTCTCTTTACCACGCAAACTATGCGCGAGTACTTGATAAGTTAGGACAGGCTGATGCCAGTCGTAAAGAGCTCGAACAATCGTACACCTTGAATCCCAAAGATCGAATCGTGCTCTCGGCGCTCGCCTCTAAGTGTCTGCAGGAGGGAGATCCAGTGCGTGCAGTCAAGCTATTGCAAGACGCTGTGTCACTTTTCCCGACCTCGGAATCGCTGCACACTCGATTGAGTTACGCGTTTTCGCAAAGTGGATATATCGCCGGTGCCCTGGCCCAGGCTAAACAGGCTGTCAGTATCGCGCCTGGTTCTGCCTCCGCCAAATTGAATCTCGGCTCCAGTTTGCTCATGTCAGGTGATAAAAAACAAGCAATAGATGTCTATCGACAAGCGGTTGCGCTCGCCCCGACCAATGCTGATGCGCATTTTTTGCTCAGTAATACTCTGGAGAGTGTGGGCGACAAGCGATCAGCGATCGGCGAATTGAGCAAGTTTCTCGAACTTTGCCAACCTACCGATCCTCGTGCAGCCAAAGCCCGTGCACATTTACAGGATTTGGGTTCACCGGCTGATTAGTTTTGCACTCTCGGACTGGAACTTTGAGCGGCGTGTCGCATAGGCTATCCTTTGATATATAACTGGTGTAGCTAGAACTGGCGACTCTTCTTCACTATAATTTGTAGGGAATATAGGGCGGAGGAAATGTAATGGCTGGAAAAGAAAAAGCAGAAAAAGATGCTGACAAGGATAAGGGTCAAGTAGATGGTGATTCACCACCAACTTTGATTCTCGAAATCAAAACTCCATCGGGAGAAAACTGGGGTCAAATTATTGCTTCAGCTAAAGAGTTCAAAACTGGCTCTACTGGCTTCTATGCAAACGGAAAAGTGACCAACCCGAACACCGGAGCTCGTTACCAACTGGGTGCCAACATCATCTTGATTGGCAGCAAGAAATAATCTGCGAGCCACAACATGGCTAAGATACTCGTTGTCGAAGACGATCTGGCAATTTGTACAATAGTTGTCGATTGGCTTACGCATCAACACCATACCGTTGAGATTTCACACAACGGTTTGGAAGCCGATCAGTATCTGAAAACGTATCAATACGATGTCATCGTTCTTGATTGGGGCTTGCCTGATTTAAGTGGCGTTGAAATTTGCAAAAGATACAAGACAGCTGGTGGTCGTGCGCCGGTGCTCATGCTTACAGGTAAGCACGACATCGAGGATAAGGAAGAAGGCTTCAACGCTGGTGCGGATGATTACCTCACCAAGCCCTTTGATATAAAAGAATTGTCGGCCCGAATCAGAGCGTTGCTGAGGCGTCCGACAAACGTTTACGACAATATTCTCAGCATTCGCAATGTCGCGCTGGATCCCAACAATCACATAGTCACCAAGGATGGTGAGCCGATCAAACTGACTCCAAAAGAGTTTGCCGTGTTGGAATTTTTCATGCGCAATCCCAACAAAGTTTTCAAAGCGGATGCGTTGCTGGATCATATTTGGAATTCGGAAGCAGGCTCTGGACCCGAGACGGTCAGAACCTGCATAAAGCGCTTGCGCAGGCAGATTGATGCGCCAGGCGTTTCTTCAATTATCGAAAACGTGCACGGCGTCGGCTACAAACTAGCAGCCGAATAGCGCACCGCATCCGGTACTAGAGATAAAGAGCGCGCTCGATTATGGGCACTTATTTCGAGTGCATTAGGTTATTGGTGCTTAAGCAGGAGTGCCCGCTGTCAGACTCGTGCAACAGCGAAGAACGTCTTCGAGCACTAAATTCTTACTTGGTTGCCATCCCAGTTCGCGACTTTTCTTGCCCCGAATTCGTGAGTTGGAGCCAAGTGCAAAGATGGCCATTCCGGCGCCGAATTTTTGACTCGCTTCTTCGATCGTCCAACTTCCGACTGCAGTCTTCAGTCCCAGTCCCTCTTTGATATTTTCCGCAATCTGTTTGAATGTGGTTTCGCCATTTTCGGCGAACAAAAACAATCCGCCAGTCGGAGCCTTTTCAATAACAAGCAAGTAAAGACCAGCCAGATCGTCGACATGAACGGTCGACCAAATATTTTCGCCTCGACCGATATGCTTAGCGGTGCCGCTTTCAATCGCAGCGTTGATAAGCCCTGGCACTTGCTGACTCTCGGTTTTCACTCCGGAGCCCTTGCCATAAATCAAACACGGACAGATCACGACTGCCCGAATTCCATCTTTCGCCGAATCAGTCACGTATTTATCGATGTCGACTCGCGCTTGTTTCCCCGCTGCCGGCGTGTATTGCGTCGACTCATCATAGACTTTATCCGCAGGCTCACCATTGGCTTGATCAGCAACAATGCTTGATCCACTTGTGTGAATGAAAACTTTATCGCTACCTTTCAAGGCAGCAATTAAGGCTTTAACTGCTTCTTCATTATCAGAATCAGCTGCATCGACAACTACGTCAGCCTCTTTAGCGCATTTACCCAGCAGTGCAGCATCCAACAAATCACCTAACACGGGCTCGACACCAAGCGTTTTGAGCTTATCCGCGCTGGACTCTGATCGAGTCAGCCCCTTTACTTGATAGCCAGCCTTGGCGAGCCTGACTGCGACTGTTCCGCCGATGTAACCAGAGGCTCCAGTAACAAAAACTTTCTTAGACATAATCACCCCGAGTGCACCGAGTATGCGGTGACGACGCAGCCTTGACCTGATTGGATCCAAGTACAATAGTACGAAAGTTATCGTACTATTTCCTGATTCGGTGTGTCAATTCTCGGGGCGCTTTTTCGTGACAATGTCTGATCGTTAGTAAAGCGGTCATCAAACGTGTACTGAATGTCTGCGAAGGACTCCGTCAAGTATTTCGGCAAGTGCTTGAAAGGGCTAGCTCGATCTACAGCGCGAACAGCGTCCTCGTCCGTAGATTGACTGCCTGAACTCCTTGTCACTCTAATGTCAGATACTTTCCCATCCGTGTGAACCTTGAATTCAGTTACAAGGTGCTCTTTCTTGCCTTCATGATCTTTCCATTCTCTCGATATTCGCTGGCTCAAGTCATCCATCCATCGGTATATTTCAGCCGGTGGAGACTGCGAGGGTGGCGCGTTACGATTTCTCTCCAGCTGTTCCGGTTTCGGCGCAACCGGCCGCACAAGAATCAACGGTTGATGGCGAGGAAAACGCACCGGCTGCGGTGCTTCATTGGCATGGATATATACAGTGGACTCCCCTGCCATGCTTGGAAGAAAGTTATCTAACAAACACGCAAAAGCCGCCAGACAGCCAATTAAAACTACTTTGCTTTTATCAAACATGCTCTTGGAAATGATACTGTTTAACACTATGCCAAAGACTCGGCTTGAGCGATACAGGCAATACCCTAGCCTGCCATTGCACCGCCAATAGTGTCGATTGACACCCGTCTGCCCAGAGTGCTTGCTAAGTACCTTCACAGTTGCCTCTGCCGATATTGGAGATAAGAGCTATTATGTTTAGTAGAGCAATGTCCAGCGGGCGCTTCGGCATGGAAGAAAACAGTTATAAATCACAAGCAAATGGAGTCGGCGGGTTTGGCGCCTCGGCTTTAAGAAGCGGCGCCCAAAACGAACTTTCCGACAGCAATAGAAAGAACGTTCACCTCGAAGTGGCAATTCGCTTTGCAAAAGAAGAGTCTTTGCGCCTCGGACACAAATACGTGGGATCCGAGCAGCTTTTGATCGGAATCTTGCGTCAAGACAAAGCAGTCGCCGCAATGGTTCTCAACTCGCTTGGGGTATCAACGGACAAAGCCCGGCGCGAGATGAAAAACATTATCGGCTACGGCACCGGAATGGGTGAGATAGCCGAAGATGACTTGCATTCGACGTTGTTGTTGCGGCGGATCGTAGAGACAGGGTTCGAAATTTCCCGACGTTTCCGCAGTGATGAAGTGCGGACAGAACACCTGCTGCTAGCGATTATAGCTAACGAACGAGGAGTCGCTCTGCGCATCCTTGAAATTCTGAACGTCGACTTGAATCGCCTGCTTTTCCTGATCAATGAAGTCGATAAATAGGTCGGACGTCGGTTTGAAAGGCTAGCCACGTATCCAACTGATCCAGGATGCAGACTGTCAGCGCATCATTTCGCCCTCGACACCGTCGCCGAAAATACCCCTTAAAGCGAGCGACCCAGGATCAAAGATCCTGGGAGCCTCTTGCCCAAACTTGTTGTTAGTTGCGGACTGGCTGTTTACAGTTTTACCAGCGCTTCAAGTGCGCTCGCCGCCTTCCATGTAATTAGATTACGGTATGACCTGTGACAAACCCGTGACATCCAAAAATATCTTTTTGAAGATGTTAGCGAACGAGCTCCGTCTAAACCACGCGCTAACGATTAGCGCTGGGCCCATTTTCTGTGCAAGGCTGAGGTTCTTGTTTTTGGGCTTACTACAGTAATACCACCAATAATGCGATTTGAACCGGTTTTGGGGGAATTTTCCAATATTTAATTTGACTGGCGAGGTATAAGTCTAAAAATAGGTAACCGCATCCCGTCTGGATTCCCATACGATGGTGCAGTTCCTACCAAAGACGATTATTCATTACGGGCAAGGTCGCAAATGACCAACTGGCACTGGCCGGGATAATGTTCAACCGGCTAAAACTCTCGCACCGAATTCTGATCCTGGTCGTCGTACCAATGATCTTCGAACTTGCACTCGTCGGTAGAGTCGGGCAGCTGCTCACTGAATCGGAACAAGAAGGCAAAAGAGAAGCGCACTCACACGCTATAACCTCTCGAATCAACGAGATCCTTCGAAATTTGCTTACTTCGGCCGGAGGAATGGGGGCTTACGTCGTGTCGACCGAGCATGCGTACATGGATCGCTCCGACCGCGATTCCCACCATTTCATAAGCGATTTCGACAGCCTGGAAGGGCTGGTTAAGGACGATCCAGCCCTTCTCGAACGAGTCATAAAGATGAGAGCTGTGGCGGAAAATGGTGTCGTCGTTCTCTCTCGCATCAAAAAAATCGTCAAGGAAGACAATCGCATCATGGCATTTGCCGAAATGCGCAAGGTCAGCCCGATGCTCTCAACACTGACTGCTCAGGCTGACGAAATTACTAAAGAGCAGAAAGAAATTGAGGCGCGCGGGTCACAAAACCAGGAAGAGCAAAGGGAACAGGTACATCAATTGTTGATGCTGGGCGCGGTGCTGAATGTGCTGCTGGCTATCGCTGTAGCGATGATTTTCAATCGCGGATTCACCAGGCGCCTGCGAGTGCTTATGGACAACAGCTATCGCTTTGCCATCAACCTACCGCTCAATGACAAACTCACTGGCACAGATGAATTGGCAAAGCTTGACCAGGTCTTCCATAAGATGGCGCATGTGGTGGAAGAATCGGCGCGCAAGGAAAGAGCCGTTATTGAAAATTCAGTTGATGTAATTTGTTCACTTGATGCCGATGAAAAGTTCAGCAAAGTTAGTGCCGCTTCTCTCACAGTGTGGGGATTTGAGCCGTGGGAATTGGTTGGAAAAAGATTTAGCGAAATTGTATTTCCAGAGGAACGAAATGCCACCAGAAAGGCGATTAAAGACTTGATCAAAGACGGTGAAGATCGCCAGGTCGAATGTCGGGTGGTGAAGAAAGATGGCTCACCTATCGATGTTCTATGGTCGATGCACTGGTCGGAAGAGGAGCACAGTTTATTTTGTGTAGCGCATGACGTGACTGAACAGCGTCGTGTGGATCGATTGAAACAAGAGTTCGTCGCCATGGTGAGCCACGATTTGCGCACTCCACTTGCCTCGATCAAGGGGACCCTTTCAATGATCTCAGAGGGTGTTTACGACCCAACTTCTGACGTAGGTAAGAAACGCATTACGGATGCCGAAATCAGTATAGATAGATTGGTCAATTTGATCGGCGATGTTCTCGACATTGAAAAGCTGGAAGCGGGACAAATGAGCGTTGAAGAGAATGTCGTCAGCCTGTCGCAAGTTGTTGATCAGTCGATTGAAGCAGTGCGCGGCATAGCTGAACAAAACCAAATCACTATTGAGACGAATATCGCCGAAGATCTGGATGTCGACGTGCTTGGCGATAACGATAGATTGGTGCAAGTAATGGTCAATCTGTTATCGAATGCGATCAAATTTTCTCCAGTAGAGAGTGTTGTCAAAATTGAAATCACAGTAAATGGCGCTATGAATGAAGTGCGAGTTATCGACAAAGGGCGAGGCATTCCAGCCAATAACGTCGACATAATATTCGAGCGCTTCAAGCAGAGCCAATCAAGCGACGGAAAACGCGGTAAAGGCACGGGTCTGGGATTAGCTATCTGTAAGGCGATCGTCGAAGCGCACAAAGGGCTAATCGGAGTGGATAGCAAAGAAGGCGAGGGGAGCTCGTTCTGGATCAAAATTCCGCGCTACGAAGATCCCGAAGATCTGCGCACCAACCTGGAAGCAAAAGCACATGAGGAAGCAGAAGCACTTGCGGAAACTCAGACCGCGGACGTCACATCCGCGTGATTCTTTCTCACTTCCGTTCCGGTTCTAGACTATTGCGTTAAGCGACAGCTCCGGCAGTCCAATCGAACGTACGAATGGCTGCAAGTCCTCGGCTGTTGTGAACACGTAAGCGTCGATGCCCAGCTGCTTCGCCGCATCAACGTTCATCTGCCGGTCGTCTAAAAACAAGACTTCCGTCGATCGCATTTTGATTTGGTCCAGACAGTGCAAATAGATATCCGCTGCGGGTTTAACGAACTTAACTTCGCATGAATAAGTGTATTGGTTGAACTCTGGCATCCATTCCAAATCTCGCAAATACTCGCGAATGTCAGAAGGCATGTTTGATACGATGGCAGTCACTATGCCACTCTTTCGCAGTTTGTCAGCCCACTGCGCCATGACCAAATTAGGTCGAGACCAGCCTGCATTATCGAACTCGATGCACTGACGCAGTTGCTCTTCAGTGATGTCGTGACCACCTTTCTTGGCAATCCTGGTCCAATACTCTCGTCCATCGTATGCGCCAACGTCATATTGATCGCGCAATTGCCAGTAAAAAGTCTTGAAACGGCTCAGCTCGATCCGTAAACAATCAGCCATAGACCCAACATCAGACTCCAACTGATTCATGCACAACACGTTGCCGTAGTCGAACAAAATTGCCTTGTAGCTTGCCATCGTGCCCTCCTCGATTGTCCACTAATAATAACTTACCGACGCTTAAGCAAAGTTCGGCAGTTTGACTCGCTTGACTCGTTTTTACAGACGGGTTCGGGTGCGAAGTTGACGGGTATAGAGTGCCCATGTCAGATTCTGAAGACAAACCTAAAGTAGACAGCGAGATCTTCTTACGCGAAACGCCTGAAGTGAAGGTTCGAGATGATCTGAGCAGAATGAAGGAGCCGCATTCATCCATCTCTTTCGGCGGCATGCAGCAAGTAACCCCGCCATCTCGTGACGGAAGAGTTAGAAAGCCTGAAACCGCCGACGTCAAAAAGAAGCGCTTCCAAACATTCTTTTTAATCGTGCTTGCTACCGTCGGTGCGATAGCAGTGATGGACTACCGCCGCGTCGCCGATTTGACCTACACGGGAATAGCGACTCTTGAAATGATCCGGGGAGATATGGATGGCGCCTCTAAACACTACAAAGACGCTTATTTCATCAATCCAGACGATGTCAATCCTCTACTGTTAGCCGCGTCGATTCATCTGGGGCAAAAAAAGGAGCGCTTGGCGCAAGAAGAGTTCGAAGAGGTTTTTAAAGCGAACAAAATTACCGCTTTTGCACACAATCAACGGGCAAAAATTCTCAACGGAATGGGTCGCACAGAAGACGCACTGGCTGATTGGACCGAGGCTATCCGCCTGAACCCCAACTACTTCGCGGCTCACGCACAGCGAGCGCTGATTTACGCGAAACAAAAACGTTATGGGGATTCGCTTGTAGACTGGGAAGCCGCCATCAAGAACGAGCTAGACCCTAAAGACACTTTCGCCTTATCGAACAAAGCCATGGTATTGAGTGAATTGCTGCGCTATCACGACGCCCTGAATACGGTGAATCAGGCATTGGAACGCGACCCCACGGATCCAATATTGCTGAGACAACGCGATTACTTCCTAGGTCAAACGGGAGCCAAGTAAGGTCCGGGCACGGCGACCACTCACTGCGGAATTACTGCAACTGCCTCTGCTGCCCGCTTTACGTTTCCCAGGCGCTTTTCGATCTTCTTCTTCGTCAACAAGTCAATAACGCCTTGGGAGTAAGCCATTCCCGTGTCAAGGTGCGAAGACAGGGCCAGGGTTGTCGTTTGACCATCGGGCGATGACGTCAGAACCCAACTTCCATTCAACGCCTTGAACTTATCTGATTTGACCAACTTGTAGTCGATGCGCTCAAGGGGCACTTCCCGTTGAATGAGCTGGCAGACAGCCGCTCCAATTACCGGTAAAGCGTTAAATTTCTGCTCAATTAATGCCTGGTTGCCATGTTGCTCGATAACCTTGCTGTATTCCAGGTCTGGGTCGTTTTGGCGTTCAGTATGAACCGCATCCCAGACAACTTTTGCGGGGGCATTGATAGTAATCGAGCTGGATACGACATTCTCCTGTGCCCAGGCAGGCGCAAAGGACAATATTGCAAAAGCCGCCAGAGCCAGTGTTCTACGCATATGTACCCTCATAGTTTCGGGATCACCTTTTCCAAGAGACGCCGACGTCCCGGGCATGTTCCTCAGTTAACAAGCACTGAGTATATCGTCCTAAGACTTTCATCTCGACGCTGGCCTAGCTATCATTACTAAGTAGAAAAAATAAAGTTGGTATGAAGTCGATCGTCAAAGTTGATGACAAGACTGTAGGCGTAGTGGCGCCGATGTCTACCAGGATTGGAGCCTTGAACCGCTTGTGGGTTCGGCTGCTGCTCTGCTTCGTGATTTCAATGCCAATCGCCTTTGTAATCGCTAACGCAACTGGTCCGATGCTGGTGCCGATTTTCTCGAACGGTCTGGCGCAAGAGATCGCTTCTGAAATGGGCATGCAAACGGCCGGGAGTTTTCAAACTCTGAAAATAATTTCGGCTCATGATTTAGCCTGGTGCTATGCCACCAACGGTAGTGGCACTGTTTTGCCGCGAACTAGACCTTTCGCACCGAATCTGGACCAATACCAGGAGAAGTCTCGCGAAGTGGTTGTTAACAACGCCCGCTATTACGAAACGGTGGTTCGCATGAACGGCACCGAGGTGCTGCATATCGGTGTGCCTTACGACCAGACGTGGGAATCATTTAACTCGAGTGCGTTCCTTTCCAATTTGCTGACGCCAGTAAGGTTCGGAATCGTTCTCGCCACACTTGCTCTTGTTTTTCTGATCTTGCTGGCCATTATTGAACTGCTCATCTGCCGCCCACTGGCTCAATTTACAAAGACAATAGTGGCCGCTTCCGCATCCCCAAGCAAGGCGAAACATCTGACCGCACCACTTGGATCCTCGGGCGAGATTTCGCAACTGGCAGGAGCGATCAAAGATTTCGCCATTTTGAACGACGTTTCCAAAGTGACCGCCAAGAACACTCGTGCAGACGAACGAGATGTGGAAAAGGCTCGTCGCGCAGAAGCTCGCTCCGCGAATACACCGTCGAACCCAATCCCAGCTGTCTCCGGACGAGGCAAGAGCAGCCCTCTGATGCGTTCATTCGAGTACGAGCTGAGTTCGGCGCAATCAACTAAAATGTTTGCGGAGCAGGCCTTGGGTGGATTGCACGAGCGGTATCCCGAGGTAGTCACCCTGACGGCGTTCTTCAAACTGGATCGCGACTACCAGCCGACCATCCTTGCCTCATTAGGACTGGATGAGGAGTGCTTGCAACTCTTGCGTGAAATCGATCACCGAGAAATTGCCCGAGGCAGTTTCGCCAATGCGAAATCGGCAGACATCGGTCCGATGTTGATTCGACGACTTGGTTTTGAAGAGTTGGCCTCAATCAACGACATTCGCAGAATTTTGTACCTGCCGGTCAAGCACCGCGATGCAGACCTTGCAGCGATCGTCATTTTCTTGAAGGACGAAGAAGCCATCAATGCGGATCAGTTGCGATCGGTTGAACGATTCAGGGATCAAATCTCGAACTTCTTCCACAAACTTTTGATTCTGGAAGAGGCCGAAGAAGCCGACTGGACAGACCAATTGACGGGGCTGCGCAATCGCCAGTTCTTCCAGGAGTTGATGGGACACGTGATCGAGCGAGCGATCCGCACCGAGAACAAGCCGTTCTCACTGTTGATGATCTCTGGCGATTTCCTCGACGCCAGCTTGCAACACCACGGCTCTGATGTTCGAGATCGATGGATGCAAGAGTTGGCTCGCATTCTACGCAACAACATCGACATCAAAGATCGATTGGAGCAATCAGTCGATCCCGCCAATTACGTGATTCGATATCAAGGCGATGAGTTTGCCGCGATTTTAGAAGATTGCAACATGAAGCAAGCTTTGGAATTGGCATTGCAAATCCGAGCCTCAGTGGAGTCTTCAGCTCAGTGGGCAGGCGGAGTCAAAGGACTGACGGTATCGATTGGATGCTCCACATATCCTGAAGATGGTATCACCAGCGATGACATGGTGGCCAAATCGAGAAATGCATTGCTCTATCTGAACGAGCAAATGGGACCAAATCAAATCTGCCACATTCAGAAAGTGCCGGCAGGATTTAAACCTTCCAAACGCGGTTCAGCATTTAGCGGCGAACTGGGAGTATTGGACTGCGCCGGACTGTTGCAATCCATCGCTACAAGCCAGAAGACAGGTTTGCTCAGCGTTCAGGACGACACAGGCAGACAGTTGCTCGTCAGCTGGGAGAAGGGACGTCCCAAACAAGCGAAACTAGACAAGATCAATGGAAATCCTGCCATCATTGAATTCGTTGTCACCTTCGAGACCGGTACATTCACTTTCCAACAACGTCAAAACTCAGCCATCGAAAACGCCGGGCAAGAGATCGGAGATTCATTGGAACGCATCTTGATGGAAGGCGCACTGGCAGAAGATCACGTTCGCGCCGCAAAGCGCCTGATACCAAATATGGAGCTACTGGTTCGCGCCGTTCCTGGTATCGAAAATGCCTACCGCTGGTTGAGACTGCAAGAAGATCGCGAAGTCACCAAAGACGAGCTTAACGTCATGCGTACACTGATCAAACTCGCGGATGGCAACAAGAGCCTGACCAAAATTTTTGTCGAGATGAAGGATAGTCCTTCGTACATCGTCTGGCGTGCAGCCGGTGTTCTGGTAGAAAATAGATTACTGCAAGTCAAAAAAGTATAAGGGGAGATGATCATGTCACGATCGGCTTGGACCGGAATGTTCTCTTTCGGGATGGTCAACATTCCATCGTTTCTCGTACCTTCGGAAGAGACAGATGGTGAGATTGATTGCCTCGCAGATGTCTTCAAAGAAATCCGCGAGAAGAACAGAGCAAAACGCGATTTCAAAATTCATCAATTCACACAGCAACAAAATTTTTTGAAAGACTTGGGTGCTCTCAAATCGATGCCCATGCCGGCCAAACATGTCATGCAAATTCACGGCTTTCTGCCAGCCAAGGAAATCGATCCAGTCTGCTATGACAAATCATTCATGCTCATGCCCGAGAACGGTGCAGCAGAACCGTTGGTGCTGCTCATTGATGCGCTTTCAGACAAAGAATTTATAGGCATTGGCACCATTCATTTGCGAAACAAACCGACGATGTGCGCGGTTCATACAAAACGCGGATTTCTCATGTGCAACACGCTTGTCTATCCCGATCAATTGACCGAGGAAGGCGCAGCCAGCCACTTAAACAAAACTTTGAAAGAAGCGCTCGAAACTTTTGAGAAGAAAGTAAAAGAAGCAGCGAAGCACGAGAAGTCGGCTAACGCTACATAAACAGCCTACTTAGGCTCGCTCTCAATCTTTCGGGGCGGCGCTGGCGTGTCGTAGTGGGGCGTCGTGTGGTTCTTCCACAAAATATTGCCGAGCCAACAGATCATCACGAAGATGATGATGCGTCTGGTGATTCGGAAAATCTTTGGTGCCATGACAAATCTCCGTCGCCATTATACTCCGTCACCGGCTCACAGGCTGTGTCTACTTTGAGTGACAAAGCTTTGCAAAGCTTTTAAATAATGACGGCTATAAGAGCAGATCTGATATCTTCTTACAGCTATAAACCATCAGCGGAGCCCGGATTTAGCATGTCTCAGCAGACTCAGAGTGTCGCAAACGGCACAGCTACAAAGAAACGCTCACACAGCATGCGTTTTGGTACGTCGGTAAAAGACGACGGTAAAGTCGAATTTAGACTCTGGGCGCCGAGCTGCAAGTCAGTTCAAGTGACACTTTCCTACGGCGACTACGAGTCCAGCATCGGATTGGATGCTCAGGAAGGCGGCTGGTTCTCAGGTTCCGGAAAGGCGAAACCCGGCACGAGATACAAATTTATCACCGATGATGGGCTTGCCGTGCCAGATCCAGGCTCACGCTATCAACCCGAAGATGTTCACGGACTTAGCGAAGTCGTTGACCCGAACTCATTTGAGTGGACTGACACTGACTGGAAAGGTCTGCCCTGGTCCCAGACTGTTTTGTATGAACTTCACGTCGGCACATTTACTCCGGAAGGTACTTTTGCTGGTGTAGCGACCAAATTGGACTACCTGAAAAAGCTAGGCGTCACAGCAATCGAGTTGATGCCGGTAGCCGACTTTCCTGGAAAGTTCGGTTGGGGCTACGACGGAGTCTTGCCTTACGCACCTGAAAGTCAATATGGAACACCGGACGATTTCAAGTCCCTAATTCAACAGGCGCACCACAGGGGCATCCAAGTATTCCTCGATGTGGTCTACAACCATTTTGGCCCTGAAGGAAACTACTTGCATGCTTACGCCCAAGAATTTTTCACGGATAAGCACAAAACCCCATGGGGAGCTGCTCTCAATTTTGAAGGACGCAGCGAAGTTCGAGAGTTTTTTATCGAGAATGCCCTCTATTGGCTGGAAGAATACAATATTGACGGACTTAGATTAGACGCTGTGCATGCCATCAAAGATGACTCAGCCACCCACGTTCTCAAAGAATTAGCACATCGAGTCGCAGCGGGACCTGGTAAAGAACGAGCGCGACACCTTGTGCTTGAAAATGAAGACAACATCGCCAAGTTCTTGCAACGGGATCAGTCGAAGCAGCCTGAGCTGTATGCAGCACAATGGAACGATGACATTCATCACGCTTACCATGTCTTAGCAACTGGCGAGTCTGGCGGCTACTACTCAGACTATGTAGAAAACACAATAGGTAAAAATCCGCTCGCACTGCTTGGAAGAGCACTGGCGGAAGGATTCATATATCAAAACAACCCCTCAGAACTTCGTAATGGAGCGCGCAGGGGCGAGAAGAGTGGACACCTACCACCAAATGCTTTTGTCGCCTTCATACAGAATCATGACCAGATCGGAAACCGCGCCTTTGGTGATCGAATTACCTCTATTGCAGATAGCACCCTTTTGAAAGCCCTGACTGCGATTCAACTTCTCGCACCAAGCATTCCGCTTCTCTTCATGGGTGAAGAGTGGGGTGCAAAAACACCCTTCATGTATTTCTGCGATCTAGGTCCTGAACTAGCGCCTCTCATAACTGAAGGTCGGCGTGGTGAATTTGCGAAATTCCCCGAATTCTCGAATCCGGAAACACGCCACACAATTCCCGATCCGTGCAACCCAAAAACATTTGAAGAATCAAAACTTGCCTGGTCCGATTTGCAACAGTCCGACCACTACGAACATTTCAAATTTGTTCGGTCAGTGCTGAAATTACGCCAAAACAACCTAATGCCGTTGTTGCATAAAATCACTTCCGGCAAAGCACACGTCGATGGAAAAATTTTGAATGTTGATTGGAAAGCAGATGACAAAACAGTTCTTATGCTATTTGCCAATCTGTCGAGCAGTGAACAAAAATTCGAAGAGCAAAAGGTCGCAACAGAACAGCTAACAAAGCTTTTCAGCAACTTTGAAGTTGGTGAGACTGAAATCGGCAAAGGCTCTATGCCACCACACTCGGTGGTTTGGCTGATCGATAAACAAGGAGATCCAGCTTGAGAAGTACAATCACAGCAAATCCGGCCGCAGAGCTGAAGCAGTGGGGACTGCACGTTCGCGTCGCATCGATTCGCTCCAAACGTAATTGGGGCATAGGTGATTTTACAGACTTGAAAAATTTCGCCAGCTACGCCAGTAGCAAACAAGCACATGTCATTTCAATTGAGCCGATTCAACCGTTATGTGCAACTGATGATTGGAATACAGTCGCGTTCGCCTCACGCTCATTCATCAGTGCTGCCTATATCGATGTCGAATTGGTGCCTGACTATATTGAGTCCACCGAACTTCATCGCTACGTTTTGGCGCCAGCATTCCAAGCAAATTTGACCACACTCAGATCCGAAAGCCTCATAAACTTCAGCGAAGTTATGACCACAAAACTGTCAGTTCTTCAGCTTTGCTACCAGCACTTCCGCGAGGTGCATCTCGGATCTAATTCTGAAAGAGCGTTAGGCTTCAGAGCATTTCAAAAAAGCGTGGGTAAGAGGCTGAGGGAATTTGCCCTGTTCGAAGCCCTGAAAGAAAAGCTCGAACCGGGAACAGGCAAGAGCCAAGGGTGGAGAAGCTGGCCGACCGCATATTCGGGTGTTAGCACTGACGGTACCGTCGAATTTGCGCTATCGAACTTGGAAAGAATTGAATTTTTTGAATATCTGCAATGGATCGCGGATTCACAACTTAACGCTCTAATAGACTTTTGTATGGATAAGCAGAGTCTCTCTAGACTAGTGATCGAGCAACCAGATCGCTTAGATGCTACAGGCCCTGACTCATGGATCAGTCAATCGACGTTGGACACAATCGTTTCGAAATCTGAAAACAGCATCGCTCCAATAACCGCACTCGATCATGCCGTCGAAGTTCATATCGTAACTGACCACGAAAGCGTTAAATCACTGAAAGCGGATAAGTCACAACTATTGCTTCTTCCGCTGATCAATTTTTTGCGACACGGCGACGAAGCAATTTCCAGCGATTGGCGCCTAAAGCTCATTAGAGACTTGGAGAACTTGCAAGAAGAGACAGACTTTGAAAAACTCCTGCGCGATCTAAACAAGGCGAGACCGAAAAGCGTCGAACAAAATTCATTATCTGAAGCTTCAAAAGCTGCAGTCCATTTTCCCAGTTCTACATATCGTTTCCAATTCAACAGAGAATTCACTTTCAACGATGCCACCAAACTAATTCCATATCTCTCTAAGCTCGGCGTCAGCCACTGTTATGCCTCGCCATTTCTTAAGGCTAGACCTGGTAGCATGCATGGTTATGACATCATCGACCATAACCAAATAAATTTGGAAATTGGCACTGCAGATCAACTCGATAAACTCGTCAATAATCTGCACGAGCATAACATGGGACTGATACTAGATATAGTACCAAACCATATGGGCATTGGCAAGGTGAACAAGTGGTGGGTCGATGTTCTAGAAAATGGTCCAGCTTCCATATACGCAGACTATTTCGATATTGATTGGTCGCCAATAAAGCCCGAACTTTACGGCAAAGTTACGTTACCGGTTCTGGGTGAATCTTACGGCGCCATTCTCAAAGGTGGGCATTTAAAACTGCAATTTACTCCAACCACCGGGGCCCTTGCAATTAGATATTACGACAAAGAATTTCCCGTTAATCCATCGACTTATCCTCAAGTTTTGGGAAATCGGTCAGACGTTCTGAAAGAACGTTTGGGGAAAAATAATATCGATGAACTGGAATACGAAAGTATCGTAACCGCACTGGCAGCGCTACCTTCCCACACCGAAAGCAGACAGAACGATGGACGAGCACGTGAAAAACGAGTACAACTTGGTCGCCTATCAACCCTCTGTCAAAAGAATCCGAAAATTACAAATTTCATTCTGCAAAATTTGACCGAGTTCGAACTTCGTCCGAATGACCAACTTTCCTTAGGGCGTATGCATACCTTGCTGGAAGCACAAGCCTACAGGCTGGTCTATTGGCGAGTCGCTTCAGACGAAATCAATTATCGACGCTTCTTCGACATCAACGAACTAGCTGCAGTGCGCACGGAAGATCCAAGAGTATTCAACGAGATGCATGACTTGGTCTTCGATCTGATCGAAGAAGGAAAACTGAACGGTTTGAGAGTCGACCATCCTGACGGCTTGTTCGATCCATCCGCATACTTCGCGCAATTGCAACTGAAAGCAGCTGAACGTTTGAATCTTCCAGCGCCAAGCCAGTCAGAATTGAAACTCGGCAAAGAAACACTGCCGCTCTACATCGTCGTTGAAAAAATACTCGCACCATTTGAGCATTTGGAAGATGATTGGGCGGTTCACGGAACAGTGGGCTACGAATTTCTGAACAGCGTATTAAACGTCTTTGTTGCAACTAAAAACGAGAATGCTCTGGAGTCCATTTATGAGGCTTTCATAGGACGCCTCTTCGACTACGAACAAGCAAAACGCGACTGCAAAGGACTGATCCTTGATACAGTACTTGCTAGTGAACTAAATGTTTTATCGCACAGATTAAGTCAAATTGCGGAAATCAGTTGGGAGTACCGTGACTTCACTTTAAATTCCTTGCGAAAATCTCTTCGTCACATTGTCACGAATTTCCCCGTCTATCGAACTTACGTAACGCCAAGAAAAGCAGATAAGACAGCCAAACAATACATCGATTGGGCGGTTCGGTTGGCCAAGCGTTTCGGAGCTGCCGTGCCCCCTGAAGTTTACGACTTTGTTCGCAATTTGCTTTGTATGGAAGCCGCTGAAACACCGGCTGACAATGACGAAGCCTCACTTCAATTTTTGCAATCGATTCAGACAATCGCTATGAAATTCCAACAATTTACAGGACCTGTGATGGCCAAAAGTGTTGAAGATACTCTTTTCTATCGCTTCAATAGATTTGTTTGTCTCAACGAAGTGGGGGGCGAACCTGACCGCTTTGGTATCACAGTTCCGAGTTTTCACCATCAAAACTTTCAACGCCAGTTGCGAAGACCCTATGAGATGCTCACTACATCAACTCATGATACCAAACGTTCGGAAGATGTTAGGGCTCGATTGGCAGCTCTTTCAGAGCTTCCAAAACAGTGGGAACAGAAGACGACACAGTGGGCTCGGATCAACCGTAGTCGCAAACTGACCATAGATGAAGAGCAACTTCCAGACGCAAACGACGAATATTTGATTTATCAAACACTGGTTGGTGCTTGTCCGGTAAATATTTCCGGTAATAGCTGGGTCGATTCATTCAAGCAAAGAGTGGTCGAATATGCGCTGAAAGCAGCTCGGGAATCCAAATCTCACACAAGCTGGGTAAACAAAAATGCCAACTACGAAAATTCTCTCATTTCGTTCATCGAAAAAATCTTGACCGTCTCACCAACAAATCCTTTCCTTGATGATTTCGTTCAATTTCATAATGCATTTTATCCCCTCGGTTTAATCAATAGCCTTGCTCAGTGCGCGCTCAAATTCACATCGCCTGGAGTTCCGGATATCTATCAAGGCAATGAAATTTTCGATTTCAGTCTGGTTGATCCGGACAACCGCCGCACTGTCAATTTTGGAGAGCGAGTTCACATGCTCAATCGAGTCAGCAATCATATTCAAATCGGCTCTCTCGCTTCCGAGCAACAAATTTCCAATCAAGCCGAATTTCTGAAGGGCTGTCTCAGCGAAATAGACGATGGAAGCTGCAAGCTCTTGATCACTGCCGTCGCCATGGCATGTCGAAAACACTTCGAAGGATTGTACACGAAGGGACGCTACATCCCTCTCGACGTGAAAGGCAACGCAGAGCAGCATGTCATCGCATTTGCCAGAGAGTTCGAAGGTAACTGGTCGATCACTGTGGTACCACGGCTAGTATCAACTCTTCTTAAATTGGACACTTCCGGAAAGCTGAACGAATTCAACGTTTTCAATATATTGTCGTCCGATCATAATAACAATATTTGGACCGATACTTCAATTTCCTTACCACCTGAACTAAAGGACCGCAAGCTAGTTGACTGTTTCAGCATGCAAATCTTAAACAACTCAGACAATGTTCTTAAGGTGTCTGATGTGTTTAACCGCTTTGCAGTTGCGATAATAACGACGACCACATAGTCAGTTAACAGGTAGCCAAGATCTATGCAAGTATCGGAAGGAAAGCCGTATCCACTCGGCGCAACGTGGGATGGGCTGGGAGTCAATTTCGCCCTGTTCTCAGAACACGCAACAAAAGTGGAATTATGTTTTTTCGACTCTCTTGAATCGAACCAGGAAACGCATAGGATAACACTGCCCGAATATAACGCCCACGTGTGGCACGGATTCGTCCGAGACATCAGACCTGGACAACTTTACGGATACCGCGTTTACGGGCCGTACGCTCCAGATAAAGGCATGCGTTTCAATCCCAACAAGGTCCTTGTCGATCCTTATGCAAAGTCGGTGCCACGATCGGTGACTTGGGACGATGCTCTCTTCGGCTATAAAATTGGAAGCAAAGATCTCGACCTTTCCATGGACAAACGGGACAGCGCTGCCTATGCTCCACTGGCCGCAGTGATCGACCCGTCGTTCATTTGGGGAGAAGACAAGCTGCCGCAGACACCGTGGAACAAGACAATAATTTATGAAGCACACGTTAGAGGTCTGACGATGTTGAACAAGGACGTGCCCGAGGAATTGCGCGGCACATATGCAGGCGTCGCCAGTGCTCCTGTAATCGAACATCTCAGAACTCTCGGTGTCACGGCGATCGAACTAATGCCCGTGCATCATCGAACCAACAACCGAAGTTTCATCGAAAGAGGATTGACTGATTATTGGGGCTACAACACTTTGTCGTTCTTCGCGCCTGACACGCGGTTCTCTTCAATGAAGGGACCAAACGAGAACGTGCAGGAATTTAAAATGATGGTACGCGCGCTTCACGCAGCGGGCATCGAAGTCATTCTAGACGTCGTCTACAACCACACTGTTGAAGGCAGTCACATGGGACCAACGCTATCTTTCCGTGGCGTTGACAACCTCTCTTACTACCGCACTGTCGACAAAGACCACCGCTATTACATGGACTACACAGGCTGCGGCAACACACTGAATATGGTGCACCCGAGAGTGATCCAATTGATCATGGATTCATTACGTTATTGGATTCAAGAAATGCATGTGGATGGCTTCAGATTTGACCTGGCAAGTGCGTTGGCGAGGGAGTTGTATGACGTCAACAATCTCTCTGCATTCTTCGATGTAATTCAACAAGATCCGATCATCTCACAAACAAAGTTGATCGCTGAACCTTGGGACCTTGGAGCCGGTGGATACCAGGTCGGAAACTTCCCCGTTTTATGGACTGAATGGAACGGAAAGTATCGTGACACCATGCGTCAATTCGTCAAGGGTGACTTCGGTCAATTAGGGCAAGTCGCCTCAAGAATGACAGGCAGTAGTGATCTATATGAACATAGCGGAAGAAAACCGCACGCCAGCATCAACTTCGTCACTTGCCACGATGGATTCTCACTGCAAGATTTGGTGAGCTACAACGAAAAACACAATGCCGCCAACGGTGAAGAAAGTCGCGACGGAGAAAGCCACAACATCTCATGGAACTGCGGTGCTGAAGGCGATACCGACGATAAGAACATAATCAAATTGCGCTACCAACAAAAGCGAAACTTCATGGCTTTGCTCTTCCTCTCCCTTGGTGTTCCGATGTTGAGTGGCGGCGACGAATTAGGACGCACCCAAAAAGGAAATAATAACGCTTATTGCCAGGATAACGAAATCAGTTGGTATCAATGGGATTTAAATGAAGACGATAAAAGCTTTCTCGAATTCATTCAAAAGTTAATCGCGATCCGAAAAGAGCAATTAGTCATCCACCGAAAAACATTCTTCAAAGGATCGGGCGCTGACGGTGCTATGAAGGACATCTTTTGGCTCAACGTAGACGGCAAGCCGATGGAAGAAAAGGACTGGCAAGACGCAAGCAAACGTGTTCTGGGCGTTCTTCTTGAGGGCGGTGAGCTAGTAGACACAGATAAGCTGGGCAGGACCGTTCGCGGGAACACAGTCTTGCTGCTTTTTAACGCACACCACGAAGACGTGCCATTCCTTCTACCACCACACGATGATGGCGACTACTGGCGCCTTATTCTGGACACCTCAGAAAGCATAAAGAAGACCACATTCCCAATGTCGAAACGCTTCACTTTAAAAGCACGAAGTATTGTGCTCTTACAGTTGGATAAAACCGTATAACGATAAGTCGGAGAACACATGATCAGAACTTCTTTCTTTCAACATCATATACATGTCATTTTCAGACGACGTGTACTTGTAGACCACGAGTTACCCCAGGTCCACAATTCGTCTATTCTTGAAAGGTCTATGAACTAACCCTGTGATTTGAAGACGACCATCGAAAGTGGTGGCAGTGTGATTACCAATGCGTTGCGTCGTCCATGAAAAGATACTGGGCTGGCATCGATGCCACCTAGGTTTCCTTGACCGCTACCACCGTATGCGGAGGCATCGCTGTTCAAGACTTCCTTCCAGTAACCGCCGTGCGGAACGCCAATCATGTAGTTGTGACGTGGCACAGGTGTGAAGTTACACGTGATGACGAGATTGTTCTTCGGATCACGCGCGTTTCTCATGTAGGTAAAGATGCTTTGTTCGTAATCGGTGCAATCGATCCACTCAAAGCCGTTTCCGTCTTTATCCAATTCATAGAGAGCGACTTCTTCTTTGTAGACCTTGTTGAGGTCCTTCATCCAAGCCTGCAAGCCGTGGTTTAGTGGATTGTCGAGCAAGTGCCAATCCAAGCTGGCTTCGTGATACCACTCGTTGAATTGTCCGAATTCGCCGCCCATGAAGATCAACTTCTTGCCGGTAATCGTATACATGTAGCCAAAGAGAAGTCGCAGATTGGCAAACTTTTGCCAATCGTCTCCAGGCATTTTGGATATCAACGATTTCTTTCCATAAACAACTTCATCGTGCGATAGCGCCAGAACGAAGTTTTCGGAATAGGCGTAGAGTCCTCTAAATGTCAGCTTGTTGTGATGATACTTGCGGTGGATTGGCTCGTTCTGCATGTATTGCAGGGTGTCGTGCATCCAACCCATGTCCCACTTTAACCCGAATCCGAGCCCGCCAAGGTAGGTAGGTTTGGAAACCTGAGGCCAAGCAGTGGATTCTTCTGCCACCACAAGCACATCTGGATGCTCAAGGTAAACACGCTCGTTGAGACGCTTAAGGAAATTGATTGCTTCGATGTTCTCTCTGCCACCATACTGGTTCGGCAACCACTCTCCGTCTTTACGACCGTAGTCGAGATACAACATTGAGGCGACTGCATCCACGCGCAAGCCATCGATGTGGTACTTTTCAAGCCAGAACAAAGCATTGCTGATCAAGAAGTTGCTAACTTCATAGCGACCATAGTTGAAAACATATGTGCCCCACTCTTTATGTTCACCCTGACGTTCGTCGGAGTGTTCGTAAAGATGAGTTCCGTCAAAGTTGCCCAGTCCATGACCATCTTTAGGATAGTGTGATGGCACCCAGTCCACGATCACGCCGATACCATTCTGGTGCATCACATCGACGAAATAAGCGAAATCATCGGGATTGCCAAATCTGCTTGTAGGCGCAAAATAACCGACGACTTGATAGCCCCAAGAAAGATCCAGTGGGTGCTCGGCAACCGGCATCAACTCTACGTGCGTAAAGTTCATTTCTTTTAAATACTTGCTCAATTTATCAGCTAGTTCGCGGTAAGTTAGCCACCTATTGTTTTCCTCAGGCACACGCATCCAGGAGCCGGGATGCATTTCGTAGATGGAGATTGGCGCTTCAAGCCCGTTCTTGCTTCCACGAGTATCCATCCATAATTTGTCGTTCCATTTATATTTGTCCATTTCCCAAACAACCGAAGCGGTTTTTGGTCTCTCTTCAGATGCAAAACCAAATGGATCTGACTTCTCAGATCGATAGCCGTTAGCGCCTTTGACAAAGTATTTGTAGGTGGCGCCTTCTTTTAGACCTGGAACAAATGTGGCCCAGATTCCCGAACCAGCAATCGGCTTCATCGGGTTGGCATCAGCCTTCCATTCATTGAAATCGCCGATAACAGAAATCCCTTCCGCGCTTGGTGCCCAAACTGCGAAGTGAACTCCCTTTTTGCCATTCATTTCAAAAGGGTGTGCACCCAGCTTTTCAAAAATTCTATAGTGCGTGCCCTCTGCATAGAGGTGGACATCGTACTCAGTAATCAAAGCCGCTTCAGTATCGATCATTACACACCTCTTCATTCTTCACGGAATGTGATTCCACCTCAGTTTTCCTCACTATAGAAGGCTCCTGCCTTTAGATATTCGAGCACGCTGCTAACAGGTACTCGCAACCAGTCTGGTCGATTATTGACCTCATACAAAATTTCGTAGAACGCTTTGTCGATCACAAACGGCAACAGTGCTCGGAAGAATTCGCCCCTGTCAGAAGGCACCAGAGTTGAACCTTCCATTGCGGCGAGATAGCCTTTCAAGAATGAAGCAGATGACCACGCTTCGCACGCCTTCGCCCAAGGCAAGAACGCTTCGAGATCCTCGGCGCGGTTATGAGTGAACAGAAAGAGACTGGCATAAGTCGCATAGCTAAACGAACGCAACATTCCGGCCACATCTTTCAATGGAGTTTGTTTTGCAACTCGCTGTTCGAGCGGTTTGGACGGCTCACCCTCGAAATCAAGAATGTAAAAGTCAGCGCCGGAATATAGAACTTGTCCCAGGTGATAATCGCCATGGCAGCGAATCTTCGTTAGTTCTTGATTGATTGTCGCCAGTCGATCCAATACATCGACCACTTTCGGACGGAACAGCAGAAGCGACTTGATCGAACGAACCAGATCTGGATCCGCGGTACGCACAATTTTTTCTAAAAGCTTAAAGACTTTAACAACGTCATATCGCATGGATGCCGAGATATCGATTAACTCATTGCGAGTAATCTGCTCCGGTTGAAACGCCGTTAATTCGGAAGGCTTACCAAGGGCGATGTGCATCTCGGCTGTACGGGCGCCTAATTTGGCAGCATCTTTCAAATACACACCGAGAAGGTTCAGCACTTCCGTCGGAGGATCGATGCTAACCAACTCGACTAATGGTATCGATGGTGGGGTCACCCTAGCCAGGGCAACGATTTTGCTGCTGCACCGTTCGTAATACCGCCGGAATTCTGCAATCGTGTAAGTCCAGGCATCTCCCTGGTTCTGCACATATTCTTGTAAAAGTCCAAGAGTATAGAGCGTTGCCAGCTTTGGATTGGTGTAACCAAGCACACCGGCGGCAGCAGGCACTTGCGAGAATGGCGAAGTCTCAGTCAAGTATCGCGAGATTTCGTAGTCTGGATTTATGCCCGGCTCGAGATGTCTAAACAGCTTGAGAATAAATCGGTTGCCGTAAATAATCGACGAATTGCTTTGTTCGCTTTCCACACGTTTGACTGGAGCGGCATGTTCGCCCTTGGCTTCAATCGCATCATAAGCAGGAAGCTTGTACGACTCAACAAAACCAACTTGTCCTCGGATCCGTTTGTCGTCCGATATGTAGGTGAGAAGTGCCGCATTGAACTTCTCGTTATCTAGCGCATCGTACAAAATCGCTTTTCGTTCTTTATCAGTCAACTCGGCGATAATCCCGTGGTTGGGTTTAGTCGGTGTTGCGGACGCTTCTGCATCTGGGCTTTCTGTCTCGAGCGCCACAAACATGTTGTAGAGATCCATCTCTCCGTCGCCGTAGTGAATTTCGAGCACCAGCATGCCAGATTGCAATCCCGTCGCAGTTGAAAGATCGATCCAATCATTCACTTTGGTGAGGCTGATTTCTTTTGATTTCTTTCCAAACCAGCGCTGCCCTTTAATGAATGAAGGCAAGATTCGACTTTCCAAAATCTTTCTAAACGGTCCCGTAAGTACTTTGTTAATCAATGAAACCGTTTCGACCGCGTAGGTGTTGAAGGATTCGGCAGCCTTCGCCGGGGTCGGTACTGCATCGGTGAACGGGTTTACTTTCTGCGTAGCCAGCTGCAACCAATAGAAAGAATGACCACTTAAAGTCAGTGTGTACTTATCATCGGCGATTGGATGGAAAGGCACCAGACCAAACATTTCAATTGGTGTGACACCAACAAACTCAGGCAAATCTAAGCTCACGGATTGTGGGTGTCGAGAAAGATTCGCCACACATAGAATCTTTTCACCCTCGAACGTTCTTGTGTAAGCCAGAATCGTTCTGTTTTCCGGGTAAAGCAGCTGTATGGTGCCTCGACCGAAGACTTTGTGTTGCTTGCGCAATTTAATGATCGAGCGCATCCAATTTAGCAATGACGAAGGGTCAAGATCTTGAGATTCGACGTTGATAGCCTGGTATCCAGTGACAGGATCCATGATTGGCGCAGAATAAAGTTTGGCGAACAATGCCTTTGAGAAACCGGCGTTTCTGTCTCCGTTCCATTGCATTGGAGTGCGCACGCCATGGCGATCTCCAAGGAAAATGTTTTCACCCATGCCGATCTCATCACCGTAGTAGACGATCGGAGTTCCAGGCATCGAGAACAAAATGCTATTCAGCAGTTTTATCTTATCTCTACTGTAATCCAGCAGCGGAGCTAATCTTCTTCTGATACCGACATTAATGCGCATTTGGGGATCGTGCGCATAAGCGTTGTACATATAGTCGCGCTCTTCGTCAGTCACCATCTCCAGAGTCAACTCATCGTGATTGCGCAGGAACATTGCCCACTGACAGTCGTGCGGGATATCGGGAGTCTGCCTGAGAATTTCTGTCATTGGGTGACGGTCTTCCTGGTGCACCGCTAAGTAAATGCGTGGCATTACAGGAAAGTGGAATGCCATATGACACTCATCACTGTCACCAAAGTATTGAATAACTTCCGTTGGCCATTGGTTCGCCTCAGCCAAGAAAATCCTTCCCGGATATTCTTCATCAAGCACCTTACGCATTTCTTTCAGGACAGTATGCGTGTCTGCAAGATTTTCGCAGTTGGTGCCTTCGCGCTCGATCAAATAAGGAATCGCATCGAGTCTCATGCCGTCGACGCCTAGATCTAGCCAGAACTTCATGATCTTGATAATGGCGCGACGAACGTTCGGGTTATCGAAGTTCAGGTCTGGTTGATGGTAAAAGAAACGGTGCCAGTAGTATTGTTGCGCAGTGGCATCCCAGGTCCAATTTGATTTCTCTGAATCTGTAAAAATGATCCGGGCATCTTCGTATTTTTTATCAGTATCGCTCCAGACGTAGAAGTCGCGCTTGCTCGAACCCACTGGCGCTTTTCGCGATGCTTCGAACCATGGATGCTGATCGGATGTATGGTTGATTACGAGTTCAGTGATTACCTTCAAACCCCGACGATGTGCTTCGCGCACAAAGTTGCGGAAATCTTTCCGGTCACCATATACCGGATTAATTCCCTCGTAGTCGGCGATGTCGTATCCGTCGTCGCGCAAGGGTGAAGGATAGAACGGCAGCAACCAAATTGTGTCGACACCAAGTTCTTGCAGGTAATCGAGCTTATGGATCAGACCCTGGAAATCACCAAAGCCATCATCATTGCTATCAAAGAACGACTTTATGTGGAGCTGGTAAATGACAGCGTCTTTGTACCAAAGTGGTTCAAGTTCCAAATTACTCACTACGACTCCTAAGCAAAGTAATCAAAATCACGTTCGGACTTCAACTTACGAAGTACTTTAAAAACGTAAGCCGGAGAAACGTGCGGGTCCAACTGCACGAAATTAGTGTCACCAGTCCAGAAAAACCGAACACTGGTAATCATGTCGTGAACCTGGAAGGTTTGATCGGCACCTAGCTCAGCGAATGGAATTTGCAGATATCCTGACTGGGTATGATGCGGATCCAGGTTTACCACCACCAAAATAGTGTTGGCACCATCTTCAGTGCTCTTGGTGTAAGCAATCATTTCCCTATTATCAATATTCAAAAACTTGAGATTGCGATTGGCGTGCAAAGCAATATTAGAGCGTCTGATCTTATTCAAACGAGTAATGAAGTCCTTGATTGAATGTGGATCTTCAAGGTTCCAGGTGCGAATCTCGTACTTCTCGGAGTCTTTGTACTCTTCCGCATTGGGCATGGAATCAGTAACACAGAGCTCGAACGCTGGTCCATAAATTCCATATGTGGCGCCAAGAGTAGCAGCGAGAGCGGCTCGAATCATAAATCCAGAACGACCACTGTACTGCAAGAAGTCAGGCAAAATATCCGGTGTATTGGCAAACAGATTGGGTCGCAAGTAGTCTGCCAACTCAGTGTTGTACAGATCATTGAAATACGTAGTGATTTCGTCTTTGTTGTTGCGCCACGTGAAATAAGTGTAGGACTGCGAGAATCCGCACTTAGCCAAGTATGCCATCACTTTAGGTCGGGCAAATGCTTCCGACAAAAATACTGTTTCAGGAAAAACGCGTTTTACTTCGCGAATTAAGAAGTGCCAGAACGGATAGGGCTTGGTGTGCGGGTTGTCGACGCGAAAAACTTTGACGCCTTGTTGAGCCCAGTAAACAACAACGTCTTTCAGCTCTTCCCACAGCGCCTCCCAATCTTCACATTCAAAGTCGATTGGATAAATGTCTTCGTAACGCTTGGGCGGATTTTCCGCGCAGCGAATTGAACCGTCTGGACGACGATAAAACCACTCGGGATGCTCGGTTACATATGGATGATCGGGTGAGCATTGGAAGGCAATGTCCAGTGCGATGTCAATACCACGCACAGCAGAAGCGTTGATCAATTCATGAAAGTCAGCCAGAGAGCCAAGTTCTGGATGGATAGCCTTGTGTCCACCTTCTTTCGCGCCGATCGCCCATGGACTTCCCACGTCATCCGGACCAGGAGTCAATGTGTTGTTCGGTCCTTTGCGAGCGGCCGTTCCAATCGGATGAATGGGCGGCAAATAAATGACGTCGAAGCCCATGTCTGCTACATACGGCAAGTGGGCAATAACATCTTTAAACGTGCCATGTCTTCCCTTCTTATCCGTCACAGAGCGTGGGAAAAGCTCATACCATGCGCCATACAATGCCCGCTCAGACTCGACCATGACGCTGAGAATCTTGTGGTACTCCCGCACGCGTCCGCGCCGGCAGTACTTGTGCATCAGATCGTGAAGTCCAGGACTCTGCAGCACTAGCTGATATTCGTATGTATCAAGCATTGACGAATATTTCGCCAGTTCGGCTTTGTCGCTGGTAGATGCATCCTTGATCGCATCGTTAATAAGAACGGCGCCTTCCGTCAATTCCAGCGTGACATCTTGACCCGCTGCAAGTTTTTTCTTCGTGTCACGGCTCCAATTGGTGAACGCGTCGATCCAGGCAGAGAGGGTGAATTCATAGTAGCCAAGCTCGGTGACCTCGAACACTGCTTCGAAGTGATCGAGCCCTGGCTGCTTGAGTTCCATGCGGGTCTCTTGCCAGTCAGACTCTCCAGTCTTGCGATACATAAGTGTCGCGCCAATGGCGTTGTGCCCGTCGGTGTGAATACTGGCGGTGGTTCGCACTTTCTCGCCAATCACTCGCTTGCACGGAAAGGCGCCCTCATCGACCTGCGGCTGCACGTTCTCGATGGTGACTCGCGACTGACTGAGCAAATTCGGAGGCGCGTATTTGGATGCTTGACTTGTTTCAGGGTTTGGCATAATTGTTAAGCTTGACCAGCGACCGGCTTCGACCCTGTATCGTACGCGATTACCGGCATTTCATTCTAGTGCGTTTGCTAGTTGACCGACCAATCCGTTCACAATAGTCAACATGCTTCGAAAGTCCGCCGAGTCTGCCTGCACGCCCTCTCGAACCTGAGATGCATAATTGGCAGATCTGCCAGGGCATTAAATCTGAGAGAATAGTCAAACCAGTCCAAGCAAATGTCCTTTTGTCTCAGTAAGCTAGGAGCAAGATCTGTCATGTCTACGATCGCATTGCAGCTAAAGGAGAGCACCAAGAGTGCTCACAACTCAGCCGAAGGACATGAGTTCCAAAAGGAACTCGGCTCCGGAACTTTATCGAAACCGCTCTACACGGAATATTTGAGCCAACTATTTCTCACGCATCAAGCGCTTGAAAATGCGATGGCAAGCCAAGCTTACATGGGAGCTGTTGTTTCTCCTGAGCAACTGCAAACTGAATTTTTGAAGAAAGATTTGAAGGCGCTTGGTGTCGATCCTGGTTCAGTCAAACCAGTCGAGATCACCGCCTGCATGTTGAAGAGAATCGATCAAGTAGCGAAACAAAATCCAATTGCCCTGCTCGGATTCCACTATGTGCTGCTTGGTAGCAAGCACGGTGGTAAGTTCATCGCAAGCACGATCAAAAAAGCCTTCGGTTTTGAAGATGGCGGCTGCCTTTATTTCGATCCATACGGTCCGGAATTTCAAAAGCACTGGCAGCATTTTGTCAACGGAATCAATTCTTTCGACATCCAAGAGCCTCAAGTTGAGCCACTCATGAATGCCGCTAGCGAAATGTTCGCGTTCGTCGAAAATCTCGGCGGCGAATTGCTTCAGGCGAGCACTGCAAATAAATAATTGATAGTCGGTGGTCGAACTAATTTCCTACTGAGACGATGCTGCCTGCTTTCAACTGACGTCCGCGAGTCATGCGGATGTTCGCCATGTTCATCAAATTTTCGATCGTCAATTCGTCACCAGGAACGCCTGACAATCCCGCGCTGAATGTGGTGCGGAATTCAACTTGTTGCTCGTCAGTAAATACAATGGAGCTAAAGTCATCTGCCATCATTTGCATGGCCTCGGTGATCGTCGACCGACTTTCACCAGGCACTGCCAGGGCGAATCCACCCTCTCCCCAACGAGCTCGCAGAGATTCTGCTTTAAAGTGGACCCGCAGCATGTCTCCAAGAGCTTTCTCCACAGCGTCAGCACCATTTAGTCCATGAACAATACTCAAATTGAGTAGATCATCCACTAGCATTAGGCACAAAGCCATATCGCTTTGCCCAGTTTTGGCAGTCGAGATCATCGCTCTCGCCGACTCGATGAACTCTTTGCGATCGACCAAACCGTCATGAATTCTCTCACCTGGGTGACGCTGCGCTCCGCTCTGACTTAAATGCGCCCTGACGCGTGCCACCAATTCCGGTGCGAGGATTGGTTTGCTGAGGAAGTCTGTGGCACCGGCTTGAAATGCGCTGGCGCGACCATCGGCATCGCTTCGCGATGTTAAGAACAGAATCGGAATTTGAGCCCATTTGTCTGTGGCACGCAGTAAGCGACAGACGTCATATCCGCTCAGTCCTGGCATCATTACGTCGAGCAAGATCAGATCAGGCTGGAACTGTTCGACAATATTGAGAATTTGGATCGGCTTGTTGAGCGCTTCTACATCTATGTTTTCGCCACCAAGAATTGTCTGAATAAAGTTAGTCAGGGCATCGTCGTCGTCGACCGTCAAAACTTTCGGTCTGCCGCCGCCCCCTATGCGCGTCATTCTTTGCACACTCTCAACCAAATCGAGCGCTGGCACTGGACTCCACAAAAATGCCGAACTACCCGCGTAAGCCAAAGAAGCTTCATCAGGCGCATTTTGTCCTGATGAAATAAAAGCAAGCCCAATTGCCTTTCCTGGCGTTGTTTCTCGTATCTGGGTGGCAACATGGAAGATTTGATTCTCTTCGGCGACGGTTAAATCAAAGACCGCAGCATCTATTCTCTTACTCTTCGCCTGGCTTAGCGCACTAGAAACAGAGTCGCAGACCAAAGCTTCGATTTTTGCGTTAGCAAATTCTTCCAGCTGTTTTTCAAAATTCTCAGGTCGACAAAGAACTAGAACATTGGAAACAAAGTTTGTCGGCGCCATTTTCTTGCCACCAACCACGAGCGAGAGACCTCGCACTGAAACTTCACCGTCGGTAAGCGATCTAAATATCTCTGTCCACAGAATTTCAGTGAGCGTGTCTGTCGGGTCGAATCGACGCAGCAGATCTTCGATTTTTCCAGCCGCATCACCTGCTTCTCGGAATCCCATTGCCCCAGCAGTGCCCCGAATGCGGTGCGAAAGCTGAACTGCTTGGTCGAGTGATATTTGATTATTAGGTTCAGCTTGAGTCAGTGCAACTGCCTCAGACAATGCTTGCCACTGCAGTGGTAAATCAAGCGCATATGTTTGCTTCGCTTCAGCCAACAACTGCTGCACCACAAGTTTGGAACGAACTGAAACAAGCTGACTGTGCGTACTTGACTCAGGGCTAGACTTTGAAATCGCCGCATCGATTTTTTCAATCTGTAGTTTCAGATCGTCGGCACTAACTGGTGCAACAAACTGCGACGCCTTGGGAGGTGTAATGATTGTAAATTCATCTTTAGGCGTACCCACAGGTGGCGGCGGCATCAGATTTTCAATCTGCTGAATAAATAATTCCGGCACAATTGGTTTACGCAAGATCAGCGAAACTCGCAGAATATTTCGCAGCCAGTTAAATGTCTTTTCGTCGCACCATGTACCTGAGCAAAAGACAACCGGAAAATTGCGACCGCTTTCGCGCAGCCAGCTGATCCACGAGATTCCATCTGACTCCGGCAATCGATAATCGACAATCGCTAAACCCGGATCGTTATCCGCAAAAACAATCTGCGCTTCCCTGGCCGTACGACACTCAAATACTTCGTAACCGCGCGTCTGAAATAAAGCAGCTATCAAACCTCGAAAGTGCACATCGTCATCTAGGATCAGAATTGGTTTTGTCATACACCTAATTTCGCCTTCAAAAATTTGATAGTTTGCGGGAAAGCCGTCTTCATCTTCTCGGACTTATCATCTTCCGTTCCCAAAATGATTCCGAATAACTCACCGCAGCATTCTTGCTGCCCCGCTACAGACTTCTGCAAATAATAGGCTAAGTCACGACTGATTGAGGCATCCAGTCTTTGAGCGGCCGCAGAATCTAGTAAGTAGGCATGCTTAAATTCTTCAGTTTCACAAAGCTCACCAAGGCACCTGTCGATTGCGTGACCAGTTTCGTGGTTCAGAGTGCGAAGAATGTTGCTCGTCGAAATCGGATCGTGAACAGCTTCTGTGCCTTCATCCATAGTGCGTTCGCAGATGACAATCATGCGACCGTCTTGAAACATGCCGGGACAGCTTTTCAAAGTGTGCCCATCATAGCCGCGACCTTCCTGGTTCTTCATCTCTGGATTCTTGTCAATTAGAGTCGGCGTCAACACAACTTCAATTCCATTTTCATACAGCAGCCTCCGCACTTGCTTTGGATAGGATTGCAGCCTGCTTTTGACGTCATTGATCAACTGTGTCGACACGGCTGGATGATCCTGGATCGGTCTAACCACTCGGAAAGCAAGCTCCCCGACTGGACTTGGAGTATTGAGGCGTTTTGAGAGTGTCTTGGTTGCAGTGGTAGAACCTTCAGCCGTAGCCACGTTGGGGCTTGCTTGAGTGTTATCAGGAGGTTGCAACTTGTTCAAAAATTCGTGTGCAGTCCTCGCCTCACTAGAGTTTGGAAAGCTCTGAATTAATATCTGATATGTCTGTTTCGCCGGACCGACCTGCTGCAACGCATAATAACTATTTGCGATGTAAAGATACGCAGATGGATTACGCGGATTCGCCTTCAAAAATTGCAGAAACACAGGCAAAGCTTGTTTGTACTGTTTTTGACTATAAAGCCTGACGCCCTCTTCAAAACTCGAAGAAACAGCACTGGGCATCGCAAGCACAGCAGTATCGCTTGAGACATACGACCCACAAGCGATCAAGGCGGCTGATAGCAAATATTTGACGACAGATTTTTTAGCCATGATTAAACCTGGTACGCGTTGCTAGTATAACGGAACCACATCGAGGCCAGGAATCTTCTAGTTCCGCGGTTAGCCCAGCTTGGCATTGGGCTGGCTTTTCCGCGCTTCAATCAATGAGTCGGTCAAATAGATGCCTAGCGCAATCCAAATGCAGACGAATGCGTAGAGATGACCGCGCGTGAAGACCTCGTGATACATGAAGACTGCTAGAAGAAATTGGCATGTCGGAGAGATGTACTGAAAGAATCCCAGAGTTGAATATTGCAGACGCTTTCCTGCAGCAGCGAACCACAATAGAGGCAACGTCGTCACGGGACCAGCGAGTGCCACCAAAACATCCTGACTCCAATTTTTAAAGAACTCAAGGGAGCCTGTCAGCTGACTCCAGATCAAGTAGCCCACAGCGAAAGGTAGCATCAAAAGCGTTTCCACTGACAAACCGACCAATGGCTCAACTGGAGCCATCTTTCGCAGCAGTCCATATGCGCTAAAAGTAACGGCTAGAAAAATTGATAGCCAGGGTACTTTTCCGACTTGCACCGTCAGAGCCACCACTCCGGCAAGAGCAAGAATGACTGCCACCAATTGCGCAGTCTTCAAACGTTCTTTCAAAAAAATTTTACCGAAAGCAACGTTGACCAGAGGGTTCATAAAATATCCGAGACTTGAATCAAGCACAGCATTATTGGTCACGGCCCAGATGAATGCCAGCCAATTCAAACTGAGCAACGTGGCGGTTACAAAGAGCAACAACAAGCGCTGCTTAGATTTAAGCGTCGCCACCAGCTCTGGAATTTTCTTGGTGGCAAGAAGTAGCGGAATCAGCGCGAGCACAGACCAACCGACACGATGCGCGACCGTTTGCATGGCCGGCACGCTGGCGATTAATTTCCAATAGATCGGAACGAAGCCCCAAAAACCATAGGCAAGAACCGCATACCCGGCGCCTTCGAGCGATTTCTGTGCTGGATCTTGAGATGCCGACGATGCCACAACGCTTGCATCACTGCTCTGTGCCGCGCTTTGCTGCGGTTCGAGTGCCAAAATCTCACCTATATTTTATCGGCTACCAATTGGCTCAATCTTAGGCGATGTTACAATCAATTCCCACAAACATGAATCGAAATTGCGAACACTTCAGTGATACATTTTAGACGCTTTGCTCCGAATAACTATTCAAGCCTGCTTGTCAGCTTGTTATTACTTGTATTGTTGACACCAGTTGCAGACATAACCGGTAGCGGACACACTTGGGCAAGCCTTGCCGTGCTCTATCTAACAGTTAGCGCGGCGCTAGTTATAAGTCCCAATAAAGTGGCTTCGATAAGGGTATTAACCATTGCCGCAGTTGGGTCGCTGCTATGGACTTGTTCGAAATCCTTACCGTTTGGACCTTTTCACTCGGTGCTGTTTCAATGCATTGCCAACGGATCGATCATTCTTTTTCTTGCCACAACAGCTTGGCTCATGCTGCAGCACATTCTCTATTCCGAGGCCGATCACAACACTATATGCGGTGCCATTTGTGTCTATCTGCTGATTGGCGTAGTTTTTTCTTTGTTGTATTTGACTTGCCTCGAAGTTAATCCCCAGGCAATTAGCTTCGAACACATCATCAAGAACGGTCAGCATGAACATGAGCGTTTATCACAGCTAATCTACTTCAGCATGTGTACGCTTACGACGGTAGGATATGGTGATATCGTACCGGTTGCAAGATTCGCCAGAACCCTGGCTTGGTTGGAGGCTGTTACAGGACAACTCTACCTAGCCATCTTGGTTGCACGGTTGGTTGGACTGCAAATTGCAACGGTAACCATGAAACAGGCTCAAGATGCAGCTGGGAATGATGCCACCATCGATAATGCTGAGACCGCTAAGACTATTTCTTCAAAGCCTTAGAATTTCCAACTTCAGATTTCTGCCTTGCAGATTTTTCAACATCGGAATTCAGAACATGGGAATTCTTTAGACCGTCTATCTCAGCTTCGGTTTTTTTTGCTTCAGTGTTCTCCGCCACAGACTTCAAATTGTCCAAACCTTCGTCGAAATCTTTGCCGATCATTTCGTCCATATTCATAAACAGTCCCACGACTTTCATCATCGTAGGGCTTGGTCCGCTCATCGACCATGTAACTGTTGTTTCGTCATCGCCGTGCGGTTCTAATTTGAATTCGACGAGGTTGTGACCTTCAAATGGTTTACTAAAATCCAATTTGATAGCAACTTTCGAAGGAGGCGTCGCTTCAGTGATTTGCATCGTACCGGAGCCAGCTTTTTCGTTTCCTTCCCAGACATATTTAGCGCCCGTACCCGACTGGCTGCCCTCGTACTTTCGCTCCATCTTCGGATCCATTCTCTCGTAAGGTGACCACTTCGTCCACTTATGGAAGTCGGCAATCAGAGGATAGATAGGAGCAGGAGGAGATTTGATCGTGACAGAACGCTGCACTACAAAAGTGTCAGGACGGGACGAGATAAAAATTGCCAGACCAGCTGACAGTCCGACAACCAGAAGTGCGAATGAGATCAGTACTTTTTTGAGCATTGGCGCCAGCCCCTTACTTAACTGTACGGTTTATTAATACAACAAAGAGGGCGCAGACGTATTAGAGAGGACTTAGAAGCATGACAAAATTAAAGAGATGGCTTGTTGGCTACACTTAGCATATGAGATAGACCTTAAATCAAGGGCTGAAGCCTGTCTGCAAAGTAGGGGAAACCCTATCGATTTGTATTTGTCCATTCAGTAAAGTCATAGAGCTTGCACTTAGCAAGTACGGAAACCCTTACCAACCCAAATTGCTGCCTCAGCGTCACTGAGCGCCACCGCGCACAGGTACCGCTAGCCGTTCCACCCGCATGTTCCCCCCGCGGACGGAACGGTGCAGCGCTTCTAAAATCGGAGTGAACTATGTCTACTGCAGATATGGACGTTGAACAACGTCCGGATTCGAAAAACGGCCCAGACAGCGAGGAGCATAAAGAGCAACCGCCTAATTGTCTTGCCCAGGCGGATGTCAAAACACCATGGCTTGATATCAACGCACGATTACAACTGAGGAGTAATGCGCGCGATCAAAAACCGAAGAAGGATAAATCTGAAAAGTCGTCGCGACCCCTGCCATTTTTTAGCCTGCCACGATTCAGGGCAAAAGGCGCAGCCAAGCCCCTTCCAAAAAACGGAAAAAACCACAGCAATGGCAATGGAAATAGCACAGGAAATGACAACGGCGATATTCACGGACCTGAAGCGGCATCAGAAACCGGATCAGAAGGCGATACCGCTTCTGATACCACCGCCGATGGTTGGCATGACCTAACTGTTCCGAAGAAAAGACGAATATGGCATGGATGGGAAGGACTAGCAATAACAATTTTCGGTATTGCGATGCCCTCACTCGTGCTTTTGATGAGCGCAATGTCGATGCCTAAGCGCTTAACCCTGGTTATGCTCAATCATCCACTCGAAACGATTGCAGAGTTACTTTTGCTGATTTCAATTCCTTTAGCGAATTACATCGCCTGGTCAGCAATATGCAACAACAATTTGCGCTATTCATTGCGCCGAGGGATTTCCATGGGCGCCTCGATCATGTCCTGCCTCATAGTGGCAGGAATTTGTGTGGCCGGACTTTTTGCTGACAACTCCGTGCTTATCGACGATATCGGTAGTAGTTTTGCAGGAGGGTTCATCGGACTGGCAATTATTGCCACCATTGCCGGTGGTGTCTGTGCCTACATTGTCAACCGCATACGCTTGACCAGAGACTTCAAAAACTCTCGGGTACAAGTATTAGCGTTTACGACCGTCGGCGCGATACTGGCATTAATCACCGTAATTGGTGCTGAGTTCAGACCATGGTCGATTCGGTTTGCTGAAAAGAAAGCGTCGTCCAAGACTCCGATAGAGCGCAAACTTGGATTGGCCGAATTGCGCTCCTTAGATCCAGAACGAGAGCTGTTGATGGAGTGCTCGGATCAAAAAGCTGCAGGAATCACCGGTCTATTCATTCCAATGAAGTCATCGACCCAGCATGAACTATATTTCGCACTAACTGGAAAACCTTATAGCTTCAAAGACATTTCAAATACAGACCTGTCGTCTATGCCTGACGACTATCTCAGTCGCCATGTCGTTGGAGAGCGCATCCCTGGATTGGGGATGAGCAGGTCATATTTGAGCGGTGTAGTGCATTCAAACACACTGTCGTCAACAATCGAATGGACCTATGTCTTCAAAAACGACTCAAAAGTTGTCCAACAGGAGGCGCGCGCAGAAATAGGCTTGCCACCAGGAGCGGTGATAACCGGATTGAAACTATGGAAGCAAGGTGAGCCAACCGAGGCGAAATTCGTAGCGTCGGGAAAAGCCGAAGGAGCCGAAGGATTCTCGGAAGTTGGTCACGACAGTCCAGCCATAGTGACAGACTTAGGTCATGGAAGAGCATTGCTTCACTGTTATCCAGTCGAGCAAAGTGAAGAAGTAAAGCTTCAGCTGACGATGGTTGTTCCACTCAAGGCAGAGGGTGACAAGGCTGCATCACTATCTCTGCCCAAGTTCATTGCCACCAACTTTGACTTGAATGGTGACCATCTTCTCAAACTTAGATCGAACAACATGTTGACGAGCACCGTCAAGAACTTGAAGACAGGTTCCAGCTCTGGAGGACAAAGGGCAATATCAGGAACTTTGACACCACAACAATTGGAGAATTCGAGTCTCATTCTAACCGCAGAGAGACCAGCAAAAACAGCTCCAGTAGTTGTTTTAGATAAAATCGCAATTAAATTGGAGCAACAAGATCTGAAAGCTAAAGAACTGAAAGCCAAAAAGAATGCTGCCAAAAATAAAAAGCCTCAAGAACAAGTGGTCGTCATGATCGACGGTTCGAAGGGTATTCAAAGCCAATTCGACAATCTACGCAAAGTCATGGCAATGAAAGCCGCAACTCCAGGAAACCGTGGACAAGCTGCTAAGAAAAAGATCAAGACCATCCAACCAAAATATGTTGTTGAGAAAGTGGTGCAAACCGCAGCTCCAGCTCCAAAGGAACTGGTCATCGTTGTGGACGGCTCTGCCACCATGCGCGAGCACATAAAAAATCTGACTGAAGCACTGGGTCGGCTGCCCAAGGGTATTCCTACTCATGTCATAGTCGCATCTCAGGAACATCCTGAATTGATGCGTCCTACACCGCTCAAGGAAGCACTGGTCAAGTTGCAAGCAATGAAATTCGAAGGAGGACAAGACAATCTTCAAGCCGTAGTAAAAGCTGCAGAACTTGCCGGGGAAACCAATGGTGGCGCTGTACTCTGGGCACATGGCCCACTGCCAGCGCTAAACGAAGAGATTTACATCATGCCATCGTACGTCGCGGCTCCAGCGTTCTTCGAATTGCCACTGGGCAGCGGTGAAACCGATACATACGATTTCTTCAAAAATCACACCGAAATCGGACCATTTTTGCAAGTGCCAAGAAACACTACTGAAATGGTCAGCGACCTCGGAGCATTCTTCTCGAAGTGGAAACTCGATCAAAATGGTTACGCGGTATCTCTCACACAGACTTCAGCTAAACCTGAGAAGAGTATCAATGCCACTCCTGAAGAAGAACGTGAATTGCTGGCATTGCATGCCAACGAACAAATCAATGAATATCTGAACACTCGACACATCACGAAAGCTGCTCGGCTGGCAGTTGAGTATCATCTCGTTTCGCCGGTGAGCTGTGCACTCGTGCAAGAAAACACTGTCGACAACGTTGATGCCGTAGAGGGTGGTGACGATTCTGCTAACAACAGTGAACCAGAAACGATCACATCAGATAAAAACAGTGACACCGACAATGAAATCAGTTCGTCGGAGGGAAGTGGAGATGCCCAGAAGTTGCAGGGAGCCACGAACGGCACCATTGGACCACAAGGTTCAGACGCCACCTTCGTCACCGGTGTCAACACAGCAGGCACAGTACGAGTCAACAACCTCGCTAATTTGGAAGCGTTGCTAAACATCATCGCGAACTTGTTGGAAGTTGGGTGCGGACTCGTGGGCGCAATAATTGTGCTCCATAGCCTGGCGAATAAAAGCTTCGCCATAGAACTGATGGGACAGGAACTTGAGGTCTCACAAGGGCAGCGGGTCGCAATCGGAGTAGGCCTCCTTCTATTCGGATTAGCGTTCCCTGGATTATTAAACTGGTTCGTAGCATCTGCTCGCGACGCAAACTTGTTTAGCTAATCAGGATCTCACCGCAATAAAGGAAGGGCAAACGAAGGCTGCCCTTCCTTTATGCATGCGCGGGAGAGCCGTCCCACCTGCCTGCAGCGCACAACAGAACTAAGCACTTCGGGTGCTGACGGTTTCCCATGCAATTTGCTGTAACTCAAGAGCGTTCTTGCGGGAGAGTTTGATAAACGGAACATTGTCATTATCGAACAGTGTTTCCGGTAATCCAACCGGAGATGTTCCTGTAAGAACTGCATAGAATGCGCTTGCTGCGAGATATGTGCCGGCTTGTGTTGGGTGGATAAGATCGTTGTAGAGTTTGAGGCTTCGATTTTTCTTGGATGCCTGTGCCCAACAATTTCCTGCAGGTACGATTACCGCATCTACTTTCGAAGCAAAGTTCTGGAATGCCGAATTGAGCTGGCCGAGAGAATCGAGTCTATCGCTCATCGGCCACGTCGCGTAAATTAGAATTTTCGCTCCGGCTTTTTTGATCTCGGTTGCCAACAATGATCCGTATTCAAACATCTTCGCTGGATCCTCCAATGCGCGGACACTCTGTTCTTGCAA
>JBBQFO010000014.1:0-39860 GCA_038322035.1 Candidatus Obscuribacterales bacterium
TCCCTATGTAATTTGCCAGCTCGCTACCTTCCTGACATCCAACAAGCCTCAGTACTGGGCTAATGTGTTCGAAGGAAGCGTCCAGGCAGGCGCGGTCATCATCATGGCTGAGCCGCAATCTCCTGAAGAACGGAACGCTGCGATGAACATTTTTCTGGCTAGCAATCCCATCGAAATGATCTTCCGCCGCGCCCCTTGGGGACTTGCTGGAATGGACGGAACCGACGATACAGCGCTGGTTTCGGACGTCGAAGTGGACCGCGAACGACGCCTTACAGCGGTTGCTTAAATTCAACCGGCATCTACTTTCTTTTGCACTAATAACACGCGATAATTAGCGTTCATCATGACTATGAAAGTGCCAACCAACGCGGCTCCGTGGCGTGACACATGTCCCGAAGTTGTGCTCAGCCATCTGCAACTACCGGCAATTGACAAAATGCCGGATCAATTATCATACGACGTTGTCATCATTGGTGGTGGCATCTCCGGTTTGAGCGCGGCAGGCGCGGCAGCAAGTGCCGGCGCATCGGTAATCGTTCTGGAAGCCGCACAAGAGTTGGGATTCGGCGCATCTGGTAAGAATGCAGGAATTCTCTGCGCCGGCATCAACATGCCGATTACCTACACGCCCAAGGGTAGCCCAGCTGCTGCGCTGTGGTCTGCAACTCAAGAAATGCTTTTCGCTGTCTTGGCTGAGTCCAAGGAAACAGGGTGTTTCCTCGATGTGAAGCGCATCGGCGCAATGGCTTTGGCAACAAGCAAAACTGCCGCAAAAAGATTGGAGCGCGAAACAAAAGCACGATTGGCAGCCGGAATGAGCGCCGAACTGATTTCGAAAAATGACGTAGAGCGGCTCGCGGCTGGCTATCTCGACGTCGGACGCGTGATTCAAGCGATGATGTTGCCCGATGAAGGCGCCATTCATCCCTGGACTTTACTTGCAACACTCGCCAACAAAGCGAGAAAAAACGGCGCGCAAATATACGGAAACGCCTGTGTCATCTCGAAGGAGAAGAACTCGCAAGGTTGGATGATAAAAACTGAAAACGGAAAGCGCATTCAATGTCGCGGCGTTATTTCAGCCATTGGACCAACAGTTGAGACGACTGGAAGAATTTTCGCGTTGTCGTTTAAAACCGACGTACCGGCCTCGTGCCCGGTCTGGTGGGACGCGAACCCTTACATCTACTATGACTTCCGTCCCGGAAACGGTTGTCTGACGGTCAGTGGCGGACGTTATGGTTCGCCAGGTACGGATAAATTAGATCGCTCCTATCACGAGAAAATGGCTGCCGCAACCAGGCAGTGGGTGCCTTCATTGGCGCATGAACAGCCGGATTATTGCTGGGCAGTAGACTTGCACGTGGCTGCAGATTTGCTGCCGGAAATTATCACAAAGGGCGCAAATTCCCTATCTATACAGGGGTTAGGGGCTTTGGGCGTGCTTCCCGGCATCGTTCTTGGCCAACAAGCTGGTGCACAAATCACCAAAGATATATTGCTCAAAAGTTCGATGGTTAGTACATAGAACAGCGCTAGTGATATTCTGGTTGCTGTTAGAACTACTGGTGTATAAAAAATGCCTCAAGATTTCAAATCTGCTCAAACTAAGTCCGATGCCGTTTTAGACCTTATCTCAAAGAAAAAATTGGATGAGTCGGAAATCAAAACGCTCATTGATGACTCAGTGAAATACTGGGCAGATCACGTTAACGCTGGATTTTTGAAATACCGCAAATCAGTCAGTACCGATTACACCGCTGTGGAATGGGATGACGAAGGCTCTGTTTTTCGCGACGTAAATGGCAAGGAATTCATCGACATGCTCGGCGGATTCGGCATCTACAACGTCGGACACAGACATCCAAAAGTCCTCAAAGCTGTGCGCGATCAATTGGAAAAACAAGCAATTCACTCGCAAGAATTGATCGATCCGTTGCGCACACATCTCGCTCACTTGATGTCGCTGATCACGCCTGGAGATTTGCAGTATTCGTTCTTTACAAATTCTGGAACAGAGTCTGTTGAAGCATGTTTGAAAATGGCCATGCTCACAACTGGTCGTCATCACTTCATCGGCGCTATCGGCGCGTTCCACGGAAAGACTCTCGGCTCATTGGGTGGAACATCAAAAGCTGTTTTCCGTGAACCATTCTTGCCGTTGTTGCACTGGACCCATGTGCCGTTCGGCGACATTGACACACTGAGAACGATGATTCAATCATTCGATTTCTCTGGAGATAAAGTGGCAGCGGTTGTGCTCGAACCTATTCAAGGTGAAGGCGGCATCAACGTTTCGCCTCCTGGATATCTTGCTGCAGTACGCGAACTTTGCGACAAGTACGGCGCGGTCATGGTGCTCGACGAAATTCAAAGCGGAATGGGCCGAAGCGGCAACATGTGGGCTTGCGATTATGAAGGTGTTGTGCCTGACTTGATGGCAGTCGGCAAAGCCTTCGGCGGAGGCGTCATGCCGATCGGAGCCTGTGTGGGTACTGCAAAAACTTGGGAAAAGTACATCGAAAATCCGTTCCTTCACACAACCACTTTTGGTGGCAACCCGTTAGCCTGCGCAGCTGCGATCGCCACCATCAATGTTTTGTTGGAAGAAGATTTGCCAAAGCAAGCTAAAGAAAAGGGCGAGTACTTATTGCCGAAATTCGAAGAGCTGGCTCGCAAGTATCCGAAAGTACTGAAGGGCGGTCGCGGACGCGGCTTGATGCTCGGAATGGAGTTTACGACTAACGAAATTGGCTACGAAATTGCCAAGAATCTGTTCGGTCGTCAGATTCTGATTTCAGGAACGTACATTAACTCGAGAGTACTGCGAGTTGAACCACCGCTGGTGATTTCTTATGAGCAGTTGGATAAGTTCTTGAGTGCGCTCGAGGATTCAATTAAGGCCGTTTATAAGAGCAACTCTCTAGCTGAAGTAGCCGCAGTAAGTTAAGCGGTTTTTGCTGTCTGTAGTGTTTCTGCCACTTTGTGTGGTTGCGATGACGCGTGCACGAACTGCTTCCACCACATTGTCAGTGGGTTGAGTTCGATTTTACGTCGCATCATCAACGTGCGCTCGAATTTCTCTTCACGCGACATCGATAGGGCTCGAACGATTGCGTCCGCTGTTGCTTGGTGCTGTGTTGGATCAGCGGCTAGTGCATGTTGACCGATTTCGTGCCATGCTCCTGCTCCTGGTGAAAGGAGCAGAACGCCTGGATCGCCAGATCGGCATGCAACAAATTCTTTTGCAGTTAAATTCAACCCGTCGCGAACCGGATTTACCAGCATTACGTCAGCGACTGCATAAAGTGGTGCCAACTCCGCAGCGCTCAACCCTTGTTCGACCCAGCGAATTGGAGTCCAACCGTCTTTCTGCCAGCGCTCGTTGATTGACTCAGCTAGCGATCTGCAATCGTCCCAATACTTGTCGAATACTTCAACGCCTGCTCGGCTGCGTCCACAAATTTGAACAAAGGAGACCTGTCCACGCAATGATTCGTTCTGCTCCATGAGCAGGTCAATAATCTTTAGTCGATCTAAAACTGCTTTGGTGTAGTCAGCACGGTCGACTGACAGAACAAACTTTTCACCGGGTTTTACGCCCACCCTATCCAGTGGAGCTGTTCCTGTTTTAGCAAGCTCGTTCCAGCGCTCGTTGTCGATACCTAATGGCTGCACAACCAATTTGGTGGAAGCCGAAATGGCAGCGACCGAATGCATAAATGACCGCATCACATATGGTGATAGTTCGCCGCCTGACGCCATTTCCATTTCTCGATGTGCCATGCCGGTCTGAGTTTTGTAGATCATTTGATCTTTGGCATTGATGCTGAACTCGCTCAGGTTCTGTCGTACAAATGCGAGAAAATTTTGAGCATATTCATTAGTGTGAAAGCCGATGCTTTCCGCGGACAACATGCCACGGGCGATATCACTGATTGCTTCGACATGCTCTTCATTTACATTCTTAGGCCAGGGAATATGCCAAAAGATATTGCTGCGTCCACCCTGTAATCCCAACAAACGTGGTAACAATGCTAGTTGATAATCTTGAACGAAATAACGTTTTTTGGTGGCACGTTCAAAATTGATGTATTGCGCAAACGTAGTGTTGAAGCGCTTATAATGTTTTCTGTTTTCTGGATTGTACGAGGCGTACTCTGGAAGATCGTGCATCAGTGGCCAAATAAACTCATTGCAGTACGCATAATGGCCTTTGACGACGGGATCATTCAACTGCGTGACAAACTCTGAATGAATTTTTGAAGGCGTCAAAAATTTCAGCGCATCCTCTCCAAGAAACCACCACGAAACTTCAGCTGTCTGCTGACCTCTCCATGCGGTTTCCAGACCTGAAGAAACTCCACCTGCGGCACCGGGCCCACGATAAGAGACTACATCCATGTTCGATGTCACCTTGCAAGTCAGTCTCTGGAGACTGTCCAGATTCACTGCTTTGAAGACGTGAAGGATTGCAAAGATGTTGCGTATTTTATCCTGTTTTCATAACTCTGATGGTCACGTCGAATGTCTGACCGGATGGCGTTTTACGATGTTCCATGTGAACAGTCGCCCGCTGATCAAATTAGCGAGCAACCGTATTTAAGTGACAATTTTAGGAACATCTTCCGGCTCATCAGTTTAATTTTGAGCCGATAATTGCACTCAGCCATGTGCTATCCGCTCTTGCGAAAGCGATTGATTTCGCCACCACCAAAGTCACGGTCTGGCGTGCCTTCACTATAGTCGGATCTTCAGGATCTCTATATCGTTGCCCTCCACCACGTCGAGACTGGCGACGTCGTGCCGCCTTGATGATCTCGTTTTGCCGTGAAACATCCTTCTTATGAAATCGAACATATTAGTTTCCCTCTTTGACTCCATGCTCAGTCGCGTTTTGCGAGTAGCGACGGGCATCTTTAGACTTTGTTCCAAGAAATTAAGCAACCGAGCGTAGCTAAGCAGAGCATGGAGTCTGGATTTGACCGTAAAAGTTGCCTGAGGGGTGGAACATTCCGGAGCGCTGTTTCGCCTACAGGTTCACTTGTACCGATGTTCGAAGGAGTCAGATCGTGTCAGCAAATAGCGCAATCTCTAAAGTATTGAATCACCCTGCGTACTCAGTCGGTATGGAAGATGCAGTGGTCGACCTCGTCGTAATACAGTGGATTATGCAGAAGCTGAGGCTAGATCGTATGCGCCTCTCGACCCAGGTTAATGGTCAGTGGCACAACTTCGACGAGAGCAGCTGATACTAGATAATGCGCCCACACCATATGTGGTGCGGGTTATTTTTTGTTCGATTCAACGGCTGCGACTGTGGGCTTTCTGGCTGCTGCCACAATTACCGGGGTCTTCGACTCTGCACTTCGTGCCAGCAACCCGAGATGGTACATCTCAACATGGTCGGAATACTTGGACTTAGCATTTGTGCCAAGCACAAAGTCTGCAACCGGAAATACCACGTTGAAATTTCGATGTGGGTAGCGATGGTGAAGAAGATGGTGCCGAGCTAACAGCTTGTAGGCTGGCCACTTGCCGAAAGCGCGCTCTTCAGGTTTGTGCATCTCCAGGTGAATTTGATTCCAAAGGAAATGATGGATCGCAACCACACATGCGAAAATCGCTCCGCCGAGCGGTGAAATAAGTCCGATGATAATGATCACCGGAAGCATCTCCATCAATCCCTCAAGTATATTCAATCTGATGCCCTTGTCCTCTCCCGGCGGCAGCGGCTCGTCTCGGAAGATGGTTTTGTACGTGCCGTGATGAAGGACGGCGTGACTCTCGAGCATGCGTTTGAACGGCTTTACTCGAGAACTCAGATAATTACGTTTGTGCATAAGCTTGCTATGCACTTGATGCTCTATGAACGACATCAGAATGCATGCGAAAAGAAGCCAGCCAACAAACTGCAATAACAGCATCAAACAACCTTTAATCTACGGTCACGTAGTTTCATATGGTAACCGCTTTTGGCTTGAAGCTTGCTTCTAAGGTGGTACTTGGAAACATCTCATAACGCTTTCCAATTAATGTCAATTCGGCTCCGCAAAGCCAGCCAGTGTGGTTCTTCTGCATAAACAGCGATTTTTTACGTCTGTCGCTGGAATTTGAAACCATGAAAAATTTCACTTTTTGCGAGGTTTAGACGCAAATAAGCGTACAAATCGTTTGTCTTGAATTCGTCACGTGATTGTATGAACTACGACGATACCTGAATTTTGCGTCATATCTTAGGCAAGCAATTCTTTCTTTTTCGTGATCATTTGTGCTGACAAATGAGAGAGGGAGTAGGTCACATCAGAGCAACGTTGCTCGATTCTCATGAATAATAATTCTTCTGCGTCAAAAATGTGTTTTTCGAGACGGTCCCCAATGCGAGCTAGCATGACTCCCAGTTCACGCGGATCGGTCTTTTCTAACTCGGCGAGCAGGACTTCTACTGAGTGAAATTCCTCGGCAGGACGCCTCATATGTTCGGTTCGAACATGGCGCGAAACGAATGGATAAAAATAATTCACTTCAAGTTCGGCATGTATCCTCGCCACGCTGATCAACTCATGTAAAAGCTGTCGTTGTAACTCCGGCTCGTCAGTCGCGCCAATGATTTTAATCATCTCGCGCATTTGCTCGTGCTCGGTGCGGAGTATTTCAATAGCGTTTTGTTTTTCAGTCAAACCTGACATTGTTCAATTCTCTTTAGTAAAAGAGGATGGAGACACTCTCCATCCTCTTGGGCTTAAATGTTCATTACTGCGAATTTGTAGTTGTGGTCTCGGTCGTCGACGAACTCTTAACTTCGGGAATCGCAGGCGCTGGCGGCGGTGCCGGAGCTACTGCTGGTGCCGGAGCAGCTACTGGTACCGGTACTGGTACCATTACTTGAGTCGATGGTGCGGGCTGCGGTGCCATCGGAACTTCAGGAATCGGTGTTGGTGCTGCCTGGTTGATGATAGTTGTACTTGGCGCTGGGTCCACTATGGTTGTAGTGACAGTGTTTGTCGAACTAAAATAATAGATCGCAAATCCGATGATCGACAGAAGAACCAGCGCGATGATTGCATATGCTGCGGTCGAATCTTTTGGCGTAACCACCACGTCTTGCTCTTTCTCTCTGATTATCATGATTTCCTCCCTGGAAATATCGAAGTGGAATTTAAGGTGTACATTGGTTGATGATTAAACGGTCGAAGCCTGCGGGCCTCCCAGCAGGCTTCAACCTTCAAACTTATTGCGACAGTTTCTCAGCTGCTTTTTCTGAACCAGCGCGCAACTCATCCCACGCTGACTTGAGCTCGTCGAAAGCTTTGTCCATTCCGCCTTTGAACTCTGTCCAGGCTTCTCCGCTCGCTGATTTGACTTCGCTAAAACGTTTGCCTGCAGCTTCGCGCTTTTCGTTCAGTTCTTTCAGTTTGCATGCAGCTTGGTCTTTAGCTTCGCCAGCTTTGGCACTCAATTCACCAGCTTTAGAGGTCATTTCGTCGATCTTGGCGCCGATCTCTTTAAGTTTGCACTCCATGTTGCCTTCGTAGTCGCTTTTAGTACTGCATTCCATAAGAACTCTCCTTTTCACTTGTGCTTGTTCGCTCGGTTAGAGACCTTTATCGGCTGAGTAAAGTTCCTGCTCAGGCAAGAAAGCCGGATGTTAGAGTTAGGAAAGCTCGAAAGATGCTTAGGGGCGCTTCTCGATAAGCTTCTTATAAATAGATTCGTAACCATCGACCATCTTTTCAACGCTGAATAAGTTTTGAACGCGCTCCACGCAATCATTCCTATTTATGTTTTTCAGCTCTGGAAATCGGCTTACTAATTGATCGACGGATGATCCGATAATTGACGTTTTGGGATCATCCAAAACCTCTCGAACTGATCCGCGGTCGAACGCCATCACTGGAGTGCCCGCTGCCAGCGCTTCTGCCATGACCAAGCCGAATGGCTCATTGAAGTTAATAGGATAGACTACGGCTACAGCTTTACCGTAGAGCTCAACCTTTTGAGCGTGATCGATTTCTCCGATGAACTGCGCATCTGAATTCTCTAACCGCGGTTTAACTTCCTGCTCGAAATACGCTTCGTCATTTTTGTCGATTTTGCCAGCAACTGTAAGCGGCATATTTAGCTGCTTTGCGATGTCTATCGCCTCGGCAGTTCCCTTGTCGTTGCACAATCGTCCGACAAACAGTAGTCCTGCCCGCTGGTCTGTATCGTTTTCACTGCGGAAGTCTTCAACCCGGATGCCATTGTATACGGTGCCCACATAGTTCAGTTGCTCGGGATTGTTTAATGACTTGAAAGAGTCGCTGATGGCGACGAATGGAAGATGTCTGTAGCGCAAGTAAATGCTCTCGCAGTAAGGCTTGACCTGATTGTGCATGGTCGTCAGAGTTGCACATTTAAGCCGATCTAGAACAGGCAACGCCACCCAGCTCATATGAGAATGGACGATGTCGAATTGATCTTGCCGGTTCTCAACTTCAATCAATGTCTGCAGGTCGAAAGCCGGCCACTGCAGCATGTTGTACTTCCCCCCAGCGCGCAGGGGGTGCTCTACGACTGTGACGAGTTTTGCTGTGGTTTCGGAGGTGCCGGAAGCGAATAGCGTTACCTCGTGCCCGCGCCGGACGAGCTCTTCTGTGAGGAGACTGACAATCAGTTCAGTGCCGCCGTAACCCTGTGGTGGCACTGGCTCTGTGTTAGCTGCTACCTGAGCAATTCGCATTTCGGGCTCCTTGACGTGGTCAAGGGAATATTTTCGCAGATTACAGCTTGCGCTCGTCTCAGCGACGCCAACTTTTCCGATAAGGTTGCCCTAATTTTTCAGTCGTTCAGGTAGGTTATCAGTCGGGGTGATCTGCCTAAATTAGCGCTCAGTCCCCTTTTGTAAGAAGCTTGTAAGAGCAAGTAAAAACCTGACGGATATTGAAATTTCGAGGTTCTAAGGTGGAACATTCAACTTGTGATTCTGGTCTTGATTACCGAGTTGGTGAGAGGTGGTTGGCGTGCTGAGAAACGAAAGTGTCAATTCATCAGCTTTGAAGGCACTTGGCGAGCAAGAGCTCTTAGCCGCAGTAGAGGCCTTGCTTAAGCTCGATTCGCTGTTGGCGCCACTCCACCGCAAGGTAGTCGATTTTATAGTTTTTTGTCGTGACACTGACTTGTTGTCGGGCTTGGCTTGTCATGCAAATCCTGATGTTCGCAGCGCTGTCGCCTCCAACCGCAATCTTCCAGAAGAGTTAGTTTGGAAGCTGGCTGAAGACACTGCATTTAATGTGCGTGCGAGCTTAGCTGACAATCAATTTTTAGCGACTTTTATATTGGAATCGTTGGCTGAAGACGAAGATGAACGTATCGCGCAGCGGGCAATTCGCTCTCTCGACAAGCAAAGCGTCTCTTCCTCAAGCCAGAGATTCTCGGCAAAGGTCTTTCATTGGATGCATTGGGCGCTTCCAACTGCCAAGAAGACGGGTTAGCCCTTAATTCTCCACGCCATTTAGCTCAAGCAGCCCGTCAAATGCTCTAAAATTTGGGTGGCAAGAGCGGAGTCTTATGGAATCACCATCACTTAGCAGCCTTGAACCTGACCAGGCGGCTAGAAACGCTCCTCGCAAAGAAATCTTGGCTTGGGCGTCGTACGACATTGCTAACGCGACATACGGAACAGTCGTGGCCACGACTGTCTACAATGCCTATTTCACTGCTGTCGTCTGCGGTCCAGAGTCGGGGCTGGCTAAAGGTGTGGGCACTCTTCTACTCACCTTGATCATTTGCATATCAAGCCTGGCAATTGTTGTATCTGCTCCGATCGTTGGCACCATATCCGATGCTACGGCTTCCAAAAAGAAAATATTGTTTGTATCCACTTTCATTTGCATTATTGCCACAGCGGTCTTGGCACTATGTGGTGCCGGCGCAGTGATACCGGCAATGGTGACTCTGATTATCGCCAATACAGCGTTTGGAACCGGTGAAGACTTGGTGGCGGCGTTTCTGCCGGAAATAGCCACCAGAAAGGATATGGGGCGCATCTCGTCGCTGGGTTGGGCGGCGGGATACGTGGGCGGACTGCTCTCACTCGGCAGTTGTGGCGCATACGTTTCATGGGCCGTGCGTCAAGGTCAAGCTTCTTCCGACTACGTACCGGTGATTATGCTGTTTTGTGCCATTGCATTTGCTGTTGCTTCCCTTCCCACTTTCATTTATTTGAAGGAACGCGCGGTACCAGACCCGAGTGCTATCGGTAAGAATCCCGTCACTGCTGGATTCCAGCGACTGAAAGCGACGATTCTGCATACCCGACATTACAGAGATCTATTTCTGTTTCTGATCACGCTTTTCTTATACAGCTGTGGCACTACCACCATTTTTCATTTGGCGACTGTCTACGCCAAAGAGGTATTGAAGTTTACAGACTTAGATTCGATTATCATGATTCTGGTCGTAAACGTCACAGCAGCGATTGGTGCCATAGCTTTTGGATTCGTGCAAGACCGGGTTGGTTCGGTTAAGACGTTGATGACGACGTTGTCGATTTGGAGTGTAGCGATTGTATTCGCGGCTGTGGCGCAAGACAAAACGCAACTCTATATTGCTGCGATTCTTGTTGGCATAGCTATGGGCTCAACTGGGTCGGTTGGGCGGGCGCTGGTCAGTCAGTTTGCTCCGAAGGGGCGTTCGGGTGAGTTCCTGGGACTTTGGGGCGTCGCGGTCAAGCTAGCCACTGCTGTTGGTGCGATCAGTTTTGGTGCGATATTATGGCTCACAGATAACAATTATCGAGTCGCGATTATTTCCACATTAGTTTTCTTCGCGGCGGGAATGGGAATGCTCGCCAGAGTAAACGAGTAACGCTGAATCCATGCGGCCTCTACTGATGTGGACGATCCATTACTGTAGATTTGCATCTGCGAATTAACGGTCATTGTAAAATTCGCATCTTCGCACCTTTCGCACCTATTGATTAGCAGTCTAGGGACGATAATTCAGCGATTGTTGATGCATCTTCATTGCTTTGAATAGATCATGGTTCTGCCAGAGGTAATTTGCATAAGCTTGGTATAGATCGGAGAAAAACTGCGTTCTAAGCAATTTTCGATCATCGCGACCAACCCTTTCCGCAAGATCTTCGAAGTCAGTGAACGCTCTTTGGGCATCGCCAGAGCCTTGTAGCATGTCGATTTCGGCCAGTCTGCCGGCGATTATCGCTTGCTCTCTGACACCGAGGTCACCATCTTGCTGCCAATCCTTGAGCGCTTTTTCGTACTCTTTTTTCGCATCGTCAAGATGGTTTTGTCTAAATGCTTCTTCCGCAACCTTGCTTTGGTTCAAAGCAAGGTAACTTCCATCCTTGATTGATCGGTCCGCTGAGCGCAGTATCCGATCATTGCGCAAACGTGCCGCCGACGCCTGATCGTAAAGCCCCCGCATGAAGAATGAGTCGGCGCTTCTCAGAAAGAGACGTATCTGATCATCCGTTTGCAATTGCGTCCACGCATGTCCATTTTTTGTTCCGCGCAGAATGTCTATCGCTTTCTCGTAACACTGTGAAGCCATTTGGTAGTTAGGTAATTGTTTAAAGTATTCGCAATCACCTTTGCCCAGATATGCGATCATAAGTTTTTCTTTTGCGTCTGAATGCAGGACATCGTCCGCCCGAGACATCACCAGAGACAAGTTCCTTATGGCTTCGGTGTAGCCGCTTTCAGCTAAGTCGTACTCGTGGTGATTTCTTTGTGAATCAGCTTTCGTTATATTCGAGGCTCCCAGGTTGTAAAGTCTTTTGGATGCATCTAAGCCGCTTCTACCTTTGAGTGCTTGTTCATCCCCCTCAAGCGCGATATCTACGGCTGCACCCAGGATGGATCTCTTTTCTGGTTCTTGATCTTTAATCGCTGGTTTGTCAGCATAAGGTTGCCATATCACGTTCTCGCTCATAAGTTCAGGTTGTGCTTGCAGCGACTGCGCACCAGTAACAATAAAGCTAGCGCCAAACAAAATCGCAACTCCGATCAAACCCGAAATAGCAATAATAGAATTGAGCGACTTGTTAGTCTGCCGCAACCCAGTTAATTCGAATTTGTTCTTAATCTTTTGCGCAATTCCCGTTTGTTCATGCACCGCGTTGAGGTCAGCGAGCATGTCATCCATCTGTTGATAACGTTTGGCGGGATCCTTAGCCAGGGCTCTGAAGACAATTCGTTCCAATGCTTCTGTGTCGATTAAATTGGGGCGAACTTCTTTAAAGCTTGGTGGCACTTCGTGAATGTGTTTCATCATCGTTTTGAAAACGCCGTCAGATACAATCGCTGGCACACCGGTGATCGCCTCGTACATGACACATCCAAACGAGTAGATGTCTGAACGGGTATCCAGCGGCTGACCCAGGCACTGCTCAGGGCTCATGTACAGAGGGCTGCCCAGTGCTTCGCCAGTCTGGGTGAGCTTAGTATTCTCCTCGCTCTCGACAAATTTCGCGACACCGAAATCAACGATTTTGATATACAACTGGTTGTGATCGTCGAAGGTGAGCATGATGTTGCTCGGCTTGATGTCTCGGTGTACGATACCCCGCTGATGTGCGTGAGCGATCGCCGCCGCTGTCTGTTTAAAGAGGTCAATAGCGTTGTCGTTGGGCAGGGTTTGTATCTTGGAGAGCAAGTCTGCAAGCGACTCTCCTGACACGTAGTCCATAACCAAGTAAGGGGTGCCATCGTCAGTCACACCATAGTCGTGCATTGCCACTATGCCAGGGTGTTGTAAACGACTGGCTGCTTGAGCTTCCTGCTTGAATCGCAGCAAGCTGGATGCTTTGGACGTGAGATGAGTGTGAAGTGTTTTGATCGCGAACAGCTTATTCAAGGCTTCGTGGCGGGCCAGATAGACAACGCTCATTCCACCAGCGCCCAACACTTCCTTTATCAAGTATTTGTCTGCGAAGATTGTGTTGAGGAGCGGATCTACTTGCAGTGCATTATCTCCGACGTCAATGACTTCGGGTGGCGCTGTAGTGCTCTCCGCGTTCTGGTTGAAACCACCAGAATCTCGTGTTTTCGATTCAATCATATAGGTAATGCAGCCTCTTCCGTTTTCTTTCCCCTCCCATTGGGTTCGTAATCAGTCTGTGCCTCGTTTAATGATTGATTTTTTCGGGAAAATTGTGATTGGGGGCGCAACTTATGTCAATAAAATCATTACTAGTTATAGCTGCGCTGGCATGTGGTGCCATCTCTGCGGTTTTTACCGCCCCGGCAAGATGCGAAAAGACTGTGCCCGCTTGGGCGATTGAGCAATCTTCCTACAATCTGGGAAATGTTGACATAACCGTCGCGAAGGAAGGCTTAAAGTGGCATAACGGAAAACTTGGCATCACCCTGGCCATGCACGCTCCTGACTGGAAGTTGAACGCCTACAACGAGTCGAACAAGAAGTATCTTGTGCTCAGTAGGGATGAAGCGCTCGAGATGTTCCAGCATCACAGACGGCGTGATAATGCCGACATAGATGCGCCGATACGAGTGGAAAAGAATCTCGTCATAGCCGGAATGCCCACCGTTTGCTACCTGTACGCTCATAGTACAGACGGTGTAACGACAAAGTTTGCGGTCGATGTGACTAAAGAATTAGAGCGCGGATCCAAATTGAACGCGGCGCAGAAGACGTATATTGAAAAGGCGATGAAGCGTGAGCGCCGTGAATATTGGCTGTCGAAAGACATTACAGTCTCTCCACAAATGAGCGGAGTGTTCATGGAAAAGGTCGCGACAACTGCGTATGGTGACAGGTTGCCCTTGCGTCTGGTACAAATTGGAAAAGACGGCGTCCGAACGACTATGTTTGACACTAAGGTTGTGAAGAAAATCGCGGTTAAGCCTGAACTGTTCAAACTGCCCGCCGGATACACGAAGGCCGAAAACAAGATCGCTTTGCTCGTAAATGATAATGATCTCGGGGCATTATCCGAGGATCCCGAATCTAGCAGTACGTCCAAAATTCAATCAAGGAAACATGAAGAAGTTCATCGGTAACATTGCCAGACTTACTGCTGTCACCGGATATAGTGCCCTGATTTTGTCGTTGTCGATTTGCCGACCCGCTGTGGCGGATCCGGCAGAAGCGCAAGCTGCTCCGGCAGGAGAGCAAACTGCTCCGGCCGAACAGCAAGTTGCTCCGAACTCATCATTGATGTCGCCGACCGCTGCCGCAGAACCGAGCAACAGTTGCAGTAAAACATTGGACCGCCATAAAACATTCGTTCAGTTCATTGAGGCTGTGACCGATAAACCAGTTCCGCAAGAGATTGAGGATCTTCTGCAAGGTGTGGTCAGTCTCGAGCGCAAAGGAAACGACATGCAGCTAACAAAAGAGGACGGAACCAAAGTCTTGCTTGGTGGTGATACTCATTTTGGTGCCACTGTGATTGGTGACTTTTCGGATGCCAGAGACAAAGTCGCGGCTAAGTTTGGTAGTGAGGTCGGCACGCTGATTGACGAATTTGTCGGAGTCACCGCAAACGGTTCTCATCTAGAAGTGATTCGCAGCGGACCAGAGAATCGAGAAATAGATTTGAGTGAGCACAAGATTAAGAGACAGCTTCCGTTGAAGCGAGTTCGCTTGTCTAAAATCTCCGTCGACGTCGATGTTCAAGATTCGCATCCTGTTCTAAAAAACATCACTGGAATCGAGGCCGTTCCCAATGCCGGTTTTGAGATTCCGATAGTGCTCAAAGAATTTTCGCGCTCAAAGAACCAAGATGGCGACGATGTCTTTACGTTCGGAGTGAAGAATCCAATACCATTGTTCAAGCCATTTAAAAAGTTGTTCGGTATCAAAGAGATTATGCCGTTGACCTGGACAGTCAAGAAGCCAAATACGAAAGCGATTGGCACGAAAGAATCTGCTGAGCACAAAGAGATTGGCACGAAAGAATCCGCCGAGCACAAAGAGATCGGAGCGAAAGAACCTAGTGAGCATAAAGAAGAACTTACACCATTTCGTTAAGGCACTTTCGAGAATTCACAAAATCTGCAACGTGCGTAAAATTGGATTGTAGGTAGTTGGAATCCCGAACCAGCTTACACGTGATCTAGACTGCCTATAATCTTTCTAGTTTGGGAAACCTTCCACTTCCTCAACCCAACAAGCAATCCGCCTGGGTGATTCCGGGTGTTTTTGTTGCCAGCCAACCGACTTTTCCGTTAAGATAGACGTTCAGTTGTTCACAAGGATTTTCTCGTGTCTGAATTAGCATCCGGATTGAAGATGGTCGAGGACATGTTCCACGGCGCCACCAAGGGATTTTTCGCGAAGATTGATGACGTCACGTTCAAGATGACGCTGAACGGTCTCAAGACCGACGACTATGATGCAATATCGATTACCATCGAGCAGCTTGTTAAGGAGCATCGCTCGATTAGCATTCCGCCACTGTATGTGGTGTCGCAGGCGCATCCGAACGTTAGAGTGCGAACCAAAGCTTACGAGGCACTGAAGAAGTTGGACCCAGATCTTGAATTTGAGCATTTGACCGATGGCAAGCCTGTCGACGAAGCAACACGTTTGCTATTACAAAGATTTGGCAACTTCAAAAAGTGAGTGATTTGGCAGAACAGCTCTTCTTTGTTCGTCATGGTCAGACTGATGCTAACATCAGCAATTTGGCTGCTGGAGCTGGTTGGGATATTGAGTTGAATCAAACTGGATTGACGCAGGCGCAAGAACTTGCTGCCAGCGAGCAGATCAAATCATGTTTGCATGTCAAGACTATTTGCGTAAGTCCGATGATTCGCGCGAAACAAACCGCTGAGGCATTGCGAGCCACGTTAAATGCGCCAGTCGTTCATATCGACGAGCTGAAAGAGTGGCACCTTGGAGATTGGGAACGACGTGATTGGACTGAGCTGCCGAGCTTGTTTCATGCAGATACAAATCCGCCGAACGGCGAAAGTCAGGAAGAATTTGGACAGCGAATTGCGATTGGGCTCAAAAAGGCTTTAGCGCATCAAGGGCCCGTGCTCATCGTTGCTCACGGCGGTGTGTGGCATGCCATCGCCAAGCTGCTTTCATTGCCTGGCGGGAGTATCACCAACTGCGAGCTAAAACAACTATCGCGCCCTCATTCTGAAGCCAAATGGGAACTCGGGTAACTAACTTTTAGGCTTGAGTTGGTTCCGTACGCTCGAGGTCACATAACCGGGAGATAACATGAGAGGTAAAGAAAAGCTTGGCGTGCGCACATATTGGGCTTGGATGGTATAGCATTTCCTCTTCGTTGGCTGCCGACCTGGAATTCGAGGGGAAAGATGAGCGTTAAGACAGAAAAATCAACAAGCGTAAAAGCTTTTATCACAAGGCACTTTCGCCACTTCAACGCTGCCGTTGTTGTAGATGCAGCGGAAGCATATGTCAAACATTTGCACAATGGTGGCAAGATGTTCGTCACTCTGGCAGGCGCGACTAGCACTGCAGAGCTGGGATTATCTCTCGCTGAGATGATCAGACAAGACAAGATTCACGGCATTTGCTGCACCGGTGCGAACCTCGAAGAAGACATCTTCAACCTCGTCGCTCACGACAACTACGTGCGCTTGCCGAACTATCGTCATCTGTCATCAGAAGAAGAAGTTGCGCTTGCAGAGAAAGGCTTGAACCGCGTTACCGACACTTGCATTCCTGAAGACGAAGCGATTCGCAAAATTGAAAAGGAAGTCTTGCAACTTTGGAAAGCTGCAGATGAAAAAGGTGAGTCGTATTTCCCATACGAATTCATGTATCAATTGATCAACAAGAAAATGATCGAGAAGCACTATCAAATCGATCCAAAAGATTCGTGGTTGATCGCCGCTGCTGAGAAGAACTTGCCGATCTGGACTCCAGGCTGGGAAGACTCAACCCTCGGAAACATCTTTGTTTCATACGTTATTCGCAAAGAGATCAAAAATATCCACACAGTGCGCAGCGGACTGGAGTCGATGGCGACACTCGCTGATTGGTATAAGGCTACTGCGCCAAAGTCTCCAGTTGGATTCTTCCAATTGGGTGGTGGCATCGCTGGTGACTTCCCCATCTGCGTAGTGCCGATGCTTCGTCAAGACTTGAAAGAAGAATGTCCATTCTGGGGTTACTTCTGTCAGATTTCTGATAGCACGACATCCTACGGTTCTTACAGCGGCGCTGTTCCAAACGAAAAGATCACCTGGGGCAAGTTGGACCTTGATACGCCAAGATTCGTCATCGAGTCCGACTTCACGATTGTCGCTCCGCTAGTCTTTGCTTACGTACTTGACTGGTAAGAGCAAGCCGCGCCAAATAGAAACTCAATTCAGAGGTGCACCATATTCGGTGCACCTTTCTGTTTGTGCCTTGTCCGATCGTTTATATCAGTTGTCCGATCGTTTGTATGAAATGATTTGTATCAAACGAATAGGTCTTCAATTTCCACTTGACTTTTCATGTGGTAAAATGAAAACCGTTTCCGTTTGAGATGTATAATACGAATATGTCAGGAAAAGCCGGAGCCACCTTGGAAAAAGCGACCAGGGAAGTGAATGAGCACAGCCACGAGCACGAGCACGAGCACGTGCATGAAACCGACCACGTGAATGTGCATGGGGAAGGTCATGGCGCCGAGCACGTTCAGGAACACAATAGCCGCCAGACCATCGTCTCTATGGATACTCTTGGTATCTTCGCATCCACTCTTTGTCTCATCCACTGCCTAGCTATGCCTCTGGTTGTGGCGTTTTTACCGCTGCTCGGACTGCAATTTTTGGAAGGTCATAACGCCCACCAAGCCCTAGCCGGCTTCGTCGTCGCGTTCGGTTTGCTGGCGATTCTGCCTGGATACATGAAGCATCGCAAGCCCGCTGTATTGGCGGGGCTCGTGCTTGGACTGACCTTCGTGCTGGCAGCAACCTTTGGCGATGCCGTCGGCTTGAGCGAGTCCGCAGAGCTGCCTCTAATTACGGTAGGCAACTTGGTGCTGGTTGTTAGCCACTTGTTTAACCGTAAACTTTGTCAGTGTAAGCACGGTCACTAAAGTTTCGTTGTGGATTAGCGGTTCGATACTTTTGGCTGAGTCGAAGGTTGAATCGCTAAATACAGCAGATTGAATGGAATCGCGTGACCGAAGAATGTCGGGTCGTCATCCGTGTAGTCGATGGTTTCGATACCATCAATCTTCGGCTGTTCCTTGTGTCTGAAGGCACCGTTCATCATGCCCAGTCTGATGCCACCATGCAGCATCTTCGAGAGCAGCAAACGATAATCGCGATACGATGCGAAGATGCGTGTGTCGCTTGAACACTTTACGAACAGGTCAGAATATTTTTTGAACACTTCGGCATCGATGTCGGGCGAACACAAAAACACGTGCTCATATTTCTCGGGAACGTCTTGGCCAGAAGCTTTAGCTTGTTGCAGAGACCAGCACAACATGCGGCATCCCATGCTATGTCCGACTAAAATTATGTTTTCTTTTCCGTAGCGTGTGACGAGATCTTGCAAGATTTCAGTGAGCTTGAATGATGCCCACTCCGCCATGTTTTCGTCTGCGGCGTAAGTCAACGGATTGCGTCGTGAAGGCCATGAGTACATGATCACCGGAAGTTTCAATTCACCAGAAAGTCGTGCAGCAACGCGACTCGACACGTCGATGTTCATGTCGTATCCGTGCACGTAGACTACGATTTTCTTTGTTTGGCGCAGCTTCTGTGTGTTCGCAACTTGTGCAAAAAAACTATCCACCGGTACATCGGTAGTTTTTGATTCGTTGTCGTATCTGATTTTTTGAGATTTCGTTGCTTGCAACGTGATTTCGCGCGAACCGTAGCTCAGTTCTTCCGAGTGATCGTTTGTGAATTGAGGAATTTTGCCGACGGTTTTTTGTCGATTGGTAATGTAAAAAACTGGCACTGTAAGTGGTGTCTCAGATAGGCGAGTAAATGCAACTGAATTCATTGGAACTGGGAGTGGATCTGCATTTACGCCAGTTACCGCGAGTGTCGACATAAGCAAAAACGAACACGCCATGCTGAGCGCAATTTTGATTGTGCCGGCCAACTTCTTACTTAGCATTGTCGCTCGCATTCTTGATCAGGTCATTCGCATCAAAGCAGTTCATCAACTGTGTTCTTTCTAGTCTCGACTGGCAACGGACCGTTCGCAATAGCCCCAGGCTATTAAATCATAATAATCAGCTCTGCCGTAGTTCTAGGCGATTCCTCTAAGGATAACTGCCAGGGTGCCCGGTGTCACTTGACAGCTAATTAAGGTTAACTGATCTTCGCCGCTGCTGGCGTTGACGTTGTCACAACAAGCGCCCAGGCAATATATACACTCCACTTGGTGCAAAATTAGTGGAGTTTGGCTGTAAAAGCGCGAGGTCGTGTCTACGACTGCTCAGTGCAGAACTCGCGCACGCTGGAAAACAACCAAAATTCTTTGGTAATTTTGCTTAAACGTTGAACCCTGGCTAATAGTAGAGGTTGCCCCAGACGGATTCCAGCGAATTCATCTGACGGGTCAATTGTTGCTTTTCTTTGCGGTCAGGAGTGCAGTAAGACTGCCAGTAGAGCTCCCACCATTGTGAGTAAGCTTCTCTTTTTCCGTTGCTCGCTTCCTTTTGCAGAATCTCGTCGCCGATGACGAACAGCTTTGGCATGCAGACATTTCCGTCGCACTCATAGTTCGAGAAGTCTTCGCCTAACGTGTCAGGTCCGCGTTCGACCCACACTTTCTGAATGTGTTTTTTAGTCAAAGGATGAAGTTGACTCAGATCGATCGAAAAGCGATCATCGTCGCGGCGCAATCCATGCGGATGTATTTCGATTATGCCGTCGTCGGGAATGCGCTGTTTTGTTTCAATAGGTTTGTTGGTGCCGTCGTAAATGATCACGTATGCCGGATAGGAAGTCAGCAATTTGTCGAATAGCGCTTGCTTGATCCGCATCCAGAGTCGAGTTGTGAGAGTCAGGTGTCCGTCAGTCGAAGCCTCGACTGCAGTGGAAACCGTCTTCAAGCTGTTAACTAGGGAGTGAAGCGTAAACGCTTCATTGTTGCCAATCGTGCCTTTGTAAAATTCGTAGGCTTGGTCTAGTGCGACTCGCTCGCGACGATCTGAACGTCCCATTGTGTTTCCCTCGCTTCCAGGTCTTCCACTCATAGATATACCCTCTTTGAGTGACAGATAAGCGTTTGCAGTTGGGCTCAGATTAAATTAGCGGGGCGGGAATTCGAATTCGAATGTTGCTTGTCCTATTGGCAGATCAAGGATTCCGTTTTTGAAGTTCGGAACATCGTAATAGAGCGATCCTTCGATAGTCTGTCCCGGTGCGATTGTTGTGGCTCCGAGACTGCTGTTGCGGATGTTCTCCGCAGCGCGTTGTGAATTTTCGGTGACGTCAGCCGCTTTCTGTAATGCGCGTGCTTGGGCTGCGTAGTCTGGAACCTGTGTGGTCATAAAGGACATGTTGCTGTTGTTGTTATAGTTTCTATTGTTCCAACCGCCGCCGCCGTAGCCATAGCCTGGACCCCACATTCCGCCGCCGCCGAAACCATTTCCGATCATTGTTGATGACATCGTCTGTGTTGCATTTTCGCCCCAGAAACGAATCCACTTCGCTTTTTTATCTCCGGATTTCTCAACGGTTTGCGCTAGTTTGGTTGGATCGATTAAGTGTGCAAAGGTTACCTTCGGTGTGAGCGTAACGAGCTGTGGAGGCTGTCCAAGGAACTGAATTGGCTTGTCTGTTTCATTGCGAACTTTCACATTTATCTGTGCATATTTAGCAAATGATGTTGATTTTGTAGCAATGGCTGCGCCGACGGTGACACCATTGGCGGTGGTAATTTCCAACTGCTCTCCGTCAACAAATTTGCGCAAACAGTTTGGTGAACCCTCAATAAATCTGAACAAGACTTTGTCCCAATAGGGCTGTGGAGTGTAGGGCTGACCGACCGCGTTGCGAGTCAACTTGACCTGTAGTGCTGCTTGCAAGCACTGTCTTGCTTGATCTGTGTGACCTTGCTTTCTGTAAATAACTCCAAGTTGATCGTTGAGATTGGCAGCCATCAAGCTGTCGGCTCCGTACTTTGCTGTCTGCACAGCCAGTGCTTGTGTGGCGATTTTTTCCGCTTTATCCAACTGCCCGGTTCTATCCAAAAGATTGACGAGGTGAAACGCTGCACCCACGTATGCTGCTGGATCGTTGCTTGCGTTGGATTGCTGAAGGGAGAGCGAGTCAGTCATGGCATCGACCGCTTTGTCCATCTTTCCTTGGGTTTGATAGAGGTAGGCAAAATCGTCTAGCAATCGCCCTTTCATTTTGATGTCGCCATCTTTCAGCAATGACTTCGCTTTGTCGAATTGTTTGCCGGCATCGCTCATCGAGCCCTGCCATAGCAGCGCTTCACCGAGTCCCATTCTCAAATAGCCTTCTTCTGCAGCATCTTTTTTACCGCTCGCCAATGCGCTTGAGAACACTTTTTCTGCTCTTGGGTAGTCCTGAGTTTCCAAGGCGTTTTCGCCGTCTGCGTTCGATATGGTGTTCGTTCCAGACGCGATGCCACCCGCGGTGATAGTGGAGGCGATCGTGATTGGTTGCAACAAACCAAGTGTAAGTGCCACCATTGGCAGCAAAGCGGACAAACGCATGTTGAGACCTCGGAGTAGGAACGCTATTTTGAACACTGCCGTGTCCAAACCATCGAGCGGCTATTAACAATAACCTGTTTGCCGCTATTCTTCCAACATGTCGTAACCGTACTGCTCCGAAGATGTCAGCTCAGGCGGCAATATGCTGGCTTCCACGTTTGCATCTGGTTCATTGCGCAGTAATTCCATAACGAATTTTTGATCGCGAATCAATTCTTGATCTTCGACATACAGTGCGCCTGTAAATGTGCCCTGATGAATCAAGCACAGGCAAGTGGCATAGCTCTGTGGCAAACTGATTGCGAGACACGCAGTCTGTTCGCGGTTCTTGAGCCATCCGCAAATGTAGTCGACGTATTCTGCCGCGTCCAAGTCATCCGTTCTGAAGATCGGATATCCCAGAAACAGAGCCGACATCGGCAGCACAGTGCTCTCGTGCAGTGGATAGATTTTTACCGTGCTGTCGGGGAATTCCAGATCGCGCACCACCATCTTGATTGCATCCTCAGTTGGCTGTGTGAGTGGCATTGTCTTGGTTGTATAAATGCAACCGACTGCTTTTCCTTGATAAAGAAGCAGCGCAGATCGCGTTTTGTGGGCGTTGTTAGATGCGATTACGCAGCCCGTCAACTGGCTCGAAATCCACTCCTGCACTAATTTCTTTGATTGTTTCTCGTCGGTTTGAATAATCTTGTAACCGTTACCGGTGGGCGGTGGCAACAAGTCCGTGGCGCGCTTGAAGTGAAAACTGCGCTCTATCGGCGACATATCTATGCCGCCCGCGTCCGCTTCGTCTTCAGTTGCTATGTCGGAAGACGTCGGGAGAAATGAAATTTCATCATCTTCAGTAGGATTTGTCGGCATTGCCTCGAGGTCCGCAGATCAAGTGAGCTGGCTGATCACCAAACGAAAATAGAATTCTATGTCCAGGCGCGAAATGCCATTTTTCGCTTCGCCGCCTTCAGAGCAAGCCTTTTCGATGTCATCGTGATTGTTGATCAGAAATGAGATAAAGGACTTTTCCCGCATCGGAACCTCTGGATCGTTCAAGCTGGCAGCGAGTTCATCCATTTCGATAAATCCATTTTTGTTGGCATCGAGTTTATCGAAGGCTTCATACGCGTACGTCTTGATTTCTTCGATGCTGCGTTGCACTGGCGACACTTTTTTCGGTGCTGCACCACCTGGCTCCGGTCCAGCAGGAGTGCGGCTGAACCAGGCATTGTCGAAGCTTGCGTCATTCTTGGCTATTGCTTGTTCGTCAGCCACGTTAATATCCCTCGTAAAGTCCTGATACTGCCTTATGCCCACCCTGCGACAATAAGACGCATGGAGCATATTTTTTGTCTTGCTTGGTCGCAAAAGCCGAGCCTGTGGGCATGATGACGGTTGGAAGGTTGCAAAACTGTCCTGAAGAGCGCTTCGGTGAGCTTTCCAGGATTGGCAAAGATTAGTTGCCACTAAGAAATGAAGGTCGTCTCCTAATAAAAGAATCGCCTCCGTTATGAATTCATTGGAAGTGAGTTTCTTGGAGGATATATGACCAGTCAGCGTGTTCAAAATGTAGTGGATGCTTCATGTGGGTTTATGTGTGGCTTTTTCTTCATGGCATTTGCAAACTTGAAAGGTCATTTGTCCGATGCTTGTTTTGTTGGCAGCCTGAGTGCGCTTTCGTTGAGTTTCGGTTTCAGTTTGATTCAGCACTTGCGCAGAATGCCTGCTCAAGACAAGAAATTCAATTTTTGTATCGGAGCTTTTGTGCCGCTGTCAGCCTTGCTGCTCTATTGTTCGTTGATGGCAATTTCATCGTTCAATCCTGAGCCAAAGCCAGCGTGGATGCTTGCCGCTTTAGCGATGTCACTCGGTGTAATCGCAACCCGCGCCGCTTTGGCAGTTGCTCCATCGGTCGCTACATCAAAGGAACAAAGTCTTTTGCGCCGCTAATCGCTTGTCGCTTAAATCACGGTTTCCCCCAGGGGACCTATGCCGCTCTCCGCCAATCGAACACCGCCCTTACTACAAGCGGGTGATTAAATTGATGCACAAATAAATGCATCAATTTAATCACCTGCTTGTAAGGCCCGAACAACATCTCAGGCTACCCGGTTTATCGCGCATGAGTGGCGCTCTCAGTTTCGGCTGAGGGCGCTTTTCTTAATCACTTGCACCGCAGACAATGCCTCATCCCTTCACTTGCCAAAGTGTGTTGTTGCGAAAATAAGTACTGGACTTAGGGTATATATTTTTTGTAAACTATGGCCAGTTCAGAGTTCAAGAAGAATCGAACCGATGAATAAATTTTTGTCAGGGTTGTTTGCAATTTATTTCTTCTCTTCGTGCGCATTTTTTGTTTGCGTTTCTGCTCTAACCTGTCTATTTACAGCACCTTTCGATCCAAGAAGAAGAGCTGTTCATGCCTTCTCTTGCTGGTGGGGTTTTCATTATTTCCAGATCAATCCTTTCTGGAAACTTTCCTACGAAGGCACGGAGAACATTAGACCAGACAAAACATACGTGCTCATCGCTAATCATCAGTCGCTCGCGGACATTCTTGTAGTGTATGGATTGCACAAAAGATTCAAGTGGATCTCCAAAGAATCAATCTACAAAGTTCCCTTCATTGGCTGGAACATGGCTCTGAATCAGGACGTGCTTTTGCGTCGAGGTGACATAAAGAGCATTCGAGAAATGATGGATTGTTGTAGGGATTGGCTCAAGCGCGATTGCTCGATTATGCTATTTCCTGAAGGAACGCGCTCCGAAACTGGTGAAATTCAGCCATTTAGAGACGGTGCATTTCGCCTGGCCATTGACTGCGGACTAGATGTAGTGCCAATTGTAATCGACGGCACATTCGACTTGTTGCCAAAAGGAAGCACGGAATTAAACTTCAAAAAGCACATCAGAATTAAAATCCTGCCACCAGTAGATTGCGCTCCATATAACGGCAGCTCCGGCGCAATGAGAACCGCCGTAAGAAACGAAATGGTAAAGGCCTTAGCCGAAATGCGAAACGGAACACCAGCCCTAGAAGCGCCCAATAACGGAGCGCTGGCTGACGGAGCATCGCCCAATGGAGCGCTGGCTTCCAGGCCGACTGGCCCCGCTGGTTTACAAACCGGTATTCCAAATCAACTAGCTAAGTAGAACCAACATCAGCGCCAACAACATCCTTGCAAAACACAACGCAAGGAAACAGCGTCACATCTTCAAAAGCGCTACAAACCGTCCAGCCTTCCTTGGCGCGCAAGTCAATGATTTCCTGCAACTTCTTCGTCTGATTGCTAAAGATGCCGCCTTGCGCATGCTCGACTAAATACTCACTATCGGCACTACCCTCATGCGAAAGCAAAACCAAAACCGGCGATAATCCCGAGTGCATCACAGATTGTAATTTGCACTTCGAGTGAAGCTCTTGTTCCATAATTTCGCGCTTAATCGTTTCGGCATTGCTTTGTGTTATCGACACTGGAATAAGCACAACCTTCAAACTGTCCGCAGTAGACATAGTAGAGTCTTTTTTGTAGACACCAACTGGCGGACTCATGGGACTATCAAGAACGGTCAGGACCTTCCAACCTTGATCATGCCGGCGCCAGAGCATCTCTCTGATTTCATCGACTTCGCCGTGTCCCTTCACATGCGGCACTTCTTCAACCAAAAAATCTGCGGCTGTAACTCCCGCTGTTTTGAGGAAGATCAGCGATGGCATGCGGATTTCGTCTCCGCAAGCTTCGATCGGTTCCCATCCTTTTCCTACCATCTCGTTGACGACTCTGCGCACAGCATCGACTTGATGCTCACCAGATTGGATCTTAACTGCTACCACCTGGTATTCCAAGGATCTCGCCGTAGTGCTTTGTTCCATGTGTTGCGCCTCAAAAAATGCTAGAAGTACATTATAGCCTGTAGGGTCTGGCATCCCTGCAAGCTCGAGACCCGACGGTTCGTTTTTCCCGCAGGCGCGGACCAAGAAGTGAATTAAGATCCTCAGTTCAATCCTTTTATTCGCCAAGAGGCAAAATCGTGTCAAGAAATAACGCAATGGCAAAGACCTTACTATTGTCCAGTCTCAGTCTTTTCGGTTTGCTCTTTGTGCCAACCTCGCCCGCATCTGCAGAAACATTCACTGCAAAAGTCGTCTCTGTGCCGGATGGTGACAGTCTGAATATCGTGCGCGGTGCCGGTGGTAAAAGCGAGAAAGTGATTTTGTTTGGCATCGATTGCCCCGAGCTGGGACAAGAATTCGGACAAGAAGCACGCGCCTTCACTGATGGTGCCTGCTATAAAAAGGAAGTGAAAATTGAGGAGTCAGGCAAAGATGCTAAAGGCCGTATCATTGCTGTCATCTATCTCGCCGATGGAACGAATTTGAATCAGAAATTGGTTGAGAAAGGATTGGCATGGTGGAGCGATAAATACGCACCAAATGACAAAACATTGAAAGATATTTTCAATGCTGCCAAAGCTCAGAAGACTGGATTGTGGGCTTCATCCACGAAACCGATACCACCCTGGTTATTCCGTAATGGTGAAAAAAACGTAGGCGCGCAAATTCGACCGAAGCAATAAGAGCGAGCATCATGAATGTACTGAATATTCGGAGCACCTGGACTTGCACCAGGGAAGCTGTCAGGCGTCTGCTTTACAGGCAGGTGGAATTGCTACTCTCCCATACTCCGTTGTTTTCTTGTCGTAAATAGTTCTAGCAATTTCGTGAAAGTGCTTTTGGACTTGGTCCCTGAAGACGGATTCGAACCGTCAACTGACTGTGTTTAAAACAGTTGCATCTGCCAATTGTGCTATTCAGGGAAATGGTCTGAGCGGAAGGTGCTGCCCCCTCTGCCTCTCGCTTCCAAAGCGAGCGCTCTGCTAGATGAGCTACGCCCAGATATGGCGGTGCCGAGGAGATTCGAACTCCCGTTTTCTGCGCTGACAACACAGCGTCCTTGCCGCTAGACGACGGCACCGTATATAGTGTTCTTCTGATTTCTTATTCGTTAATCTGTGTTTTGTTTTCCTCTTCGGTTGTTTTTTTCATTCTTTGTTTTCGCTTTTATCTTTCGTTGGATTTAATTTTGTGTGTTTATCCAACGCACCGGATATGGTGCGTTTCGCGGACGTATGTGTACGCAGTCGAACTGCGTATTAGTGGATTCGATTACCTGCGAAACGTGGGCATAGCTGGCATTCGCGGGATTGGGATCGGATCCGCAAACAGTCTACACTGTGCGGCTCCCAAACCAATTTCGAATGCGGAATAATTTGACGCTAACGGGGTTCGAACCCGTGTTCTCAAGTTGAAGGCCTGATTTCCTAACCAATTAGAAGATAGCGCCGCGTTTAAGTTGACTGGTGCTGAAGCCGCCAGACTAGCTGTTAAACGCGTTTCTCTCTCGATGTTCATGATCCTTTGCCCCATATAAATCCACAGCAACATTCAGCCTGTTCGGCTTCGTATCTAAGTGCTGCGGTGTGGGGTACAGTTTCATGACCTAAGACCTTTTTTTCGCCACGCACAAATTTGCGCGGTCTCTCTATCTACAGATTACATCTACTTCTCATGCTGGTCAAGTGGGTCGTGCATTTAATTTAATCGCTTGTGTCGTGCATTTAATCGCTTATATTCAATTGCTTAGAAACTGCGCCCGCAGCTCCTCTTTTTGTGCCGGACAATTCACGAGGATCGCTTTCGGTAGTCCATATTTTTCGATCAGTGCTTTCGCTTCTCTGTGACTAGCTCGAGCGAGAATTTCAGCTTTATACCAGATCTCTGGTTTCTCGTCTGAACCGAACTCGGTCATGCGTACCCACGCCACGCTACCCGGTGGAGCTGATGACGCAGCGGTGTCTTGATCGCGAGGTGGTACGGAAAGCCATCCTTCTGCGAGTAAGTGGAAATCGAAGATGCATTTGTTCAGTGACATATTTGTTTCTGGTGTTGGAGGACTATTTGTCTGCACCAAATATGGTGCCTGTGGTATGGAATTCAATAAATCGAGTTGTCTGATCGCGAGAGAAATTTGTTTTTCTCGATTGATCGGTTCATTCATCCGATCATTCGTTCAATCTTCCGTTCATTCGTTCAATCTTCCGTTCATTCGTTCAACCTTCTATTCCATGCCAACAAGGCTCGAAACGGTATAAGTCACGTAAATGTTAACCGGCTACCTCCGGCACTGCAAAGATTTGTCCATTTTAATGCTTGATGTCAAATGTCCGTTTGGGTGGTGGGGTGGGCTTGACAGGCACATTCCATGGACAAGATTTCTTTCCCTTCCCAAACCAGGGGGCTTCTGCCCCTTTGAAAGTTCTCATAACCCTGCCGGAGCAGTAGATTTGGCACTATGATCTGGTTGCTTAATTGCCAATTTTGAGTCAGATGTCTTCACCCGATCAATCCCGAAAGTATTTCAGCACTGCAATCGTTGCGTTCAGCCTCTTGTTCGCTCTCGACGCTTGCTATTCGTTAGCGCGTCCAGAGGGTAAAGAAGACCGCTTTCAGCTCGACCAATGCGATGTACTCAATGTCTTGAAAGCCTATCGCGACGAACCCCAGCCTCCCGACCTGGCTTTGCTCGGTTCGTCATTAATCGAAGTACCCAACATTGAGGCGGCGGCAATTGCAGCAAACAAGCCTGTAGATCGGCTGACGCATCATCGTTGCGACTACTTGGAGAAGGAGCTGACCACGCAGGTGGGATACACGCCTACCGTCGTTTCGCTAGCGGTTGGTGGCGAGATGGTATCGGATGCCTATCTGCTCTCAAAACGTTTGCTCGTCGGATCACGAGCACCACGTGCCATCATATATGGTATCGGTCCTCGTGACTTCCAAGACAATCTGATGCCTGGGGTTGATTCGAGTGACACGTTCAAATTGTTGTCTTCGGCTGATGACCTGCCGGATTTATTGCAGTCTCACCAGCTTTCGTCAGAGAACAAATTGGCTTTGACGATCGAAAATCTTTCAAGCTTTTGGAGTAATCGAACTCAGTTAGCTTCATTCACTAGTCAGTGGCTGGCAAAAACTGTGACGCCACTTTTCCCTGAGTGCAAGCATTCACTTTCTGAAGCACCGAAGAAAACAGATGTTCGCACTTTCATCGCAGGGATGATTGCCCCTGGGCAAGCCGTTTGGCATCCGGACGATGAGTACATGCTGCAAAATTACTTGACTCGCTACAATCCGATTGCACCTGTTCAGATCGAGACTCAACTTGGGTATTTTCAACGCTTGATGCAGCTGTGCAAAGAACGCAAAATCCCGCTCATGGTGGCAAACATGCCACTCGGTGAAATCAATCGAAAGGTCATGGCACCTGGGTTCTATGAGAAGTATCTGGCTGATACGCAGAAGATCTGCCGCGAGCAGAGCGTGCCATATGTTGATCTAAACGTAGCCCCCCTCGCTTCGAAAGAAAATTTCTTGGATACTGTCCACTTAAATCCGACAGGAAGCGCCTTGCTTTTTTCAATGATGTCCAAGCAAATTGATCCAGCAGTTGCTGTCGCGCTGCGTCAAAGCGATAGGGCATTGGCCACAAGAGCCAACGAAACTTACTAACTAATATCGAGTTATCAGTATGAATTTGGCACTGATTTCATATTAACTTCGCCCACAGCTCATCTGTGTAGAAAACAATTTGTAGTTGTATGAGTCATACTTCACGCTCTAAATACAAACGTGGAGGAAATCACATGGGCTGGCTAGATAGACTATTCAAACACGATGCACCTGCGCAACAACCTGCAGCTTCGCCGGTTCAGACCGCACCTGCCCCAATGGAAGCAGTGCCAATTGAGCGACAAGGTTTGATGGGCGAGTACGACCAGAGTGGACTGGCTAAGAGAGTCGCTAAAGCATTTGACGATGCTGGTTTAGACGATCATCAAACAGTATGGATCGCGCAAACAAGTTCAACTGTTGTGCTCAAAGGCAAAGCGCCAGACCAACATGTGCTCGACAAAATGGTAGCTGTCGCTAAAAGTGTCGAAGGCACTAAAGCGGTCGATACCACTCAGGTACATGTCGGCGCATAGTTGACGAACTCTTAGTTGAGTCGGCGCATTTGTTCGCCGTATTAGCGGATGGCACGCGCCGTCGCACTTCGATATTCAAACGGCGAAATTGATCAGTAATGATCAGTTTCGCCGTTTGCGACGAAGGTTCTAACAATGATGCATGTATGGAGATTCAGCATCTCGGGCTCAGGCATTATGCTCGCCCAACAGTGTTAAGGCGTAAAATCTATAATGTATCGTTCTAAATATTCTTCGCCTGGCTTCAATATTGTCGTGCCGGGAAAATTTTTCTGATTGATGGAGTCTGGATAGTGCTGCGTTTCTAGAGCGATTCCACTGAAGTCGTAATATGGACTCTGATCGCCCAGCTCGTGAAATGATTGGCTCGTGAAAATTTGCAGTCCAGGTTGTGTTGCGTAAATTCGCAATCTTCTGCCGCTGGCTTTCAACTCCGCTTTGACTGCTTCGAAATCTGAAATATCGCGCAAGCAAAAGTTGTGGTCGTAGCCACCGCCAGCTTCTTCAGCGCGCTCTCCAATTGTGTGGAATTCTCTGAAATCAAATGGAGTGTTGGCGACTGCGGCTAATTTTCCGGTCGGAATTAAGGCATCATCGACTAGAACATAGTGGTCGGCATTAATTAGTAGTTCGTGGTTTAGGATATCGCCAACGCCGTTTCCATTCAGATTGAAATAGGCATGGTTGGTCATGTTTACGATGGTCGCTTGATCCGTGGTGGCGTGAAATTCTATTTCCAATTTGTTGTCGTCAGTTAATTTGAATGTCACTTTTGTACTCAAATTTCCTGGAAAACCTTCTTCCAAATGTTTACTCAAGTGTGCGAATGTAATTGTTTGTTGATCGCTTTGTTCGGCATTCCACAATATTTTATCGAAGCCAATAATGCCACCATGCAAGGTGCAGGTCTTGTTGTTGAGCGCAAGTTTGTATTCGGCACCTTCAAGTTGGAAAGTGCCTGCTCCGATGCGGTTTGCGTATCGGCCAACGGTGGCTCCGTAGTAGCATTTACAGTCTAGATATTGCTGAAGGTTGTCGAAGCCGATTACTATGTTTGCGAACTCGCCTTGCTTGTTGGGGACCCAAAGCTCAGTCAATGTTGCGCCGTAGTTGGTTACTTTCGCTTTGGCGCCGGGCTTGTTTTTTAGCGTGAACAGTTCGGCTTTTCTGCCGTCTGGCAATGTTCCGAACCGCTGGCTTTTTACTTCAGTATTCATGTTTTCACTACTTGACTCGGCGCAGGCCGGGACGCGGCAGCGTCAACAAATCTGCAAAGTGTTCGCGCAGGAATTCGACCGCATCTCTTTCTGTAATTAGATCCGATTCTTTTACGTACTCGGCTCGCTTGAACTTTCTCATCGATGCGACAAATTGCTCCCACGAAAGTTTCTTCGGACTGTCGGGTCCGATCGCGATGTCCAGCACGAATTTTTCGCCCACCGGCAATTTTTTCAAATCCCATGTGAGCGCTTCGATTACTTGTTTTGTTTCGACATCGTTCAGGCAATCGTCTGGCAAATCAAATTGATAGCAGTTGCCATGGCTGACTTTTGACATGTCATCCCCCTCCAAGACATTAAATGCTATGCCAAATCGGCTACAAGGGCAACCTTGGAGTCTATATTTTAATCCGAAATGCGTGATGTCAAAAGCCAGAAGTGGTCACACCCCCTGTGATGTGACCCTTCCTCGGCATATCTAGATTGCTTAGTTGCCTGCAATTAGCTGGCTGTGACTGAAGCTAGTTGGCTCCACTTTGTGCTTCCCTGAATGAGACAACCCTGCCATCTCTGTCGGTTGTTGCAACATAGGACTGTCCACCGTACGTGTTAATCCTCGAGTCATATCTGCCGGTGCGAGCGTTGAAGTTCGTTTCAACTTGGGTTACATGCGGGATGGTTTGATTTCCTGTTGGCGTTCTCAAGTTGAGTTCGGCGCCGTGGCTCCAGACATCGTTTTCGTAAGTGACCGTGCTTTGAACCAGTCGCCCCGAGCGATCCCGGGTTTCTTGCGAGGTGAAGGTCGTACCCGTATACCCGATGGTACCGTTGTTCAGCTGACCGCTATAGTTCGCTACTCGGTCGCCGTTTTCGTTAGTTGAAGTTAGTCCTTGAGTTCGATTGCGGACACTCGGATCTTGCGCTGTGTCGCCGGCTAGTCCCGGCGCTGCCACTATGTTGGATGCTCCGCCGCGCGGTAGAAGTTCTGCACTTTCTGCATTAAGGTTCGGCGAGTAAGGGCCAGGACGTCCTGTAACTTGCGATTCTTGTCGTGGTTGTTGTCCAGGTCTCTGCTGCTCGGGACGCTGCGCTTCATTATTGGGAAGGCGCAACTCGGTGCCAACCATCAAGCGGTTCGGATCTGTGATGTGATTTTCGCGAGCGATGCTTCGCACTTGCTCGTTGATCTGGGCGTTTGTCGGACGCTCACCGTTTTGGCTCTGCAGGCTATCGCGAGCAATCGACCACATGTTATCCCCAGGACGCGACGTATAATTTCTGCTGCCGTCGACGGGATTGGTGGTAACTTCGCGATTGCCCATGCGCTCTGTTTGACCGCGGTTTGGTTCAGTTCTATCGACGTGCATGTCGCGCATATTGCGCTGTTCTACATTGCGTCCGTCTTCACTGATGGTTACTAAGCGATTTTGTTCATTCACTCCCGCAATGCGGAAGTCGGTTGGAAAGCCCAGCGTGCGCATGTCGACGCTTTCATTGATTCGCTGTAAGTTGCGCTGTAAATGCGAGGGATCGTTTTGTTGCATGTCTCGAATCTGTCTTCCAACTTGTGAGAAGTCTGAATCAGACCGCATTCCTTGAAGATTATGAACGATGTTATCTACTTCGCGATTAGGCATTGGTAAGTGCTCCAGTTGGTTTAAGAAGAATGCTCCGTGATACCAATCCTAAATTCTTGTCGTGGCGAGTCGGTGGCACTTTTGTGACAAGTCTGTGGCATGGGAAATTTGCGAGAAGTTATTCTTGCGGAACTGTACGGAACGTTGCTGCGCAAGCCATTGTTACCAGCGCTCCCAGCATGATGCGCCAGGGGAATCCAATTATTGGCACTGCTGCAAGCGCTGTAACTACGTTCTTTAATCCGATCAATTCTGCCGTGCTGGATAGAAGACCGCTGAATACTGCAACGACGATAAAGCCAACAATCATGCCGATGCAGTTGCCCTTGTCGTTGCCGCGCGTCTTGGTGAGAAGTCCAAGCAGGAATATTCCCAGCATCGAGCCATATGTGTAACCAAATATTCCGAGCACAATTGGAATGATCCGAGAATCTGGATGCTCAATGACGAAATACGCAGTTGCTACGGCCACCACAATCACGAGTGCTGCGAAGACGTAAGTAAATTTGCGGACTTCGGATACTGCCTTGACGCCCTCGTGCTGATCTCCCGGTCCTTGATAGAAGTCTCGTGTGTAGCTTGTCGCCAGGGCATTCAACGCGGCACTCAATGATCCCATTGACGTGGCAAAAATTCCTGCGATTAGTAATCCGCGTAAGCCAATCGGCATTTGTTTGAGAATAAAATACGCGAATACTTCATTTGTTTTCGTGGGCAAAGATGGGTCTAGATGAGCCTGATAGTAAAGATGGAGAAGTATTCCGATCGTCAAAAAGATAAATCCGATTGGCAGATCGGCCAGTCCTGAAAGTACAAGAGAGATTCGACTCTTCTTGTAATCGGGCGCCGTGAGCATTCGCTGCACCATGTCCTGGTCCGTTCCGTGGGTGGCAAGGGTGGTGAAAGTCATGCCAATCAGAGCCGCCCAGATTGTATAGTCGGCGCACAGCACGTTGCGGAAATTGGTTAACAGTCCGGCATTTGCATCGATGCCGAAGGTAATCATGGAGAGGTTTCCGGTCAGTAAAAGTTGATTGACTAGTGGTCCAGGAATTTGACCTAGCAAAACGAAGATGGCACCAATAGCGCCACCAATCATGACCGATGATTGAATGCAGTCTGTCCAGATCACTGCTTTGATGCCGCCGATGGCAGTGTAAATTGCTGTTATTACGGTAATCAAAACGATTGATACCAGATAAATAATGAACTGCTGGGAAGCGCTTGGTTGCACGCCATTGATAATCGTGAATGCGACCGCCAGTACGATTGCTGCTACATAAAGCCTTGCGCCAGACGCGAGAATGCGAGTAACAAGAAAGATCGCAGACGCCGCTTTTCTGGTTCCGGGACCGAATCTGAACTGCAAATATTCGTAGATCGAAAAAACATTTTGATCGTAAAAAGGCTTCAAGAAAATGAATGCCACTATGACGCGACCGATGATCATCCCGAGGACTAATTGGAGGTAGGTGTAATTGACGAGCTTGTAGCCTTCGCCAGGCGTGCCTATGAATGTCGCCGCACTTGTTTCCGCCGCGATGATGGAAGCCAGCACTGCCCACCACGGAATAGATCTTCCACCTAGGGCAAAAGATTCGAGTGAGTTTTCCTTCCGACCAAAAACTAGCCCAACGTAAATTACCGCGATGAAATATGCGGCGATTACCAACAAATCTATGGCTAATTTCAAATCGAACTGCATGTTTGGTGATGTTACTGGTGGATATCTCTAGTTGTCAGTAATTCGCTTGGTTCGAGAAATGGAGCGCATTGATCTCGAGTGCCTCGAAATCCTAACACCTGCAAGCTTTCGGAAGATCATGGTACGCGTGACCAGTGCGCTTGATTCGGCTTTTTTCCGCCTGCCCTCACATATGGTGCGGATGTGAGGGTGTTCATCCATGGTGATATGCTTGTATCGGAACACCCAGGCATTTGAGGTCGAAATTAGTGACTAGCGAATCGTCTAAAGAACAGGCATTGTCGAGTTCTGGAATTCGCTTCCTAATCGCAGGCGCTATCTTCCTTAGCGTTCTTGTTTTTTACGCATATGACTATGTGGACGGGCTGTCCTATTTCCGCTCTGTGCAGAATTGGCCGGTAACCGAGGGACTGGTCCATAGAAACACTTTGGCTCCGGTAATTCCACGCGAAAAGGTGGATCCATTACAGAAAACATTTACCGCCCCTACCGAAGAGAAGGGCATTGAATACAGCTATAAAGTGGATGGCAAAGATTATTCGTCGACGCGATTGGTTGCTGTGCAACCGCAGAAATTCCTGCAGAGCCTGAAGATGTTCTACGACATGCCCGACGAAAAGATGCTTGGTACAAAGTATCCGGTTGGTTCTCCAGTTGAAGTTCATTACAATCCAGAGAATCCGGCTGAGGCCTGTCTTGATGTTTCTTCTGGATGGAAAAGCCGCTACGTTGCGATCTGTTTCAGTGCGCTGACGATCGTTTTACCGACGGTGGGCTTCTTATTGGCGAGCCTGTTTATATTCAGGTCTGAAAGTGTTGCGGATGTCAATCGCACCGAAACTTAGCGATCTCACATAATCAGCACTGTTACTCAATTCTTAAAACTATTTCTTGTATTCATGTTGCCTCTGTTCATTAGAATCACCATGGACGGTGCGCCCCAGAAGGTCTCTCACAGCCGTTTTATAAGATCCCTGAACTTGCAAAGAGCCGCTCTGGCGTGGAGTCCTATTCACGGAATACCCACAAATGGAGCTTATGGTTTTTCCGCGATTAAAGGTCCCTACGCAGCGCTTCTGCGTTCAAAAATCCCAACTGTTTCAAAGGTGTCTCACAGTGGCCAGCACTCAGTCCAAGGTTTACAACCTGCTATTATCCTCCGCTTTATTAGTCCAGTACAGTGCTCCGTGTTTAGCGGCTGGTGCTCAATCTGATGCTACAGTTCAAAATAGATTACCGGTAGATTCGGTAGTTAGTCCTGACCAAATTCCTCCGACTGAAGCAATTGGCTCTGCTCAAATCCCGCCAACGGAAGCACTCGGGCCGGAACAAGCCCCAATCGATATCTTCGGATCAAGTCATTTATTGCTAGCCGCTGCTCAACCAGCCGCTCTAAATTCTTCCGACTCCATCTTGCAGGGCGGCGTCACCAGTGATCCTGCCGAAGCGGGCAGGCAAGTGGATGATTTGACCCGACAGATTCTACTTAAGTTGATTGAATTTGAAAGATTCAATTTGCACTACACCCTGGAAGTTGCCAAGCAAGGGCGATGGAAAGGATGGCGCTATGCGTTTTTCCAGGAGATTAATGCCACCACAGGTTTAGCTGGTTCGATTGTCTCCACCGCCGAGCGCGGTAGCCACTTGAAGCGTCCTACAAAAGTGAGTCGAATTACTCAAGAAGACGCGAACCTCGTAGCGGCCATCGGCTCTTGCATCGGTGCTGGTGCGGCAATTATGGAGTTCGGTATCAACGAATATCACGACGTCATTGCTCGTTCAAAAGGTTTTGCGCCAAAGACTGCGCGTCTGCACATTACGGCACTCAAAGCCGATATCAATCGGCTAATGGCGGCACGAGAAACCCTTTTAAGAGTTGAAGCAAGCTCCTCGAGTTTGCAGGCTCGTGCTGATATTGACGAAGCCGAGGGAAAAGTTTTGAACGACCTTCGTGATGAAGCTTTGATGGAGTTCGAAAGATTTCAAATTGGTGGTCGAAAACTATTCGCTTTCCAACAAAGTCAATTATTTTTTGATGCCACCAAATATTCCTTAAACGCGGCCGGAGCGTTCCTCGCCTACGACTCGTTGCATGCCCGTGACCGCAGATACAACGGCAGAGCCGGTGTATGTTGGAATATTTCAGGCGGTGTATATATGTTCGGTCCGATCATCAGCAGAGTGCTCGCTAAAGAAGTTGCTGCGGGCCACAAGAGAGCATTACGCAAGACGGTTGGTGATGCTCACCAAACGACTATCGACAAATTGGAAGCAGACAGAGCCTTGCTAGCTAACCTTTGCAAAAACACTGCGATCGCACCAGATAAGGTCGAAACTGCGGTTAATAGAAGTGCGATGTACGATATCCATGAGAAATCCTTCGCTGATGAAATCCTTGCTGGACAGAAAGCGAAGGGTAAAGCTGTGACGGTAGCCAGCCAAAATATCGGTGCTGGTATGTACCTAGGTGCTTCGAGACTTTCTCAGGGTATCCTCTTCACAATTCCTGGTTTCAATAGAGCCTTTAACTCTAAATCGGTTCGGGCTAGCACAGTCACAAACAATGATTTATTTGCTGCGGCCGTTATTGGTATCCCTGCTGGTGCATTTTCGATATTAGATACCATGCGAATTCAAGTTCAAGGTGAACTGAATCGGCATAAACTGAAGAAAGCGGGATTGCTTCCTGGTCAGATTGCTCATGCTCGACTGAAACAACTTGATGATATGGAAACACGCTTAGCCGCTACGAAGTAGCCTAACTAATGCAAACGAATCTACCTACTTCTCGTGTCCTATTGCCCTGACTTGATACGATTGAATTCGTGGTGGCACTTGCGGTGAAAGTTTAAAGGATAGCTTTAAAGCGCTCTGCCCATTAGCATCGAGCATGACGACGTCAGCTGAAGCTGCGTTCTGGGCTGTGATCTCTCCGCATTTGAACGGACCTTCGAAATTGGAGAATTGAGCGAACTCAATTTTTCGGCGGTCAAATGATTCGTCGAGCACCACGTTGTCTGCGAAGATTTGATGCGCACGTTCGTCTTTCCATTTGTTCAACAAGGCGACTAGTGCTTCTGCATGTTTTTGTAGTGGACCTGTGGAATGTATACGCGGAGCTGGCAAAACACCCTCATTCAGCAATGTTTCAAGTGCGACGAAATTCGCATCGAACATCGGAGCGTATGTAATATTCGCCAGCGAGATTAATGCAAACTGCCGTTCTGGATGCCAGATCATATTGGAACCGTATCCGGGCAAGCCACCTGAATGCGACACCAGGTAACCGAGCCTGGTGTCATCGAATAAGCGCAAACCCATTCCGTATCCGCCGAAAATATTTCGCTGCGAAAGCCCTGGAGTTAGTTCACGTTTGAGTGCGCGTGAGATTTGCTGCATCTCTCGTCGACTGGCTCGGCACAACGGTCCATCATCTTTTCCATCTCGGGCGGGAAATGCATTGATCATAAAGTTCGCCCAAATCAATAAATCATCTACCGTGCTCCAAATTCCACCCATTGACGCAAATCCGCCGTCAGCGAGCGGCGGCATGCCGTCGTCGATGGCCGCACTGTCTCTGCGTCGGTGCGGCGTGGCGTGATGCGCTGCAGGTGTCCACCCTGATGAGTGCATTGCCAGCGGCGCCCACAATTCCGTACTTATAAATTGTTGGAATGATTGATTCGACGCATTTGAAATTGCTCGTCCGAGGATCGCGTATCCATAATTTGAATAGCAAAATTCTGTGCCTGGTGGTTCGGCGAAATATCCGCCGTCTTTGAAAAGCTTTTGCATGAAGTCGTGATCGGCGTCGAGGTGGCGGTCACCCCATGGGTCGTCTGTGGACAATCCAGACGACATGGTCAGCAAGTGACGTACCGTCACAGTGGGGGAGTCGCTCGTTGGCAAGGTCAGACTTTTAAGTTCGGGAACGAGGTCTGCTATTGGTTGGTCAAGCTGGAGCTTCTTTCGATCCCGTAGAAGCAGAACTGCAGCGGCGGTGAAGCTTTTGCTCATGGACGCGATCCTGAAAGGCAGGGTGGCATTGTGTGCCGCGATTCGCTTCCCTCCAAATGTGATTCCGTAAGCCAGGCTGGGGGCTTTGCAGCGGTCTTGGATTAATCCAAAATGCGTTTTCAAAACCGCTGAGGCGTTCGGATTTTTTTCGCCTTTCTTCACCTTAAGCCTCCAGTGCTCGTCTCTCGCTAGTTTACGACACTGGCGCTTTGGGAATGATTTCCAGTATCAGGGAGACCTTTAAGGATTTGTATAATTTCGTTAACGTTGCCAAGCCGAGGCGTAGTATGGTGCTACGGAAAAGTTATGAACTCCCCGAAAAAAATTTACTGAAGTAGCGCTGTTCTAGCCAGCTTCGAGCGAGTTTTGACTGCTTTCCGCATTAGTATTCTGGAGGCGTTGCTCAATGTCTAACCAAGATGAAGAGTCAAAGGATTCCAACCTTAGTGGCTATCAGTTTTTCAGCGCTGATCTCAACTACAATTACTTCGCCGAACAAACTACTAATGGTGATGCACCACCGGCGGTGACTCCTTTTGTTCTTCCAACTTCCACATCAAGTGCGGCGACATCTAGCACGGTGCCATCATCGGTGCCGGTGAAATCTTCGAAACCGTTTTCGGTGCCTTCGCAACCGGAAGTCAAACCGTACGTACCGGAAGTTAAGCCTTACGTATCGGAAGTTAAGCCTTATACGTACGTGCCAATCACACCGGCTGCCGCTCCAGTGCTGGAAGCCAGGCCTGAGCGAGTGGCATATTCATTGAATGATAACGAGCCCGAAGTGACATTTGAAGAACGGGTGGCCGCGATGGAACGAGAGCTTGCGGCTGCGAATGCTGCTTCTACTGCTGCACAAGCAGCTGCCGACGCGGTTGCGCAAGCGGCTGCTGTTAGGGCTGCTGCTGAAGCCGCGGCCGCACAGCCAATTTCTCCAATACCCACCTTTTCACGGTTTTCAGATGCTGAGCCGATTCCAGCCGAATACTTGCAAGTTCCTGCACCGGTAGAAACTGGCACGCAATCGGGTGTGAAATGGAACGCTTATGTCCAGCCGAATTGCGCCCCAGATGTCTTCGGTCCTGATTTCAACTTCAATCGTTCATTATTGAAAATCTTCTGGCGTATCGACGTTGATCACAACAACCGAGTCAGCAAGAACGAGTTGGCGCTGGCACTGCAAGAAAATTGGTTTGGTGGCGACGAAAAATTGTTGGCCAAACTGCTCTTCGAAATGTATGAAGAGATTTCGCCCGAAGCGATTTTTTGTGATGCTGGACTGAGCGTCAACAACATCTTGAACTACGGACCGTTTAGCGATATGGCCAGAGAAGAACTAGAGGCTCAAATTCCAGAGCCTCAACCGGTACGCAATAGTGCGCCGAAGACGAAGAACACTAAGTCATCGCAATCGCTGCGCAGCCTGTTCAAGCGTTAATGCGGAACTGCGAACCACGAGTCCGAAGCTCCAAGCCCAGTCGTAGGCACTTGTAGCTCATCTTTGGGCGATGGCAAGTGGGCGAGGGTGATAATTTCGACGGGCAAATTCACTCGGGGGATACCTATCTCGCTGGATTAAATGCTGA
>JBBQFO010000015.1:0-38939 GCA_038322035.1 Candidatus Obscuribacterales bacterium
AGAAGCCAGGGCAGCTAGCCGGCTTCGGCATCCGCATATCATCAATAGTTGGGAATCCGGAGTAACTGACGACGCCCAGCCATACTTCGTTATGGACTATCTGGAGGGGATGACTCTCGCCGACCTGGTCAAGCAGAAGACTTACCTGCATGCCGGGCGGGCCATGCCAATCATCACTCAAATTTGCGAAGCTCTTGGCGAAGCGCATCGGCAAAACATCATTCATCGTGACATCAAGCCCGAGAATATCGTCCTCGAGACGAACGAGGGTGACAACAATTTCGACGATTACGTCAAAGTTTTGGACTTTGGTATAGCCGACGCTCCTGCCGGAACCCCTGGTGTTTCCAAGGTGAAGACTGCCGCAGGCAGCCCGGCCTATATGAGCCCAGAGCAGTGTCAGGGCTTCGAACTCGATCAACGCAGCGATATCTATTCGCTCGCCATAGTAATTTTTGAAATGTTGACCGGTATGCGTCCATTCGCCGCCGATGATGTGATGAAGTTGTTCTATATGCATGTGAGCCAGCCGCCACCGACATTGAGCAGTATGCGGTCCGACCTTAGATTCCCCATGCAGGTCGAATTGGCCGTCGCCAAAGCTCTGGCAAAAAACCCTGATAATAGGCAGCAGACGATTAAAGAATTCCACAAAGACCTCGAAGAGGCCTTTGCTAGTTCTGATATGAACGCAGGTAAGCGTGAAAGTGTGACGGTAGATTTGTTCTCGCTGCCAGTCGGAGAAAGTTTGATGGGCGATGGTGGCTCAACCAGCACCGGCTCTCATAATTTCATCCCTGGACCAGAAGATTGGGAAGAACCGAGCCTAGCGGGCGATCTGCCAGGTCAATCAGCTGCTTCAGCGCCAGTAGCCAAATCTGACGTTCCTGATGTCTCCGCCGCTGTCAATCGCCTCCTCAAATCGGCAAGACGCGCATCAGAAGCGGTTAAACAGGAAGATGTTGGCTCGTGGGCGAAAGATGTCCTTACCCGCAACGACGGTCCAGCCGAGCCTGTCCAGGAAGCAGCTAAACCGATCAAGGCTTCAGGTGGTCAGGGTCCTCCAGAAATTAGCGGTCCTGAAGTTTCCAACTGGGCTCATAAAGTTCTCAATCGCCAGAACACCGGTGAAGTGCCGATGCCAGGCTCGAATTCTCAGCCAGGGCTGCCTGCCACTGCCCCGAATCCAGCTCCTGGGCCGAAGCCTACGCCTCCAGCTCAACCATCAACCTCTGGACCGTCTGCACCGAAAGCGCCTCTGCCAAACACAACTGCCAATATGGCCGCCAGGACTCCAGCTACTGTGCCTTCAGGTATTCCACCAGCGCCTATCCCCCGCAACAATTTTGGCGGTGCAGTCGTTCCTGACCCGCAGACGACTCAGACCAAACAAGTCGGAAAATTCGCCAAGCCAATTGAACTACTGAAAGCGAAAACAGCTGCAGATGCGGCAAGACGAAATACGGGCGAAGTCTCCAAGCCGATTGAAGAACCTACTTCACCAGCAGCGGCAACCGTAATGCCGAGTCTTGAACGACCAGCAAATGCCGAGCCACCTGCTGCCAAAGTACCAGGAAACAATTTTCAGCCGGTCAGCACTACGCCGGCTGCTTCTAAGACTGTATCTATGAAACCAGCTGAGCAAGCAGCTTTGAGCACACCACCGGCAGTGGCGAAATCTAAAAATGATGCAAGCGAGCTTTCATTTGAGATCGACAGTTTGTTGGGTGAGATCATGCCCGCTGAGGCGGAGCATGTGGAACCTGTGCGCAAGCCAGAACCGGTTACCACAGCGAAACCAGCTGTTCCACTACCGAAACCAATTTCGTCGATACCAAATGTGCCACTACAGAATGTGGCGCCCAAACCGACTGGCTCAGCTCAGAATATGCAGCCGAAGCCGACCGCCCCGGCTCATCCAACGCCACAACCTAAGCTGGATATGCCAAAGCCAGCTGCTGCGCAAGCTGAAACGTACGCCGAACGTGCTCCGATGGATTTGAGTCGATTTGAACAACCCGTTAATAAGTCGTCGGAACCAATGAATCCATTTGCACAAGCGATCGATGGATTGTTAGATGCTGCGATCATGCCTAAAACGCAAGAAGATGTGCGTCGTTCAGCTAGTAAGTTGAAGAAGATGGATTTGCCTGAAAGCGATTCGGAAAATCCATCGGATCCAAATCGTTTTGAAATGCCTATTAACAGCAGAGCATCATTCGATCCTTCCCGATTCGAAAATCCGATCAAGAAAGAAGCACTTCCGGAGACGGCTTCGCAAAATAATGCGAGATACGAACAGCCCGTCAACAAAGGTGGATTTATCACTGGTGGCTCCGCTGGTAGCAAGATGTTGGGAGCCAGTGATGCTGAGAAAAAGAGCGAGCCACCTCCTATTCCGCCAAGCACTTCGGTCGATTTGAATCGCTTCGAGCATCCAATCAACCGCGCTGAAGAGTCGCTAAATCCTTTTGCACAAGCAGTTGATGGCTTGTTGGATTCAGCTCGAATCAAACCTGAACCAAGACCGATTATGGCATCAAGCACCGAGCTTGGTGAAACTGCAGCAGCAGTCGGCAAACCACCTGATACTGCTGCTATCGAGGCGCTCGATTCAACGGCGGAAGAAGATCGGGTTCACGATGCTGTCAGCCGCCTGATTGAAGCCGCCAAACGGTCACCAGAACCAGTCGCGAAACCTGAAGTTCTGAACAAGAAGATCGAAGCAGTTAAGAAGAAAATCGAAGCTCTGAAAGCAGCAGATGTTGCAAAACCGTTGACCACTGGTGTGCCACCAGTAGTTGCGCCACTACCGGCGGGGACACCGACACCGTTTGTGCCTGGACCGAACGATTCTAATTCATTGTCTGACGCAGTCAACCGACTGCTGGAAGCCGCTCAGCGTCAAGAAACTACTACCAGTGCTCCAGCTTTGCCAGCCCAGATGGTCAATCCATTCGCTGATGCTTATGCCAGCCCGGCTCAGCCTCCAGTCACACATGGCAGCCCTCCTGCGAGCAGCGCCAGAAGCAGCGCAAGCGGTAAGGCCAGCAGTAGCAACAGTTCCCAAACCAACGTTCCAGTCACCAATCCATTTGATGCTGGTGCGAGTACATCGATGGTCAATCCCTTTGCTCAAGTTAAAGCTCCTGACCCCAGTTCGAGCGGTACGTTCAAGCAATCCGCCAACGCGCCTGCCGGTCCAGCCACTCCTGATCCAAATAAGAAACCGCCTGAAGGTAGTGCCTTCCAGAATTACGTCAGTGCTCCAGCAGACAAGATGACTCGTGCTGCGGAGTTGATCAACAACGCCATCAAATCCAGCAAGACACCAGAAGTGGCGCAAGATTATTACTCTGGATTCAAGAATGATCCTAAGCAAATACAAGCTGAACGTGCCGAGACACTTAAGAAGAGCCGTCAACGCGTTAGACAGAACTTCCAGGGACCACCGAAGCCGCCGTTCTGGGTATTGCTAATTATCGGAGTAGGAGTGCTTGTCGGTGCCGCCATTTATTTTGGCTTCTTACCCAATCCTCTGTCACCAGGCAAAAATTCTGCACCACTGACTGTCGATCAATACATCAAGCAATCAAAATTTGAAAAAGCACGTGAACTTCTTGAATCGAAGAAGAAAACTTTGACACCTGCAGAAACCGAAAAATTGTACAACGTCTATTATCAAATTGGTCTGAGAGAGGGCAAGGAAGAACAATATCAAGATGCTGTCAAAGACTTGAAGTTGATTCCGCGCAAGTCTGATGTGTATCCTTCAGCTGCTGCAAAAATTCGTGAATTTAAAAAGAAGATGAGCGATTTGTAGCTTCTCTATGCGCTGCTTTCAATGAAACTTTGTTTGCTCTGTAACAGTAAATATGATGACAGTAATTCCGTTTGTCAGCGTGATGGTGCCAAGCTTGTATCCGCTGGCAATGACAGTCTTCTCGACACTGTCGTCGGCGAAAAATATTATATTGATCAACTGATAGGCAAGGGTTCAGTTGGTCGTGTATATAAAGCTCATCGTCTTTCAGACAACAGTCTTGTTGCCATAAAAGTACTGCGTGAAAATTTGAGTAACGATGCAGAAGCGTTGGCTCGATTCAAGCGAGAGGCTCAAATGCTGAGCATTATTGAGCATCCGAACATCATCGCTTTATACGATTTTGGACTAACTCAGACAGGTGAATTGTATTTCTCAGCAGAATATTTAGCCGGAAAAACTCTGGCGACGATAATTGCGGAGAAGCGATGTTTGACTGTTTCCGAAGCGCAACCGATCTTCGCTCAAGTTTGTAATGCTCTTGCAGAGGCGCATAGCCACGGCTTTATCCATCGTGACATCAAGCCGACGAATATAATTCTTGTCGATAGTGCCGATGGACTGGTGGCAAAATTATTGGATTTCTCACTGGCCAAGCTGCCACCTTTGGCGGTGGAAGACAAAGTCACAAAAGATGGAATGCTGCGAGGCACTCCTGCCTATATGAGCCCTGAGCAGTGTCAGTCTATGGAGGTCGACAACCTCAGCGATATCTATTCTCTAGCAGTTGTTGTTTTCGAAACGTTGACTGGTTCGCGTCCGTTTTTTAACAAAAATTCTGTCATCACCATGCATCAGCAAATGAACGATGCGCCACCACTAATGATGTCAGTCAGAGCCGATCTGCACTTTTGTGAAGAGTTGGAGACTCTGCTTCAAAAGTGTCTTTCAAAGAATCCGAGTCTTCGCCCGCGTAATGTTGAGGAGTTCTGGCAGAAATTTTCAGAAGCGTGTGAAGCTCAGCGAAAAATTTCTGAGTTGGAAGTGGCGCCGAGCTTCGTCGAGCTGCCTGAGGGCGAAGCAGTTAACAAATTGACTGCTCTCGAGGTCTTCCGCGAAGCTGACGAGCGCCGGTTAGTGCTGGAAAAAATTCTGGCTGATCAAGCCATGGCAAAATTGCCGCCTGAGCAAAATCAGCCCAGAATACCGGAACAAGAAGACAGTGCCGGTGAGACAATCCGCTTGACTAAAGAGGAGCTCGAGTGGCAGCGTACTACGGCTGTCAAAGAAAAAGACGAACTTGGCTCTGCAGTTGAGGCCACTACCGTCGCTCCACATCGACAATCTTTTCTCCACTCTGTCTGGCAGGACGAACTTGGTCGCAAGGTAATTCTGGGCTTCACAATCTTCGTGCTGCTGATAATACTTGTCACCACCCTTCTCCTCACACCTATTCCTGGCCCTTCTGCACCGTAGGGTACTGCCAGCCTTCGGCACAAGGGTGGTAAGCTGGTCAACAAGGGAGTTAAAACTTCGTCTTACGTTCATTTGCAAACCAGCTGCGATAGACGAACTAGCAAGGTTAACCTGAGTCCGAATGAAAGTCTGTCTGCGATGTAATTCACATTATTTGGACAAGCTCCAAGCCTGTCCCGAGGATGGTGCGAGACTTATTCCGACTGGCGACGACCCACTGATCGGCACGATCGTGGGCGGGCGCTACAAAGTTATCTGCGCCGTGGGCAGCGGTTCGATGGGTATCGTCTACAAAGCTGTGCAGGAAAATTCAGGACGCGAGATGGCTGTTAAAGTCTTGCGCAATCTGCACCAGACTTCCGAAGACTCGGTGAAGCGGTTTCGCCGCGAAGCAAAAACCGCCAGCAGTCTCAAGCACCCCAACATCGTCACGCTTTTCGATTTTGGTTTCATGGACGACGGGCAGCCATACATCATTACAGAATTTTTGAAGGGATTGACGCTGGCCCAATTTTTGCGTGAACATGGCTGCATGGCGCCATTGAAAGCCAGGGCGATCATCAAGCAAGTCTGTGATGCCGTTGGTGAGGCGCATCGCCACCAGATCGTGCATCGGGATCTGAAGCCTGAGAACATCGTTTTGCAGGGTAAAGATCAGGGTGGACGCTTTGTTAAGGTGGTCGACTTTGGTATCGCAAAGATGCTTGGTGACACAGGAGCTACGTCTGCGGACTTGACCGTGGAAGGTAAGGTCTGCGGCAGTCCCGCCTACATGAGCCCTGAAGGTTGTCGTGGTGCGGAGATCGACTACCGTTGTGACATTTACTCATTGGGAATCGTCATTTTTGAAACCCTGACGGGCAAACGACCTTTCGTAGCAGATGATCTTATGGCGCTGATGTTTTTGCATGTCAACGAGCCAGCGCCGACCCTTTCGTCTGTTCGCGTCGATCCAGTATTTACCCCTGAGCTGGAAGCGGTGCTTCGCAAAGCTCTCAGCAAAGAGCCTAAGGACCGCCAACAAAGTGCTGAGGAGCTGTGGGAAGAATTCAACGCCGCATGTCAGGGCGAACGTGTACAGAAGAACAAGCAGACCGCTGATTGGATTCCGTTTTCATCATGGAATGAACCAGCATATCTGAAGTTGCCGGGACTGGATGAAGCTGAGCCGATCGATTTCGGGCAGGAGTTTGACAACGAAATTGGCGATCGTGAAATCAAAACAGAGCGACGCAAGAAACTGCGCTCGTTGTCGAAAGGCAAGCTCTGGATTAAGGTGGCTGCACTCGTTGCCGTGCTTGCCGGCAGTTTCGTTTACATGAAAATGAGCCGATACAAAGACGCTGTCACCGTCGCTCAAGTATTGAGTACGCAAGGCAGACCGGAAGACGCTGTGCGCATTCTCGAGCGCCTCAAACAACAAGGCGATTTGGCGACAGATAACTCGGAATCACTCAATTCTGCTTATGTTCAAGCGGCACTTAAAGTTGGCAACAAGCATCAATATTCACAAGCCATTGAGCTTCTGCAGAAGGTGCAACCACAATCAAAGTATCGTAATGAAGCTTCTGATTTGATCAAAAAATTCAAAAGACACTAACGCACTAGAACTAGTTGAAAAGGCACTAAACAACGGGCAGGTCGAAAAGTGCACGAGCATTGTCGCGACACTTGCCGGCAATCTCACCAAGCGTGGTGTTACGCAGTTCGGCAAGCTTCTCTGCCGTATACCAAACAAAGGAGGGCTCGTTTTTCTTTCCGCGCACCTTCTGTGGTGCCAAAAACGGACAGTCCGTCTCGACCAACATGCGATCTTCCCGCACTAGAACTGCTGCTTCTTGAATGGGTTTCGACTTGGGAAATGTGACGATCCCAGAAAATGAAACATAGAAATCTAGTTTTTCTATGCGCGGCAGAAGCTCCGGACCGCCGGTATAACAGTGGAAAACGCCACGAATTTCGCCTTTCCCTTCTTCTTCCAGTAGCGTCATCGTCTCATCCCAAGCGTCTCTGCAGTGGATGATGATCGGCTTATCCGTTTCCAGCGCAATTTTGATTTGCGCTTTTAAGGCATTGACTTGCGAGTCGTGATCGCTATGGTTGTAAAAAAAATCCAATCCGCATTCGCCGATCGCCACCACTTTAGGATGTCGGCAGGCTCGATAGACAATATCAAAACTATCATCGTTCCAGTCTTTGGCATCATGTGGATGCAGTCCCACTGCTGTATAGATCTGGTCGTATCGGTCAGCCAGATCAAGTAATTCCGGTATCGAGTGCAACACCACTCCAGGATTGATCATTTGCACGATACCTGAGTCGAAAGCGCGCTGAATCACTTCCTCTTGATCAGTCTCAAAATATTCTTTTACGACGTGCGCGTGGCTATCGATTATCGAGCCACTTGATGGTAGTGTGGATTGAGCCATTGGTTTCCCTTTTAGTAACCTTCTATTTTTACTGAATTAATCACGCCCAGTCTGCCCTTGCTGCCATTCTGAATTTACTTTTTAGGCATTTAGAGTAGACTACTAAAGTAGGCTCATGACATCAATCACCAACAGTCAACCTAGTGTAACGCCGATGCTGAAATCCAACTCTTACAAAACAGTCCGATATTTATTCGGGGTATTTTTGGGCGTTGCCTTGGCTCTGCCAGCTAACGCACAGTTGTTGAAAGGTACCGTCAACCAGCAAGGCCAGGGCGACGCCGGCACGACACTCAGCCGCCATGACATTCAGAAAATGGGTGACCCGTTTGGCGGTGGCAGCGGTCCTCCTCAGCAAGGTCCGGCTGACCAGGCCTTCGACCCAGGCAACTTCCAAGTGCCGACGATGTCTCTACCTCAGGGACCGCCTCCGCTGCGAGGCAACGCTCAGGGTCAGGGACAACAAGATTTCCAGGGGCAGTTCGGGCAAGCTATGCCTGCGCAACAAGCTCCTCAGCAACAGCAAATGCATAATTTGAACGCAAACACTGGTGGACCGCCTCCACAACAATTTAACCCGAACGATCCTGATAGTTCGCCTGAGCTGCAAATCGCCTGGAACGAATGGCACCGACGTGTAGCGGCGGCAGTGTACGAGAACTACTCGACAATGGCGAACGCCGCTTTCTACAGAAGTCCTCCCATGGCTGCGGCGGCTGCCTACATCGTGACGCGCGATGGGCACATTGCCAACTCCCATTTGACGCAGAAGAACGGCAATCCTATCTATAACGCAATTGTTCTAACAGCGATTAATTCGCTCAACGGAAATATGGCGGTGTTAGCCTTCCCTCAAGGCTCTCGACGCATGACCGTCGACAAGTCAGCGACGTTTACCCAGAACTATGGACCGCAACAAGGGTTCAAGTACCAGATGGGTGACCAGGAAACGATCAGGCAGCAGCAACAGCGAAGGTAGGCAGTGCTGTACTGGTACAATCATGCGCATGCCGATCAACGACACCATTGAAACTGAGCTTCGCAATATCGTTGGAGACAAATATGTTTTGTCCGAACGTGTTGATTTGGCTGTCTATGAGTGTGATGGACTGACGCTCGACGTGGCCAGCCCAGACCTTGTTGTCTTGCCTAAATCGACAGACGAAGTGGCTGCGGTGATGGCGCTTGCGTTTGCAAATAAAATTCCGGTCTCGCCACGTGGTGCCGGAACGGGACTTTCTGGTGGCGCCACCACCGTAATGGGTGGTATCAGTTTGGTGCTGACGCGGATGAACAGAGTCTTGAGCGTTGACCCGCTAGATCGAGTGGCAGTGGTACAAGTAGGCGTCACGAATGTCTCTGTTTCAGAAGCAGCACAACAGCATTCGCTATATTTTGCTCCCGATCCATCTAGCCAGAGTGCCTCCACCATTGGTGGCAACATCGCCGAGAATTCTGGCGGTCCTCATACGCTTAAATATGGAATGACCACCAATCATGTGATGGGACTGAAAGTCGTTTTGGCCAACGGTGAAGTAATTACTTTGGGCGGCAGAAGCCGCACCAAGGAAGGACTTGACTTGATGGGAGTATTCATTGGCTCCGAGGGAACGATTGGAATAGCCACCGAAGCGACGCTTAAATTGATTCCGCGTGCTCAAGCTGTGGAGACCATGCTTGCCTATTTCAATACTGTGGAAGCGGCTGGACAAGCGGTGTCTGATGTGGTCGCATCAGGGGTGGTGCCAGCAGCGATGGAAATGATCGATCAACTTACAATCAACGCAGTCGAAGATGCATACCATATGGGCTTGGACCGAGAAGCAGCCGCACTGCTAATTGTAGAGTTGGATGGTCCACGCACAGGGATCACGATTCAGCGCCGAACAGTGGAAGCGTGCATTGGTACGAATCAAGCTATATCTGTGCAGTGGGCGAACGATGCCTATGAACGCGCCAGAATTTGGAAAGCAAGAAAAACCGCATTCGGGGCGCTTGGAAGAATCGCACCTCATGCTTACCTGCTGGACGGCGTGATTCCGCGCTCCAAACTCGCATCGACAATCAGTGAGATTGCCAAAGTGGCCGAGCACTACAATTTGACCATCGCAAATATTTACCACGCTGGTGATGGCAACTTGCATCCATGCATTCTGTATCACAAAGACAATGCCGATGAAGTCAAACGCGTCCTTCACGCTGGTCGAGATATTCTCGAGCTCTGCGTGCGCATCGGCGGAACGCTGTCTGGTGAGCACGGCATCGGCATTGAAAAAGTTTCGGAGATGCCAAATATTTTTAGCGAAGAAAGTTTAGAGTCGATGAGATGGGTGAAGCAATCTTTCGATCCAGAAAATATATGCAATCCATGCAAAGTAATTCCGACGCCGAAATGCGGTGGGGAATCTGGCGCTAGACCGTTATTGCGTCACAAGCTGCTCACTTCAGGATGCTGATCTGACCTTCGATCGATATCGTTGAGACAAACATTGGATTGCGAATAGTCTTCTCGCAACGGTGGAATTTCAGGCCATCGCGGCATCTTCGAGATTAATTATCGGTGAATTTATCGGTCTTTAAGGGTATGATCCCGAATGTGAGACTAATCAGTTCGCGTTTGTCCGTTTTAACTTCGAAAACCAGTCGGGCCCCTCGTGGAGGACATTGATTGCACGGCAAAGTTGATCTCGCCAAATCCAAAGGACTGAAAAAATCGGAAATACGGCAACTAAATCGCTTGCTCACGCAGCGTATTCCTGCGGACAAGATACTCACTATCGAATTAGCTGACTCAGTCGCTGAGCTTTCAAACTCAATTGGACAACCTGTCTCTCTCGTCGTCAACCGCAGAGGTCAGGTCGTTAACGTTACTGTCGGGCAGCCGTCAGACGTGAACATGCCCGAGTTGCGGGGTGTGCGCGTCGGCCCTGGAAGACTTTGCGGGCATCGCATCATCCACACACATCTGTCGAAAGCAAATTCAGGCGAAGCCAAAAATGGTCACGGACCTAATAAAGAAAGTTTGCAGTGCCTGGCTCGCAACCGACTAGATTTGCTTGCTCAAATAGAAGTCAATCCCGAAGGCACTTTCAGTCGCTCACGAGGCGAGCAAGCGAAGATGGCTGATGTCATCCACATAGCTCATCTTTTGCCGGGTCGCGACAGTGAAGGAAAAATCTGGAAACTCTTGGAACCTGAAACTGCCAGGCGAGCGCAAGAGGAAAATTTTGAATCGCTAATCACTGCCCTTGAGGATGAGTTCCGGAAAGTCGCTCCAGGCCTGCCGGTCGCTGAAGGAGAAGAGCGTGCAGTTTTAGTCGGACTGGTTACTGATGGTGAAAATTCCTGGCAAGTCGAAGATGATTTAGATGAACTTGCGCAGTTGGGTCGCACCGCCGGTGCCACCATCTGTGAACGGTTGACGCAAACTCGTCCACAACCAGATCCACGTTACTTTCTTGGTTCCGGAAAAGTGCAAGAGCTGGCACTGATCGTCCAAGAGATGGGTGCGAATCTAGTTATTGTCGATCAAGAATTGACGGCCAATCAACAGAGAACCTTAGAAGAAGTTGTCGGCGTAAAAGTTATCGATCGCACTGAATTGATTCTCGACATTTTTGCCCAACGAGCGCAGACGAGAGAAGGTAAGTTGCAAGTCGAGCTGGCCCAGTTGAAATATCTACTGCCCAGGCTGATTGGTAAAGGCTTGACCCTCAGCAGGCTGGGCGGCGGCATAGCCACCAGAGGTCCAGGGGAAACGAAACTGGAAATAGATCGACGTCGCATTCGCGATCGCATTAACTCTCTCGAGAAAGAAACCGAACGCATCCGGTCTCATCGCGACACGCAACGACGTCGTCGTAACGATGATAACCTTCCAGTAGTAGCTCTGACGGGATACACCAACTCGGGTAAATCAACTCTTTTGAATGCCTTGACCAAGTCCAACGCCAAAGTCGAAGACAAGCTTTTTGCCACTTTGGACCCGACTACGAGGCGCACAACTCTTCCAGACCATAGTCCAGTCTTACTTACCGACACGGTAGGGTTCATCAAAAAATTGCCGACATCGTTGGTTGCAGCCTTCCGCGCCACCCTGGAAGAGGTAGCGGTTGCCGATGTCTTGATTCACGTCGTGGATGCCAGCCATCCGAACGTCGCAGAGCACATTGCCAGCGTTTACGACGTTCTCAGCGAGCTTGGAGCGGTTGATAAGCCCCTTATTACAGTTCTGAATAAGGCCGACATTGTGCGCAAGGAAGATTTGACCTACCTGCTGGCACAGGTGCCAAATCCCGTGATCATTTCAGCCACTAAGAGAGTTGGTTTGGGCAGCTTACTTACAACTATTCAGGACGTCTTGCAAGAAGTCTGTCCAACACGCCAAAAGTTCAGTGCCTAACCAGCAGAAAAGTGCAGCGCCTGAGCTGGCTCCTGTCGCAAAAATTGCCTAAATTTCTAAATTGCGAAACAGGCATTTTGGTAGTCGCGCCAGAGCGCTTGATATGACGCGATGGGATCTAAAAAGGGCAATAAAACCACCGTTTCTTTACTCTCTGCTTGTCACCAGCGACAGTGTCACTTGAATTACGTCTGTGTCATTTGATTTGTGTTGGGGGTCAGTCAAAGTGAGTTCCATTGTTACTTAATTTGAATCTTCACTTGTGGTGGCAGTGATTGCCAGCCCAAGTGAGCGGATGCTGTCGCGCCAAGTGATTACGATTTCGTGCCGCGACAACACGCGCCTAAAAACCCGATGCCCCAGCATATGAACGGACAGATCAAAGCCAAACCAACTATGAGCAAGGCGTTGTATTGCGAATTGACCAGCATCGCGGCCATAACTAAACCCAGCGATAAGTGAAAGCCACCCGTAAGCGAGAAATTGTAGGGATTTCGCCGCCACTCAACACAACTACGCCCGGTGAGTTTGCCTTGCAATAATTCGAAAAGAATATGGCAGGTGAAAGCAGCACCAAACAGACGTGTCGCGAGATCTGACAAAATGCTTCCTCCCGTAGTTGCTGGGCAGAAACTTAAACCAATGCCGAATATGATCATAGAAAAAATGGCGGCAGTATGAAAGCTTTGATCGCGTAAAAGCGCTTTCGTTCGGTTTTTGAAGTTAGCGGCGTTCGGTAAGCTTTCATTTTCCACCAATTGTGCCAGTGAAATTGAAGGCTTCTCTTGCTCGATAGCCGCGATCCGATGCTCGAGGTCCAGAGTTGTACTGGTGTCGCCGGACTCACGAGACAGGCGCAGTAAGCCCTTCAACACAATTATTCTCGATTGCCTGCTGCCTCTAAGTCTGTCGTTCGCTTTCTGCGCAGATAACAAGGTAGTGTGAGCGTTTTTGAAGTCGCCACTATCAAACAGCTGATCGGCTCGAGCAATTGTTTTGTCGAAATGCCACTCATTTACGACTTCGGCAAGAGATAGAATTGCCACCGCGATGATTGCAAAATCGACGAACAGTAATCCTAAAATCTTTCGCTCAAATAGGTCTGCTAGAGAGGAATGCTGAAAAATAATGATCGAGAACCAGAGTGTCCAACCTATTACGAGAATGGGAACTAAGATTCTCATTGCTCGTAGTAGCCACGCCTTCTTCTTTTTCAAATCCTTATGTCCTGAACGCTTCTGGCAGTTCGATTCTATTGGAGAGACACTTCTGATCGAAGTTAAGTACCAGATTCCTTCATGTTTAAGATCTGCTCCGTGGAGCGTCATGGCGGCAACTCATAGGCACGGGTTTGGGTACGGCGGGGTTGCCGGTCGTCTCGCCACGGCTCCCTCTGTCCAATAATTAAGGGACGCTAAGTATTTGACATCTATGGCCGCCTAAGAGCTATATTGTTTGTAGCTAAGGAGCGTGGTCGTAGTCACCCCGTAAGCAGCAAGAAGAACAAATTTCTATCTGACTGAAAACCCCGACAACACTGCAGGCACAGCGTGTTGAGTGGAATGAATTTGTCTGCCGCAGAACGCCGAAGTATGGTGTTAGATGCGGTGCGAAAGCTGGCGCGTCCAAGCTAACTTTTACGCTACCCCTGGCTCAATGCCAGGGGGGCATTTGAATTTTTAAGCGAAAGGTCGTCAAATCGGGCTAAATGGACCTTAAAAGTGTTATTTTAGCTTGATGTAGCTGGCGAGAAAGAGTAAACGGAATGGTTTGGGACGAATTGCATCAGTCTGGAGTGAACGCGCTTGAGCGCGGAGAGTACTCGGAAGCTGAACGATATTTGCAGAAAGCCGTGGCAGAGGCTGGCAAGGATCAGGCAAACGTAGCCACAACTTTGTATTCGCTGGGACAGGTTCATGCCCACCTGCAAGACTACTCCAAAGCTGAAGCAGAGCTGACGCGCGCCCTGGCTATTCGCGGCAAAGTTCTGGGGCTTGAACATCCTGAAGTGGCACGAGTAATCGATGAACTCGGTCTGGTCTATTTTAAGGAGCAGAAATATTCTCAAGCAGAGCCGCTGCTAAGACGCGGCTTGGAGATGCGCAAGAAGTTGTTGGGTGAAAAGCATCCCGACGTGGCTGACAGCATGGTGTCGCTTGCCACTTTATGCGAGACAGAAAAGAAGGCTCAAGAAGCAGAGAAGCTTTTACGTGGTGCCCTGGCAATCCAGGAAGAAAGTTTGGGTAAAGACGATGTCAGTCTGGCTCCGACACTGGGATTGCTTGCCGTTCATTGGTTCAACAAAAAGGACTATCGGCAATCGGAAGAATTTGCCCGTCGTGCTCTGGCGATTCGCGAAACTGCTCTGGGCACTCAACATCCAGACGTGGCGATGAGCTTGCATGTTCTGGCTATGATTGCGCTTGCCCAGCATGATTTTGCCAAGGCTGAAACGTCCTACAAGCGCGCCCTAACGATACGCGAACGCTGCCTGCCGCCCAGTCATTCCGGCATCGTCAGCGTGCTGAAAAATCTTGGTATTAGTTATTACCTGCAGGCTAAGTACGCTCAAGCTGAAGATACCTACAGCCAGCTTGAAGGAATTGCTGAAATTGCTGGAAATAATCCAGACATGATGCTCTCGTGGCGTCAGCGCAGTTGGATTCGCTTGCGTGAACGGCGTTTTAAAGAGTGTGAGAAGTTTACCGTCATTGCGCTGCAACGCATGAAGGATCTCGATATTCAGGACAAGGAAACTACAGACAGCCTCAATCTCAGTTTATTTTCCTGTTACGTGGCTCAGAAAAATTTCGTCAAAGCCGCCCAAACATTGCCGAGCACCGCAATAACAATGGGCAAAAGACTACTAAAGAAAAGTGGTGTCAAAAAGTCAGCCGACACGAAGGTCAACGACGAGAAGCCTACAGAAAAGGCTCCTGCCAAAAAGAGCAGTCGGCAAATAAAAGATGAGATGAAGAAAGCTCTGGATCAAGAAGCTGAAGAAGATCCTCCACAGGAAGATCTTAAGAAAAACAGCTCCAAAAAAAATGGCAAGGCAAAGCGTGCCAAAGTAATAAAATAGGGCGACAGCGGGAGTAGCAATCATGTCCTGGCAAAAGAGTGAGAGCGAGGCTTTGAAAGCCTTCACAAAAGGTCACTACATCGATTCCATCCGCCTTTATCAAAACGCGATTGCGCAAATTGAAGAAACTGACCAGCTCGATTCGTTGGGAACTATATATGGTGCGCTCGCGGAAGTCTTGTTTAAGCAAGGTCGCTTCAACGATGCTGAAGATGCCTTCCAGAAGGCAGTCAGATTTCAAAAAGGCAGTGCTGAGCAGCCTCCTGAAACGCTAGAATCAGCCGCTTTACTGACGAACTTTGGTGCCTTTTACGCAGACAGGCAGAACTTTCAAGAAGCCGAAGAAATGTTGACCAGAGCTCTGGCCATTAAGAAAAGTCTTGGTGCCGATGAGCTGTCCATTTCGAAGACACTGACCGAAATCGGTATTCTGAAATTGGATCAACAAAATTTCAAAGAAGCAGAGCCAATGCTCAGTCAAGCGCTAGGTATTCAGGAGCGTGAGCTGGGTAAGGAAGACATCATTTATGCCGAGAGTTTGAATAATCTTGCAGTTCTGCATTCGAAGAAAAAGAATTACGCTCTGGCAGAACCTTTGTGTAAGCGCGCTCTCACCATACGAGAGAACAAGCTTGGCTTAGAGCACCCAACTGTAGCTGAAAGCTTGCACAATCTTGGCGTTCAATATATCAAGCAAGGCAAAGCTGACAAGGCTGAGCCGCTATGGCGACGCGCTCTAACGATTCAGGAGCGAGTATACACTGCGGACCATCCACGTCTAGTGCTGACCTTGAATCATCTAGCCTCTGCTTGCTTGACTCTTGGTCAGTTCGATGATGCTATCGAATTCTATAAACGCGCGCTTGAAATTTCAGAGCGCACCGATGGTGGTGACAAACATAATTTGATTAACAGTGTGGCCGGACTGGGAATGACTTACCTCCGCCATGCCAAATTCAAAGAAGCTGAACCGTATATTAAGCGCTCCCTGGACATGCTCGATGATGTTGATCAAGATCATGGTACTCTTGAGATGGGCTATTTAAACGAATTATTCACCTGCTATATCTTTCAAGGAAAGTTTGGTGACGCACTCAGTCTGGTACCAGATACGATGCGTGCAAAACATACAACTCAAGTCAATGACGTTCTGGATGCTTTCATAAAAGTTGGTCAGTTCGCCAATAAGTTGTTTGATAAGAGTGATGAAGGCTGATAGACCACGGTTAAATTTACCTTTTTCTAAAGCGGAATGGGCACTTCTGCTGATGACGCTTGTAGTGATTGGCGGCACCTTAGGCGTCGTCTATTACTACTGGCCGAGTTTGCCTGAGCAGATAACCATCCATTTCGACATTTACGGTACGCCCGATCGACGAGGACCTAAAAGCACACTCCTGTTCTTGTCTGCAATGTCTGGACTGAACTGCCTGCTGCTGCTAGTTTTAGCGAGATTCCCTCATACTTTCAATTATCTCAAGCCGGTCACTGAAAAGAACGCACCAAGACAGTACTCATTGGCGCGCAAATTTATCTTCGTGATCAACTTGGAAGTTACGGGGATTATGTTCTTCGCGATATGGAGCTGTATTCAAGTGTCGGTTGGTGCAGCGCAATCAATAGATTTAAGTAGTCTGATCTCTCTGTTGATAGCGCTTACCGTTTCAGTTGCCATCTATATGTTTAGAGCCAACCGAGCTCAATGACATCGTAGATTTGATTGACCCAAATTAATCGTTTACATCTGCGTTTTTCAAGATTGGCTCAGCATCTCAATCCTCTTGGAATTATAAAGTGAGAGGAATAAAAGAGTAGCCATGCAACCTACATTAAGCTAGGATGTTGGAGCGGTTAGACAGCGCGGTTAATCTGTCGGTAACAGGAGAACTCTATGTTTATTCGTGTTGGATATGAATTGATCTTTGACTTTCCAAATCCAACGCCGATGATTTTCTTGTTGCATCTTTTACCGTCGCGCACTGGCGACCTTCTTTATCCCGATCAGCTGACCATCACTCCAAATGTTCCAATCACAGAATTTACTGATTGGTTCGGTAACCGATGCGCGCGGATAATGGCTCCGGCTGGGAAACTGCGTGTCACGAGCGACACAATCGTAACCGATTCAGGCGTTCCTGAACCGGCCCACTACGAGTCGGTGCAACATCAAGTTGAAGATCTTCCGCCTGAAGTTCTTCAATTCTTGCTTCCCAGTCGCTATTGCGAAGTAGACAAGCTCGGAGACATCGCATGGGAATTATTTGGTCACATGGCTCCAAGTTGGACTCGAGTGCAGGCTGTCTGTGACTGGGTCTTCAACAATGTTGAATTCGGTTATAAATACGCAAATCCGACCAAAGGTGCATATGAGGTGTATCAGGATCGCAAAGGAGTCTGTAGAGATTTCACGCATCTTGCTGTTGCTTTCTGCCGCGCGCTCAATGTTCCGGCTCGTTATGCGACCGGTTATTTGGGTGACATTGGCGTGCCTGTGGATTCTGCAATGGACTTCAGTGCCTGCTTCCAGTGCTATTTGGGCGGGCAGTGGCACACGTTTGACGCCAGGCATAACATTCGAAGAATTGGATGGATTTTGGTGGCGACCGGGCGTGACGCCGCAGATTGCGCCATCACAACTTCGTTCGGTCCTCATATTCTCGACAAATTCTTGGTCTGGGCAGATGAAGTTCCGACCGGCGATCTGACAATGCCGAGACCACTAGATCCGCGCCTAGCCGCACTGGGACTGTAGAGTCCAAGAATTTAATTCGAAACGCGTTTTACAACTTCCACCGGACAAGGCGCTTTCAAAACAACTTCCTGGGACACACTACCCATGAAGAAGCGCATCAAATGTCCACGCAGACGTGAGCCCATCACAATCAGCCCTGCCGGAATTGAACTGGCGATCGACAAAATCACGGCGACAGGATCACCTTCGCGTATTTCAATACTAACCTTTCCAACTCCGACTTTTTCTTCCAAACGATTTGCGCAATCTTCGAGCATTGCCGTGGCTGATTCCGTCAGGTGTTTCTTCTCGATTGAATCAGCTTTGGCATAAAGAGCATCAACGCCTGCAACCTGGATATCTTCCGGCATCGAAACGACAGACAGTAAGGTGAATCTGGCGTCGTCGGTCCACGGTAATTCCATCACCCACTCAAAAACTTCTTTGGAATGAGCCGTGTCATCTATTGCCACCAAGATGTTGTTATCGAAACTTGCTGTACCTGTATGAGCCTGTTGATAGCGCGCGATCAAAGTCGAACATTGTCCGTACAAGAGAATCGTTTGCGACACGCTACCTAGAAAAAATCTTGGTACACCGTGCCGTCCATGCGAACCAACAACTATTAGATCTGCCCATGCTGATTCTTCTAAAATAATCTCTTTGCTGTCACCGAACTTTGCTTCGTTGACAGAATTGCAGTTTGGAAATTGCAGCGATAATTGTTCTGCTATCTCTTGAGTGAAGTCTCTTGCTGCCTTGAGAGCTTTGTTGAGGAAGGCTTCTGCTTCTTCGCGCTGCATAACTGCGAAAACCGGTTCACGTCGTTCGACGGCGCAAAAGACCTTGAACGTCGTGCCATCCGGCCAACTTCGGCTCAGAACAACATCGACCGCTACTTGTGAATGAGGCGAATTATCGACCGCCACCAATATGTTCACGAGCCATCCTCTTAAGTCCAAACAATTCTACAGTGTTAGGGTTCTTTCGGCTTGTCAAAGTTGAGCATCTTTTCAAGAGCTTTTCGCTCAGTCATTTTGTCCTGCAGCTTTAATTCCACATCCTTCACTCGATTAGTCGAACCTGCGCAGTTTGTGTTTTTGTGCGAATTTAATCCTGCCAAGGCTTGCAGTCACGAAAGCTTCACTTCTGCTGGTTACTATGAGTGTGTTCTGAGCGGTACCATGAATGTGTCCGAAAGCGTATATGAGATTGCTGACCAAGAAATCACTTTGTACCAGCAAGAATTTTGGAGCTTTGTCTTGCAGTCTTATTCTCATGACTGCAATGCTCAGCACGATTGTGATACCAGCGAAGGCAGAGACGTCGCAGATCGAATTGCAGCGCGGAATACAGAGCTTCAATTCGAAACACTATTCCGATGCTGTTGGTCATCTGCAGCAGTATGTCGCTGCCGCACCACATGAATCGATTGGACACTATTATCTGGCCAACTGCTTGTTCAACCTTGGCTATGAAAAGCCCTGTATGGACGAATACACTCAGGCCTTGAAAGAATCCACTTCACAGAAAATGACGGATTATTGCCGCGATGCGATTCGGTCCATGCAATCGTCCAAGCTTGCTGCAGCTAAGCTAGTACCATCAGTATGCGCTTACACCATAGAAAGCGGTGGCGTACGAGATTTCGCTTTGAAAAAAACGTTAGTAAGAATGACCGATCAGTCGAATGTCGAAGTGTCAACTTTGCAGAGGAACCATGCCGCGGACCTGGAAAGTCTCAAAAGGCATCTAGCTGATGATATCTTCAGATTGAATACATTTCGAGATGCTCGTATTCAAGCTCTTCTCGACGGCGTCCGAATCAAAGGCTCGTCTTCATCTGATACCGTTGACTCAATTCGCAAAGATACTGCCAGTAAAACCGACATGGCTAAAGCTACTTGTGAGAGCACTACCGAAGCGCATGAGCGACAATATTTGGAACAAATAGCAAAAATGCAAAATGACTTGAGACTATCTCAAAATCAAGTTGCAGATGCTCGGAGGGTTCCGGGAAATCATCCGAACTTGCAACTGTCCGGCACCGATCTTTACACCCGCAATTTTATTCCCAGTCCAAATCCGCCACCACCTGATCAATTGGTGGCAACTCCGGAACGTCTGATTGTCGATGCCCATAGCCATCCAGGTCGAACCATATCGAGAGTGGTACGTGACCCGGCTGAGGCGCCTCCACCACCTCCTCCTGGAACGGATTTGAGGGTTCACGGGCAACTGATTAAGAAATTGCTCGAGTAACCAGGCACGATACCACTGCTTCACAAAATCTCTACGCTCATATGCTAGGGTCCTTTTAGACGTTTTGTTGGGGATATCTAATTGACTAGTGGTGCACACAAAGTTGCTGAAGTTGCAGCTACCCTTTTTCATAGATTGCCGCGGCTGCACAAGCCCGTCAACGTAAATGAAAAACACGCGGAATCTCTCGCTCTAAACGATCGCATTGCCCTGTCGGTGACCAACGCGATGGGAACGATGTGGGCTCTCTATTTCATGGCTTTCTTCATGTTGTTTTGGTGCCTATGGCAATTCTGCATGCATGAAAAAGCGTTTGATCCGTATCCATATGCGTTTCTCTTATTCCTCGGCAACATTGTGCAATTGCTCTTGATGCCACTAATCATGGTCGGGCAAAGCATCCTTTCGAAACACGCAGAGATGCGAGCGGATGAGCAGTACAAAACCACTCTTACTAGTTATCAAGATCTCGAGCACATCATGGAGCACTTAGATGCGCAAGACAAAGAGTTGATTCGGCAGACTCAAATGTTGATGAAGCTGATGCAGGCACAAAGCGAGTCACCGGATACGGCGCACAATGCAGCTATCTCACCGGGTGATGTACTCTGAGGAGCGAGTGTTCGGCTCTGATGCGAGTGATCGACTCTAAGGATCGCTTAGGAACTACAAGCGATTCTTGCATTCGTTTGCTGTGCTTTTTTGAGCAATCTAAAAGACGAGGCTAAAACATCGGTAAGTTGTGTTCCATCTTTTGGAGCCGTGGCTAAGCCACCAATTAAATTGATTCCATCCATATCGATTTTCTCAGATAGCGAATCAAGAAAGCTGTTAAGACGACTAGTCGTTTCCTCGGCCTTGGCCATCGGGAGTAGTATCAAGATGCGATTCGGTTGCCAAAATGTCATGCATTCATAGGGATGCTTCATGGCATCGAATGTGGTGGTCACAGCCTTGAGAGACTCGTTGGTGATTGCTGCCGACGGAACACTAAATTCAAACATTGCTAAACAAAATGGGACGCGTCGCGCTAACTCCTTGTCTGCAAAACTGAGAAAAAGTCCGTAGCTAAGCATTCCTGAATCTGGCTGAATCAGCCCTCGATCGGCGTTTCGGATCAACTCGCCAATATTTGCAAAGGCGTCCGAGAATTGTTCGTCATCACCGACCGCTACTCCGCGCGGTGCAATCAGCAAACTTGATACCAAGCTATAGATGACTGGTATCCAGGTAGTTCTGTCCATGGGTACTAGATCCAGAATTTCTGCTAGAGTTTTTGGCTCCCGCAGTGCCAGAAAAACTTTCTTCTGAAAGTCAATGTGCATCGGTAGTCCGTTTGCTAATTTTGCTTCGAACTGCAATTCTGAAAGATTGGTTTCTTTGCGAAATAATGTCGTGCCCAGAAAAATTCCATTCTTTTCCAATGAATTTTTGTAGTCTTGCAGCGTTGCACCTTCCAAGACTATGTTTTGAAGACGCTTTTGCACAGACCTTTCGGCAGTTTGCCATCCATGCTGGAATTGGAATGAACCGTCATCCCAAGTGAATACTTCAAGCAAGACCTTTTCGCCGCGGATGCCTTTTGTACTGTCCATCAGTGGACTTGAAATGGCGTGAACTAACTCACCCTGGTTGAAAAAGATTTCTACCTGTTGCGTTGAATCATAGACGTTCAAACGCCCTGTCATTTTGCACAGGCTAATTGATTGCAAAATGCTGGCTACATCGACCTCTTTCAGCTCGCCCGAGAGATTTACGCCGGCGCTAGTGCGGTCTGTCTGCATCGTCTGTGAGACTGACGCTTCAGCCTCTGCAAAGCCGCCCCATTGGGGTTGTTGCGCACTGCCTGGCATTCTTGGAAAGGAATCTTTTGGGGAAGAAGAAGGCACCTCTTGCGATATTTCTTGTGCGCGCGGAGCAGCTCTGAGCGAGTCATCCAGCAGATTTTGGATAATTGCTATGTCACCCGATGCCATGCGCCACAGGTCAAGTCGGTCTTTTCCATTTTCGCGAATCTCATAAAGAGTCCATTCCGGTGCGACCATATCGCCCGTTTTGCCCCTTTCCCATCCGCGACGCTCTTTCATCGATGAGACCATGACAGTCAACGTGTACATCATTTCGTGGTTTGGATGATTCCAGGTTACTTGCGCCGAGGCGCTTTTGTTTGCGTCGCCCAGCAGCTGCCGAAGCTTAGCTTCATTCGGCGCGGTGTTTAGACGATTGCTACCCGGTTTCGGTCTTCCGATCAAACGACTAATCCCCCACAGCAATACCCTGAGTCCTTTATTCCCCTGGTGCCGAGGATTACGCGCGACCGTGCGGGGCACTCCTGCTGCTGAGCATGGACCAATGAGCGCATGGGGTAGGGACGCCGAGAGGAGATTAAACCTCTTTGGGCGCCAGATTTCAATCCAGCCAAAGTTGACGCAGAATTATCTGGAGAGGTTTGCTGTTGGCGATTCTGGTGAACAATAGTTTGCGAGAGTCTCGAGCGACCTCAGTTTACTAATATTGAGAGATTATTTGTCTGCATGGATGACCTGTTCAAGCGACTCTCCGAGATAATCGGTCAAGAAGTCGATTCTCCAATCTGCAAACAATTTGTACGCGAGTTGAGGGAAGAGCCGCTGAATGCGCGCGCCTTGTATTTCTTCCCCGAAACTGGCTTTTCGCTGATAACCGCGCAGCGCATCTTTATTCGAGCTTTCTTAAATGTGCGCACGCCGCGAGACCCCGGCTACATTAACGAGTTTAAGGGGAACTTGCCCGGCGATGTCAGTCCGCATGATAGTCGGGAAGAAATTCGAAGCAAGCTTGATGGGAAACTCGCCGAGTCTTCTGAGACTGAAGATCAGTATGATTTTTCGCCGCTAACGCTATTCATAAAGTTTGCCACGGACGGGACAGGCGTTTGTTCTCTTTCGCTTGGGTACAACGACGAAAATTTGCCGGAAGGACTGACACCGGAGTTGGTCGAAAACAGCGGTGCTTCCATTCAATACGGCGTATTGCACAGACCGATTCGAAAGCGCGTTGGTCCACGTCATAAGCCGGATCGAGACCGCTAGAGTGTGGGCAGTTCAGCTAGAGAAATCCGAGTGCCTGCAAATCATGTACAGGGTCGTCGAATGAGCAAGAGCCAACTGAGTGAATGAAATCTCGTCTTGCTTCTTGTATTTGTTCAACGCTCAACGATTTGCCTCGCCAGTGCGCAGCCTCATCGAAGGAGAAATTTGCCGCGTCTGTTTCGGCGATAATTGGCTCTATATTACGTTCTCCGTGCCATGCGAAAGATGAGGCAAGCAGCACATTGATGAACCCATGCATCACCGCATGTGGTGCGTCAGATTCGTATGTGAGTGGGTGCATGGCGCGAATCGGATGATGCAATCCCGCCGTTGCTTTGAATGCCAGTTCGCGATCGGCACAGTCTGTGATGAAGCCGGCCACTGTGCATGTGCTAGGGATGGCTTCGGGCTTCAATCCCCCAGTCCGAATCTTGGCGAAACAATTTGATTTCTTGATCGCATCCAGTTGTTCAGTATTACCAGGAGCGGTTTCGCAATAAACGGGTTTCTGAGCAATGACAATAGATTTGGTTTCGATGGAAGCGGCTCTAACGTGATCGATTTCTGCAACTAATGATGTCAGTGCATCGAGTGAACTAGGGGCATCTTTGGCTTGGTCAGCGCCAAGGACGAGCCAGTGCAGCATCCATGCATATTCGCCGTTTTGATAATCTTTGAAATTTGCGACCGCGGCGTTGAGCGAGAGTTTTGCCGGTGGAAATATTCCGGCATAATCGATAAAGCTATCGAGCAAGGCTTTCAGTGCTGGTGCGACTGTCTTCGGCATAAGTGTTTTCTGCTCAGGTGCGCCCTCAATCATAGACTGCAAGCGCAGATTCTTGAGCTGTGATTTGCAGTTTGAGATCTTCGGCGTCTTTCTTCCGCCCCTGGTCAGTCAGGAGTTTGCTGTAGTTTTCCAAAACCTTGTTGAGCACCTCGCGCGTTGCTTTTGCGTACGCCTGATTTCCAAGCTTTTGCAGCCTGTCAAGCTCGACTTGAATGGGACCGGCGGAGTCATATTGTTCTTTGGTGATTGGACTGACTGGGTCCATGGCGCAGTAGGCTATAGCCTTTCGATAATAGGACTCTGCTTCACCGAAAAGCTGCTTTTGATGGAGGCAGTAGCCAAGTCTTTCAGCCGTTTGTGCGGCGCTCGTCGGCTTTTCAGTTTCGGCGGCTTTCTCTGCTTGTCTCAGGGCGACAATTGCAGCATCGAGATCGTTGCTTTTAATTAGCTTTAAACTTTCCAAGTACATATCTGACCACGAATGAAAGTTTTCCATTCGGGCAACGAAGTCATCCATAAATTCATCGGGCATTTTGATTCCTGCGAAGTTTAGTCCATTTTACCCGCGTGCGCCAAAGCGACGCTCATTTGCGAGTCTTTGAAGTCTAAAATTTACGGGACAATCAAACTTCTTGTCCTGGGTGCGTTTGGCGGGGAATAAACGTTACATCGCATCGGAGGTATGGATATGGGCGCTGAACCTTGGGATTACACGGCACCTTTCGAATCGGATTCCGACACCGTTAATACGATACTTGCAAAGCACAAGAAACAGATATTGGCGTTGACGCAAGATTGGCCAGACATCGGTGTTAGCGACGCGCCGATTCCCGATTTCTTTAGCGTTGCTCTGCTTCCTGAAGATGTTGATCTGGAAGAAGATGACGACTTCTATAATGAAATCGAGCGTGGCACTGGGTATTACCGCATTGATTACGAAGGAGGAAAACCGAAGACCGTTTTTTTCTTTGGTTTTTCCTGCGACTGATCGCGTCCGCTCTAATTTTGCCACTACATGCGGTGCGATGCCTGAGAGCATTGGTAGCGCGCTCGTGACTATGTATTGGTTCACTGAGCCGAATTATCCAAGCTTTAGGTCTATATCTGACGGATATGGATCGCCTCCACACCTGGTATTTCTGTCGAATTTTTCAATTTAATTATTTGCGCTGCGTAAATGCAGGTATATCGCAGTGGTGATTCGTAAGCTGGTAACACCTTCGAAAAACTGAATAGACCTTACGGCGGTATATGTCTTGTGCACCACTGGGCAGTACTATCCGAAAAATTCTAATGCGTCATAATACAAATAGGCGTGAAACGCTGATTACGTGCGGGCTACATATTATATGGATATACAAACTGAAGTTGTTTCGATAAGTCCGCAAGACGTTGAGTACGAACGTCCTGAAGCACCGCCTGCGGTTCAGGCTGTGGCTCGCCCATTTTTGAAGTGGGTCGGTGGCAAGACGCAGATTCTTCCTCATATTGATGCAAATGTTCCGATTGAACTTCGTGGCGGCGAATTATCGGCTTACCTGGAGCCCTTCTTGGGTGGTGGTTCGGTATTCTTTCATATCGCGCAGCGATATAGAGTTGGGCGCCTTCTGCTATCCGACAATAATCGCGATTTGATCTGGGCGTATGAGACAGTAAAGAGTGACGTAGATCTTGTTATTGATGCTCTTGCTGAATATCAGCAAATCTTTTGGCGACTCGGTAACGAAGAAAGATCGAAGATGTATTACGCCACCCGTGACGCGTTCAACGCTAACCGGCATGAAGATACTGAAGATATAGGTTTCCGCGTGGAGCGCACTGCTCAACTTATATTCTTAAACAAAACTTGTTTCAACGGATTGTATCGAGTTAATGCCGCTGGTGCGTTCAACGTGGCTTTTGGCCGATATGACAAACCACCAATTTGCGATCGCGAAAATCTGTACGCGTGTTCCAGAGTTTTGGAGAAGGCTGAACTCCGTTTGTGCGATTTTAGCGAAGTTCTTCAGTCCGTCGGTTCCAATTGCTTCGTTTATTTGGATCCGCCATATCGACCAATCAGCGTGACTGCTAATTTCACTTCTTACTCTCCAACTAATTTCGATGCAATCGAGCAACAACGCCTGGCATCTCATTGCCTAGAATTGGATCAGCGCGAAAGCAAACTGATGATCAGCAACTCCGATCCTAAGAACATCAATCCGGAAGATCGCTATTTTGAGGAAGCCTATCCTCACTTCAGAATTACCACTCTAAGCGCCAACCGCATGGTCAACTGCAAAACCGATCGGCGCGGCAAAATCAGCGAACTACTAATCACAAACTACTGAGTGCCAGAGAGCTTGAAGGTCCCTTTGGATGAGGTTAGGCGTTCACGTCTGTCAGTCCCATAACTTTAGCAACGTAGGCTGTCAAAGCGGGGTCATCCAAGGCTGTTTGTTCAAGGGTGGAAGCTCCGTAAGAGTCATGATTTAGTCCAGGATGTGTGGCGAAAAAATCAGCAGTGAAAGCATTGCTTAAATGATCCCCATCTCCATGGCGTCCGCCAACTGTGTCGTTCAAATCTCCCTCGTTGTAGACAGATGGCCCTGCCGCATCCATACCTGCATCAGACATTGCAACTGCTGTTGAATCACTCCAACTTCCCAGACCCCCGTCGGATAGTTGTCCGTACATCTCGTAGAGCTCGTGAACCTCTGCTTGATCTCCCATGCCGCTGTCGGCGTAAAATTCTCCGCTAGTGCCGTTGTTTTGACCTTGTGGACCGCCGTTGAAGCCGCTCAGTACGGACATGTCTATGCCACCATTGGCTAGCAGCACTTGCTTCATCTGTTCAGGTAGGGCGTTGGCGATGTCGATTGCATGCTGAAATTCAGCAGCGCTGACACCTGAATCACCCTTGTGGAAAACAGATGACATATCGATGCCACCCTGAACCGGGCCGGGAGTTGGCTCTGGAGTTGGCACAGGCGTCGGCACAGGAGCTGGACGTGGTGTAGGAGAAGGAGGCTGATCGTACGGGAACACTGGCTCGGCAGCCGGAGGCGTGGATGGTGGTTGATCGCAAGGTGGTAACTGTGAAGGTTCTAATGGTGCTGATGTCCCGGCTCCCAGATTTGTCAAGGCTTGCTGTTCTGCCTGCAGAATTTGGTTCATCAGCTGTTCTCCCCCTGGAATGCGACTGAGTAAGCTGGCTAGCTGCTTATCTAGTTTCAAAATGGTGCTGTCAAGTTGTGCGTTGTTTGCGAGGTTCGGATCTCTCAACATCGTTTCTTGCAGATCCAGCGCTGATGTCAGTGGTGAGATGCCACCATCTGGAGCACAGCTGAAATCTTTGACCAATTCACTGTCAAATTTGCCCATGTCATCCAGTAGCTGCTGAACACTCGTAGCTTCGTGGGTTCCACCTTTTGTCGAGTCCCCTCGATGGACTCTGTCACTACCGCCGTGGTTTCCTCGGTTACCTGTGTGGTGTTCGTGGGCTCTGTAGCCGCTGTGACGATCGCTGCGATCATCACCTGCTGCCTCCGATCTGCCAGAGCGTGTTCTGGCACCAACGCTTTCTTGTGGTTGGTTTGAACTAAAGTCTGCCATTCTTCCTAGAAAGTTTCGTACAAGCGCTGATTCCGGCTGTTGGTTTGCCGCTGTGGCTGGGTTTTGAGCATCATTTCCATGAGCCGCGTGAAACAGACCAGCACCCATCACCGAGGCGGCCAAATTATCATCTGCTAGTGGAGCAAATCCTATCTGTCCATCGCCTCTGACTCGCAAGCTCTGGTCGAATGAGTGGTTGCTTGGAAGGGCACTAAAGCCCGAAACTAGCTGTTCTCTATTAGCAAAACCATTTCCTCTGGTAACTTCTGCATAGCTTTGGCTATCGGACAATTTTTGTGCTTCATGGCTCATTTCGGAATCACCTTTTTTTTGCGCCAAGGGATTGCGCCGCTCATAGCGAGCTGGCGCAACTCCAAAGCTAGCCCAAACTTTTAAACTATTGAATTCTGGAACTTTTAAGAACTTGCCTCTAAAACGTTCCGTTAGTAATGGGGGGCAAGTCACATTACTGTAATCAACCAATTTGGCAAAACGAGTTCACCAACTTGGCATTTCGTTGGCAGAACCATTAAATCGGGCGCAATTTAGTGATTGTAGAAATTCACTCGAGAAACTCTAGTTTGTAGCCTGCGCCTCTGATTGTATTTATCAAGGACGGTTTGGAATCAACATCGATTTTCTTTCTGAGCCGCTTAATGCATGTGGTGACAGCGTCTACCGTCGCCTCTGAATCGGCCGCCCAGACACGGTTGAGAATCGCTTCCGGCGCAAAGACTCGATTGGGATTGCGCATGAAAAATTCCAACAAATCAAACTCTTTTGGTAACAGGGATAGCTTTTGACCTCCGACTGTGACGGCATAACCGTTGCGGTCCAAAACAAGATTGGCAAAAGTGAGAACAGTACCTGTGTATGAGGGTGGTCTTCTGAGTAATGCCCTAATTCTGGCTGTCAGCTCTTTACCGTGAAAGGGCTTTGTCAGGTAGTCGTCTGCCCCGGCATCGAAACCGCTTTCTTTATCTTGAATGGAATCTTTCCCGGTCAACAAAAGCACTGGGGTCAATCCACCCTCTGCTCGAAACGCAGATAACACCTCCATTCCACCCATTGCTGGCATACCGAGGTCAAGAACGACTAAGTCGTATTCTGAGATTTTCAATCGTTCTAAGGCGGCAACACCGTCATGAACCATCTCCACATTATGATTGTCGAGCAACAACCAGCCTTTGATGATATTGCAAAGCTGGACGTCATCATCTGAGAGTAGGATTTTGGGCATGTAGTTAGCGTTTCACGGATTTAAAAGCAAGGTGCACGGGAATATGCTGTTTATAACATGATGTCTGATTTTGCCAAAACTGGAACAAAAATCCTCCCTTGCTAAGACGATGTAATCGTGTCAGGATACCAGACCAAATTTACACTCGTGAACCGGCGTATTGATGTCTGTGAAGTATTTAGACCGTAGTCGAAAAGGAAATATGAGTGAGCTGCCGATAGCTCTGCTCATGTTGATGATCCTACTAGCTTTCCCATTGATCAACTTGCTTGGTCTGGTAACTGGTACTTCCATTGCTTGTCTTATCGCACATCAAGCCGCTTCCAGGGCTGCCAGTCATCAGACGTATGACAGCGCGCTCACCGCTATGGAGAACGAAGCTAGCAATTTGATCAACACAGGGTTTGCAAACTTCGCCCACATGAACCCTATCCGAGGTTATTCAGGAACAGGCGCAGACCTGTATGTCGTAGCCAGCAATTATCGTACTGGTGGCACTAAGACATTTGGACCGAATGAAGCAGTGCAAGATGTGATCGACCCATCAAGTTGGTTATACGAATGCAATGTGCGCGTCAAATATGAGATTGGTCCGGTCATCTCTATGGCGTCGGCACCATTTATCGGTGAAATTCCAGGTTTAGGTAAACCGGTGGTGATTACTTTCGAAGCTAGCCGTTCTGCCGAGTATCCGACCGGTTTGAACAAAATCGGAGATCTGGCTAACGATAAAAACAGCCAGGGACAGCCTGTTGCTTCTCTCTCAATACCCTGGGACGCAGCGATGAGTCCGGCCGGAAGCAGTTGGAACAATCCGACTCTGTATCAGATAGCAGAGTCTCAAGGTCTAAGATGTGTCGATGATGATGTGATCGTGGTGCCTGCAAATTCGGCTGAATGGACGAAAACACACTTCAAAACTATCGGGCGAATATTCATCGATGTCAGGTCAGACGGCTCATGGTCTGTAGCGGGCAATGGTGGCGCGATCGTCAGTGCAGACGGATATAGTGCGCAGCGTGGTGGCAACCAGTTGCCCATTGGTGCGCTTATAGGCAAAATTGGTGCTAGCGGTCAGCCATTTTTACTTGGTCAATCTCAGTTTGGTTTTGTGCCACCAAACGGAGGCAACGACACTCTCTATCTTGCAATGAATGCTGGCAATGGTCCGATCAATGCAGCCACTGATCCAATTGACCCGGACACGGCTGAGGCTTATGCAAAAAGCACTGGTGCGCAAATTGTCCGTGTGATCTCAGCTCGTTAAAATCGCAGTGGAGTCGAAATGCGCACACGAGTAAATAAGAACAAGACTTTAACAAAATATATCAGAACCAATCGTCGCTTACGAAATGCAGGAAGCATGCTTGTCTTCACGATAGCTGTGATTGTATTTTTTGTTTTGCCACTGGCCTACTTTTCGCTGGAATTCACGCGCATTTTAGGCGCTCATCAACAGGAAAGAAGTGCTGTGGAGGCTGGTGCCACCGCAGCGGCAAATGATTTAAGTAGAATTGTTATCGAAGATCCAAATTTTGGATTTATATCGCTATCCGACCAAGCACCAGTTGGTAAAGCCACTACAGCCGGTGACAATTTTTATTTGCCTGTTTTTAGCATCAACACCTTACTGGCGACAACACGATTGGACATGATCATTGCCGACCAGTTGAACAGCTCGGTGATGCGCAAATGTGCGGACCTGGACTACAAACGGTGCATGACAGCGAAAGATGCACTGGTGCGGGTGCTCACCGATTCAATCCAGACAGGCGGTCGAGGGAGCGATATGGATGGAAATGTCGTTGCACCCGCCGACGACGCTCTGAAAGCATACAATTCGAATCTCATCCGAATGACAGGTGGCCAGGCAGAAGTGGTTCCGGGTTCGTTTAAACTGACCCTTGGTGGTGAAACTGGTCTTTCGACAGTGACCCAAGTTCCTCAGCCACTCAACATCGCCTCGGTTCCATCTAACCTTCGCAATGAAACTTGTTACAAGGCCTTTGTCAACATTCCCTATAAATCAAAAGACTTCGTGTTTGCTGCAGTAGACAGCCAGGTGCGTTTGCTTGATTATAAACTCTTTCAAACCAAGATGGCGGGCTTGCCTTACATCATTCCCAGTGTGATCAGGTGCGAGGCTGACCAAAAATTCACGACAAAGGATCAGTACGGACAGCTGCACGTTCGCATAGTGCACGCCGTCGCTTGCGCTCAACCAACTTCGCTTGGTGACCACAGACCCGCGCCGGGTGCTTTTGCCGTTGATTTTTCAACAGGCAGTTTGACCGGCTTCACCCGCTTGCAAGATATATTTTCTAGCCCTCAGATCATGAAGAGTCCGACCGACCTTTTGTATACGCCACCAGAAAGTGACTCTCCTCCATCACGGTTGGTAGAAATTGTTCTCCCAATCGGAACAGACTCTCATGTGTCATTTGGGGAAGTAATTACAATGGGAGTATACGATTGGATTAGGCGTCAGGGCTCCAATCTAAACGTTGCATCTCTGATTAATGCATTTGTCGTGCCTTTCGCCGTAGATAAGGGAGCAAGCGAGGAATGGTATCAAGCAGATGGAAACGGAATAGTTCAACATAAGTCCATTCCTATACCTGCAAAGTTGGTCAAGCCAATCAGTCATCATCAACTCTATTCGAGGAGCGGTGTCACGCTCATTCCAGGTGGCATTCCCAGCGGACTTGTTGATGTTTACATGAAGGACTATGTTTATCAACCGGGTCGCATTAATGGCGGAATTCATGCTGGAGAACCTGTCGCACTCAGTAACGTTGGTTTGCTTGGCCCACTGCCTGGAATCGGCCGACAGATAGATGAAAATTACAATACTCCTCCGTTTCAAAATGGGCCCGCCGGCGGTGCAAATCGTCCCACATATTTTAAAGATGGAGTTGCCGTCAACTTGCTTTTTGATCCGCGTTCTGCGACATTCGTATTCCCTTAGCGAATGAGCACTGTATATGGTTCAGAGTATTTGTCTGTACGGCGATTTGCATTCAGTTAGACCGGTCATATCGTGAAATTATCGCTCTTTCAAAAGGGACTTTTGGTAATTGCCTTTGTCCTGGCTGTGCAATTGGCTTTTTTGCTTTTTTATGGGTGGTTGCTCAAGCAAGCAGAATTTTTAGCGGAGCAAGAGTTTCACAACAAGAGCGTAATTGGTCGCTGCAATTGGATATCGACTCTCTTGTTTGCCAATAATCTAGCTGGATTCATTCATTTGTGTTCAGATAGCCAAAATTCGGCTCAGATTTATAAGTTATCAAAACAAGCGATGCCTATTGAGCTTGAGGGCTTCTATGGTGTAGTGAAGGACAATCCCCAGCAAACCGAGCGCATCAAAAGATGCGCACTGCTGATTGGCAAACTTTATACAACGCTAGAGTCCGCTGAAAAAAAATCCACTTCAATCAGTAGAGAGGAAGTGAGCAAGCTGGCGGATGACACCATGTTGCCTATCTGGCATGAACTTTTCAATCTTAGACACGAGGTACTGACTGCGGATTTTGCTCAGTACAGGGTCAATATCGAATCGCTACCGAAGGCGCGCTTACAACGCGATACCTCTATTTCCGTTCTGGTTCTGATCGATATTGTTGCTGCAGCGGGGCTTTTGTATTTTTACACCCATGGATTAACCAGTCGGCTTGCAATTCTGGTAGATAATGCAAAGCGGTTTCAGATCAAGAAAAAATTGAACGAGCCGGTAAAAGGAAACGACGAAATTACCGAACTCGATCGTGCCTTTCACAGTATGAGCGAGTCGTTAGAAGCAGCTCAGCAGCGAAAACAAGAGTTTTTGTCCATGATCAGTCACGACATGCGAACGCCCTTGTCTAATGTGCAGGCATCTCTTGAGTTTGTGCTGGAAGGACATCAGCAGCCTCTCTCTGAAACCACAGAAGAATGGCTAACTAGGGCTTATCAAAATGTGGAAGTAGTCTTGAGCCTAATCAATGAATTACTGGAAATCGAGCGCATTGAAGGAGGAGGACTAATTCTTGAATATTCCGAGGCGCAACTTTCGGACGTAATTCGTAAGTCTGTAGATTCTGTTCGAGCTGTTGCGACTCAGAGAACAATCACTATTGTGGAACCTAAATTTGCAGCGTACCTCAGATGTGATGAAGACAGATTAGTGCGCGTACTCGTCAATCTTCTGGCCAACGCAATCAAGTTCGCTCCGTCCGGTAGCACGATCACTATTGATTGCAAAAAGGCACGGCAAGGGCTTGAAATCAGTATTCAGGACGAAGGACGCGGCATTCCTGCCGAACTGCTGTCTACAATATTTGAGCGCTACAAGCAAGTTAGCGTTGATGATGCGCGTAAGCTGGGTGGTTCTGGCCTTGGACTGGCTATCAGCAAAGCAATCATTGAGGCACATAAGGGAATGATTGAAGCGACAAGCGAAGTCGGTAAAGGAAGCAAGTTTGTGATCACGCTTCCATCTAGCTCCGTTGACTTCGACGGTTAACGGTTGGCACGGCGTTATTTATCTTGAGATCAAGATACTTGATATGAAGGTAATATGCTATACTGATATTCGGCAACCTGAAAAGGAGGGGCTATGAAAAAGAATATCGTCAGTGTGCATAGAGCTCGTGCGCCTCACATGGTGGGTGACGGACTACCAGTTCGCAACGTTTTCTCCTATACAGATCTAGGCAAGCGTGAACTGAGTCCGTTTTTGATGCTCGACTACGGCATGCCGTCACAGTTTAAGCCTACCGAAGAAATACTCGGCGTTGGGATGCATCCACATCGTGGTTTTGAGACCGTTACACTTGCTTTTCAAGGGCGATTGCAACATCGCGACACAGCTGGCAACCACGGCGAGATTGGACCCGGAGACGTGCAGTGGATGACGGCAGGATCTGGCGTTTTGCATGAAGAGTTGCACGCGCCTGCCTTCAGAAAATCCGGAGGAACTCTGCAAATGCTGCAGCTCTGGGTGAACTTGCCTGCAGAGCTAAAGATGACGCAACCTCGCTATCAAACCCTTGAAAACGCTGACATCCCGATCGTTGAAATTGGTGCGGCGCGAGTTCGAGTAATCTCCGGATCGCTCGGCGAAACGCACGGTCCAGCTAACACCTTCACGCCGATCAACTTGTGGGATGTTCAGTTGAGTGCCGGTGAAGTAAATCTTTCTGTTCCCAGGGACTATACGACTGCGCTTTTCGTTATGGAAGGCAAGGTCACCATCAATGGTGCAGGCGAAGTTGAAGACTCCACACTTGTCGTGCTGGAGAAAGATGGCACTGACATACTCGTCTCTGCATCAGCCGATGCTCGTTTCATTGTTCTGAACGGTCAACCAATCGACGAACCTGTCGTAGGTTACGGTCCGTTTGTAATGAATACGCAAGAGCAAATTGCCGAAGCGATGAAGGATTATTCTGCTGGACGATTTGCAGGCGCCAAACGCTAACAAGCAACTCTGTGACTAATGAAAAACACGATGGCAAATTCAACAAAAGAATTTGCCTATTCGTGTACTCTGTATTAGTCAATTCGAACCAGTAGTTAGCCGTGCCCGATACCAGTCTCAACGATTCAGCCTGGCGCAGAATTTGCGAAGACACTTCGCTGATGTCTGATATTGAAACCAATGGCTATGCCTACATTACGGCGAAGTCGTTGAAATCAATTGGTCAACGAGAGCCTCGACTGATGGCGAAGCTTGATAATTTGTCGGATCGTCCGAAAGTTTTCGAAGAATTTGGACTGAACATACTTCCATCTGAACGTGGAACCTACATTGTGTTCAAAGACCCGAATAATCGCAGCTATTTTTCATTGCCATCGCAAGTACAAACTGCGCCACCGGAGCAGCACTTCTCTAAATTGGAATTGGAGCTGTTCGATTCTATTCCTAAAACTTCTGCCTACACTGAGTTTCAGGCTATCGATGTCGCGCATCTTTCGGGATTGCTCAACGCTTTCTGTAATGAAGGCGATTTGAAATTGACAACCAGAGGACGAATGAGCTCAGGCGAATTCGACCTGTGGCTTCCGGAAGTCGAACATCTCGTGCATATCAAAAATGCGCAAATCGAAATCGATTCAGCCTATGAAGCGCACGCTGCTCTTCCTCTGATTGAAGCGAAGACTGGCTTCCGGTCAGACTTCAACGTCAGACAGTTACAATATCCTTATCTGTATTTATCGGCGCTATCACGAAAGCGAGTTGTGCCGATTCTGTTGGCATATTCCAACGGTCAGTATCAGTTGTCAGAATTTTCCATTGGCGAACACTTTGGTCAACTGGAAATGATTCGGCAGAACTATTACGTCATCAATGAACCGTCAGTGGTGAATGTCGATCTCGAACAATTGATCCGATCTGTTCCACCAGAGCCCGAGCCGACTGATATTCCGCTACCGCAGGCGAATGATCTGAACAAAGTAATCGACGTCGTGTGCCTGGTTGAACAAGGTGTGACCGAGCTGCCTGAAATTACTGAAACATTGGGCGTTGTTGAAAGACAAGCTTACTATTATGGAGATGCCGCGAAATATCTAGGATACCTCGCAGGTAAGAGAGCGCTAACCGCTGATGGTGCTCTATTGGCACAGGAAAAGTCGCGTCTTGGTCGTGTTCAGTTACTGTTGCGGCGCATGCTGACGCGACCAGTTTTACGAGACAGTATTCTGTATCTTGAGTCCAGGGGATTTTCAATTGAGTCAGTCGAGTCAACTGACCTGGCAAGTATTATCAAACAACACCGTAGCGATGTTACCGGTGATACTGTAGTGCGTCGAGTTTCTACGATTCGAAACTGGCTTCGCTGGCTACTCACGTGTTGCACCTTTGAATAACAGGAAGTCGCAAGCCAAAACACAAGGAAGTGGTAGATAACCACCTCCTTGTACTTGGCTTCTGGAAACCCTAATGGTCGAAACAATGGTCAAATATCACCAGCTCCGCCAGTGGTGGCATCGCAATATGGGATATCAAGTTTGCCAATCCGGAAATTTTGCTGTTTGTCTCCCTGACTTGATTCTTCGCACTGAGAAATTGTTTGTCGAGCTTAATAGAGCCATCGGGCATAATTTCAAACGGCACTCTCTCGGTGACAGGACCGACGATGGGGGCGACTGCTTTTATTGTTGCTTCAGGCTTTCCGCTGGCACCGCTTGCGATATCAATCTCAGTAATTTTTGCTGACGCATGTCCACCGAACTGAGTTGTCACGCCGACTTTGACACCTTCAATGTGATCTATTTTTGTTTGTCCATAACTGTCCTTGCAATCGAACGAAAATGTTCTGTCAAAATTAACTCCAGAAGTCTTCAGAAAACCACCGGTTCCAGGAATAGTTTCATTGAGCGGAACATGTGATCCTTCTTTGGAGACAAAGGTAAAATGGTGCCCGTTTTTGCTGATGCTTTCAAACTTATCTAAAAACTTACAGTTCTCGCTACCGAGAACTTCTTTAACACCTGGCATACTTAGATAGTCGTGTACCTTGATCGTTCCGTCGGGCAGAAATCGACTTAGCGTTCCGAGGTGCGAGAGGTTTTGGTTAAGCATTTCGGTGGCTGCTTGTTTGCCACTAATTTGAAAACGGTCTAGCGCCTCAAAGGCTTCGCTCTGGCATTTTGAAAGAACTTCATTCTGATTCGCCCTGCTTGCGCTAAAGCAATCGCCTATCAATTTGTCCATGATATTCTCCTTTGAAAATCATTTATATGGAACCAATCGACGACAACCAGGGGAGTCATTCTTTGAGCAGCAGCTGGGGGGAGCTGCTGTTCATGTCGGTTTTAAATATCTAGCGGGTACTAGACCTTTCTTATAGTTGAAAGTCTGTGACAACTTCGTGAACAAGCCACAAACTGAGCAGAAAGAATTTGAGGAAGGCTACCTCGCAGTCAATTACTGTGCGTAAAGGGATTCGGTATTCCTACTGCTGTTGTTGCTGCTGCTGCTGCTCTTGTTGTTCTTGCTGTTGTTGCTGCTGCTCTTGTTGTTCTTGCTGCTCTTGCTCGGCTTGCTGCTCTTTGGTGTCGAGTCTGGTGCTGGCGTAGCATGGCAAATTGAGCGCGCCTGTTCTTTCGGCTGCGAGTTCAAGTGGTATGGATAGTAGTTCTTCTGAGTGAACTGCTACTTCCATAGCCTCTTCGCCTTTGCCTTTATACACACCTTTGTTTGGTGGAACGTCCTGGTAGTGTCTTCCGATCGCTACTTTGACAAAGTTTTCGCCAGCGATGCAATTGTTAGTTGGGTCTACTCCGACCCAGCCCATTGACGGGAAGTAGATTTCTACCCAAGCGTGAGTTTGAGTGTATCCGCGCAATCTCTGTCTGTCTGGATGGAGATAGCCGCTTACATAGCGAGCTGGAATATTTAACGCACGTGCCATTCCGATCATCAGGTGAGTAAAATCCTGACACACGCCTCGGCGATGAGCGAGGATGTCTGTGATTGAACTTGATGTGTCGGTGACGTTTTTCTGATAGACGAACTTTTCATCGATCAGTCTGAGCAACGCAGTGACCACCGCACCTAGTTTAACAGGGGATCTTGCATTCACTTTAGGAATGGCGGATTCAGCCAATTCACGCAGTTGAGGTGAATCAACAATTTTGCCACCAAAGAGAAGAAAATCGCAGAACGAGTAATCGAAGTTGATGTCGCGGATCCAGACGTCGGGGAAATGTTCCAATCTGGTGCTGCGTTGGTCCGTTTGCACAATGCTTGTCGCAATGATTTGAATTTGATTGTGCATCGCATTAATTGAGAACGCGTGGATCGTGTTGCCAAGCCAATCGAAGTAACTTTTGACCGAAGTCGCCGGTCCTATGTCCAATCCAAAGGACAGTCTGTGCTGATACTGCTCTTGTAATGGTGCCATGCGCAGTTCCATCACCGATTCATTTATGTAGTCGGAATAGAGAAGGTCAGTTGTGTGCGTGATTGATAAAAGCATGATGTTGACTGGTTTTCAGAGGGTGTGCGAACGTGAGGGTTAATGGAGGAAGTAAGCGTTTTCAATTGCGCTTGATGCTTCGTGCAGGCTGAGTTGGATTTTGTTGAGGAAACCTTTTAGCGAATCTCCCGATAGTTCGCTCATTTCGGCAAATTCCAGGCGCGCACAGAGTCTTCCGAGAATTCTCTCAGCAGAGTCGAGATCCTGCGGGTGAACAGAGTCTGCGATACCAGCAATTGCTTCTTGCGCGGCTTTGACTGAATAGCGCACGTTACGTGGCGACTCCGCGTCGAGCAATAGAAATGCTGCTAAATTGAGCGGATCCATGTCACCAATATACTTACGGCGGTAAGCTTCAATTGAGCAGCAGCTTCTCAGAACTCCCATCCATTGTATGTTTCGCAGTGGTGTTTCGCAGAAGTCTCCGGATGATTGCAAGATGTCGAAGTTGGTATCTACGATGCGGCAAATCATATCGGCACGTTCCAAATATTTCGCCAACTGAATGAATTGCCAACTTTGTGAGTGTGGGAGAGTCTGATCCGCCACACCTTGAAAGAGCAGTGAACCCATTATTACAGAGTGGAAAACCTCTTCCGGACATTCTTCGAAGCGCTGCTTAACGTCGTCTCCGAGTAGTGACCAGTAGAGAGTATTTAACGTTTCCCACATTTCGGTGGAAATATTTTCGCGAATACTGCGAGCGTTTTCACGTGCTTTCGTCAGCGCTGAAATTAAACTGCGATTACTTTCGTTAGCCATGAAGTCCGAGACGTGTTGTCCCAGTAGTGGTTTTCCTGCGAGCAAACTTTCCTGAACTTCAGCGCGCTGATCCAAACGCAGGATGCGCAGCACCCCGAGCCATTGTTTCTCTTGCATGTCGGGCGCAAGTTCACCAAGATCTATGAGCATGTGCGAGTTAACTAGAACGATACGCGCGATGTGCTCTGCGCGCTCGACATATCGGCTCATCCAGTACATCGCTTCAGCGACGCGCGACAACATCGGTGACGAACGACCTGCAGCCGACTTTACAAGCGAACTTTGAACGATGCGTTCACCGACTCGTTTGGAAGGCTTTGCGGCCGCAATTATTTTTACTTTCGGCCGGTCGTCTTCTTCTTGTCCATCTATTTGAG
>JBBQFO010000016.1:0-38082 GCA_038322035.1 Candidatus Obscuribacterales bacterium
TCTATTTCCAGCGTCTTTTCGTTCTCATATCTGACCAGGCCAGGCTTGTCTTTCCCTAGTTTCTTTACATGTTTACATTGGGTGTAGACGACTCGAACTTTACTGCCGGTTGACGCTTTTGAGAGTCTTGCGGCAACTTGAGCCGCTTCTTTGATGGTGTTCAGAGGCGGCTCCTGCTTGGAAGCCGGCACTCGGATCAAGACGTGAGCGCCACCCTGCCCAAGCACGTGCAACCAGAGATCGTTGGGCTGTGACAATCGACTGAGCAGATGGTCGTTCTCGTGGCGATTTCGCCCAACGTAGATGGTCCACCCGTCAGACGAGACCAGGCTCAATATTTTTGTTTTGGTTTTTTTCTTTTCGTTTGGTCTAATTTGAGCGATCTTTGGCAACTCACTCTGCTTTCGACCGATCAACGTATCCTTCAAGCGTCGCAGCTCATCGCTGTCCGCAGCTTTTTCAACAGCGTCAGACTGCTGACGAAGTGATTCCAGTCTGTTGCTTGCTTCGGCGCAAGCAGCTGAGGCAGCGGTCAGTCTCGACCTCGTCTTGGCAAACTGTCTGTAGAAAAACTGTGCATTTTGCGAGCCGTTCAAATTGGGATTCAATTTGATAGTTTCGGTGCCACCATTGGTGCCAAATAGATTTTCACAATTGAGGAGCTCTTGTCCGGGTTTTATTTCATTCAGATGCGCGAGGATAAGATCGCCCGAACGCTTCAATTGCTCCAGGCTCTCTGCTGGCGTGACGTGCTGGGATGCAGCAGCAATGCGGCTCTCTAGCTTCTCTGTCTCGTTTTTCAATTCAGAGCGCAGGCGCTCCCGCAGCTGTTGAAACTGTTCTCGACTTTCAACCGCACGGTAGTATTCATCAACCATGTCGTTCGCGGTTGGAAAATTTTTCCAGACCTGATCGTTGTCTATTCCGACCCACCATGAGAGCACTGAGTAGCGACTCAAATCAAGTTTCATCGCCGGTTTGAATCGTTCTTCGGATTGAAGCTCTAAAGTTTTTTCCCAGAGCGCAGACTTGAAATTTGCATCTGTTGTCCCTGCTTGAATTGGGCTGCTTAAGCCAGTGCTAGCCACAAATTCTTCTGAAAGTTGACGCCCCAGACCGGTGAAGGTTGTGATCAGCCACTGTTCAACTGTCGGTGCAAGCGTGGCTGCGCCAGCTTCCGATTGCGTTTGCTGGATAATTTCGTCAGCTTTGCTCATGAAGGTGTCTTTTGACACAGTGAAGATGTTCGGCTTGTCTTGCTTCGGTGGACGAACGAACCTGAGTCCAGCCGCCACTTCGCGCTGGCGGCTCATTTCCTGTGTCACCACATGTGAAGCAGTGAGGATCTTTTCCGACGTTTTGTCCCAAAAAATTAGATTGCTGTGTCGCCCCATCACTTCAGCGGTTAAAACTTTCAGAGAGGTGCCGCCGACTTCGTCGATGCATGAAAAAATCATATCGACCGTACGCTCACCAGTTGGTTGCTCAATGCCAACCAGGGTGGCGCTAGTCAAATGTCTGCGCATCACCAGCAAAAATTGTGATGCGCTTTGATTGGTTTTGGTTTTATCAGTATTGGGCGCTTGCGTTTGGCGAATCAAGCAGATGCGACCATAAGCAGACTGTGCAGACAGCAATAAGTGTGTCATTCCAGCTTTGGCGCGCATGGAAAAAACGACTTCGTCTCTGGCGATTTGATAGATTTTGTCGACCTTCCGCCCAGTCAATAGCGGTTTGGCTTCGTAGAGAACAGCCCTCATTGTCAGGGCGTCAAATGGTTGCATGGCTTCTCTTGGTCGGGTTTAATTAGAGCAGGAGAAATTGGACGAAGCGAATCAGTAATGCGCCACGAAAGCGCGCAGAGATCAGGGGCCGCGCAGAAGAGCCAAAGGTTCAAGAGCTGCGCTAGCGCGTAAGTCGGGCAGCTTGCTGCACAGACTGTCCTCGGGTAAATATAGCCTAATTCAGAAAAAATAGAAACCGCATTTATGAACCCACGAGTTATACCAAACAAGTCGCTCAGGGCTAAAAAAGAGCCAGTTCCCGAATCCGGATCTTCCGCTAGAATCAGCAGAGATGCGGGTTTTGGTTCGGGTCCAGTGAAACGAGTGCCGAAAGGAAATTTGATTGTCATAACGGGACCGTCGGGTGTCGGCAAGGGAACTGTTGTGCAGAAACTGCTCGATGAAGTTCCGCTCCTGGCCAAATCGGTGTCAGTTACGACTCGAGCTAAGCGGCCCGGCGAACAAGACGGTGTTGACTACTTCTTCGTCAGCGACGAACAATTCGCTGAAATGCTTGAAAACGGCGAATTTATGGAGTGGGCAGAGTATTCAGGTAATTTCTACGGCACACCACATGCGTGGGTAGAAGAGCAGGTGCGCGTCAAGAAGGACGAAAACGGAATCGATCAGGCTGGCACTGATGTCATTCTGGAGATAGAAGTTGACGGAGCGAAACAAATCCGCGATCGCTTCGCTCAGGCGGTGCTTATCTTCTTGTCACCGCCGTCATACGATGAGTTGAAGAGCCGCTTGAAGGGACGTGGCACTGAGAGCGCCGCCAAAATCCAACTGCGTTTGCACAAAGCCAGGCAGGAAATGAGGGAGCGCGGGCTGTTCCATTATGAAGTTGTAAATGACAACATTGACGAAGCCGTCAAGAATTTGCTGCAGGTGGTGTATGCTGAGAGATGTCGTATACGTGAGACAAAGGCACCTGGGGCTTCAAATGAGCACTACTAGAATTTTGGATCAACTCTTGGACAAAGACACGAACCGGTATGAACTGGTTCTGAAGGTCGCTCAGCGCGCCAAGCAGATCAAAAATGAAACTCGAGATCAGCACAAAGCAACGAACGCTGTGATTCAAGCGTTGCAAATGGTTGCTGCTGAAAACGATGGCAACATCTTGATTTCACCATCTGGCTACGCGATTTATTAGTCGTTCAAGTTGCATAGAACCCGCAATTACTGGCTGACAGGAAGATAGCGGGCGGTGAGAGAGCAAAAACAATCAGTCTGAGCAGTTCTCGAACTGCTCGGCTATTTGGCTTTAAAGAATTTCAATCTGCTTGCCGTGGGAGAATTCCCGTTGTCAAATTCGGAAAGCTGTCCTAGACTTTGTTGGAAGCCTGAGAAAGGCTCACTGACACCCACAATAGCTGAGAATAGATGGATCCCTGGTTAGTCATACTTCTGCTCGCATTCATGGCCGGCATCATGGGCTGGATTACAACGCCCTTTGTGAACGGCATCCTATGGTACTGCGACTGGAGAGAGGGCGCGCCCATCAACTGGGGTCTGGACACGGCTTTCGCTATCGCCGTTCCATTTGCGTGGATGTTCTCCTTGTTGGAGATCTGTCTTCTCTACATGAAGTAGAAACCGTCTTTTACCATCAGTTCCAGCAACCAGTTCGGCTAGTTCCGCCAGGATGACGGCTGCATCAGCTGCGTTCAAGATTTGTGTTAGCCGGGCTCGATACGGTGCACTACCGACGATGCCTTTTGTGTAATGCGTCATGTGGCGACGGGATTCGTTGGCGCCAACTCGTGCGCCTTTGTAGTTGATCAGTCCCAGGCAATGACTGTATGCGACCATCAGTCTATCAACGTCTTCTGGCGCATCATCAAGCTTTCCAGTTTCAAGATACTTTGTGATTCTGGCGATCAGCCATGGATTTCCCAGTGTTCCACGCGCTACCGCTACGCCATCGCAACCCGTGACTTCGAGCAGCCTGATTGCGTCTTCAGGTTCGAAAACATCGCCATTTCCGAATACTGGAATCGACAATGCTTGTTTCACTTTTGCGATCCAAGTCCAATCTGCTTTGCCAGAATAGAGTTGCTGTCTCGTTCTTCCGTGAACGGTGACAGCGCATGCTCCAGCTGCTTCGAGCATTTCTCCGAATTCTACTGCGTTGCGTGAGTCATCGTCCCAACCCAATCTGAACTTTACTGAGAGTGGGATCGAGATGGATGCGCGGACGGTTTCGACGATTTCTTTGGCTAGCTCAGGCTCACGCATCAGAGCGCAACCATCTTTCCCTTTTGTGATTTTAGGTACTGGGCAACCCATGTTGATGTCGACGAAATCGGCGCCCTTCGCTTCTGCCATGCGCGCTGCGCTCGCCATGACGTCGGGTTCATGTCCGAAAATTTGAATTCCAATTGGACGTTCGTGATCTGAAAGATCCATGATTCGGCATTCAGGACGGTTCATCAAGGCTCGGCTGGAGACCATCTCGGTCGACAACATGCATTCTTTATCGACTTGCCTGACGATATCGCGAAAAACAATATCGGTGACTCCGGCCATTGGTGGCACGTAGACACGACTTTTCAAAGTCAATGAGCCGATTTTGAGTGTCATAATGGTGCCGGTGTTACCTGAGAAGACGCAATTGGCGACGCAGTTGCGTGCTGGCGAGTCAGTCAAGCGCCCGAGGCGCTCATTTTATATTACAAGAACGGCGGCGCAGAATGTCAACAATCTCCTTCTTCGGCACACTAGTTGACACAATCAATGAACATTATGAACTTCCGGAAATCTTGAATGTCACGGTAATGCAGTCGCTGAGGTCACATGCGCATGGACCGGATTCTGTGTACCAGATCACAACCAAATCCCAATCCTACGTTCTCCGTCCATTCCGTACCGAGATAAGTTCTGCAATTGAGTTGCACAATCATTTTCTGCGCTGGGCTGCGCTGAGAGATTTTTCAATGACACAACGCATTGTTCAAACGCGCAGTGGCGCTGATTTCTTTGAGATGGAGGAGCAGAGGTGGTGGCTGTCTAATTACATTGAGGCTGATGCCGTTTTTGAATGGACCAAGCCGACCTGGACGAAGGCTGCTTGCGATCAGTCAGGGACAGCACTATCGAGCCTTCATCAGGCATTGCGTCAGTTCGCAACGGAGAATCCATCGATTCTCAAGCACACCACAACTGATGGATCTGTTCTGTACTCGCTAGAAAAACGGCTTGAGGAGGCGTTCTCCAAGTCATCAAAATTTGCCGACCAGTGGAAGCTGGTTGCACCTCTGGTATCAAAGGCGCTAGTGCTAATTCAAAAGAATGATAATGCCGTCGAGCAATTGGTGCATGGGGACTTCCACCCAGGCAATCTCTTGTTCCGGGATGGTGTCGCTGTAGCAATCATTGATTTTGAGTATCTCAACATCGAGCCTGCGATTTACGATTTGGCCTACTCTTTAATCATGTTCTGCACTCTGTGGACCGTACCTATTGCCGCTCTAAATCCAGACTCCAAGGCGAAATCGATCCCCAACAGTGCTTCCGGTCGAGACGGAATGATTGACATGGGAAAATTGCAATCGTTTTTACGAGGATACTTGTTCGAGTATTCGGAATTTGACGGCGAACTTTTGATTCCCTATATGAATGTCGCGGCGGCGATTTGTTTGACCTGGTTTCTAGAGCGTGAGCTGGAGGACTGCACTGCGCTGCATTTCATCAATGTCGTGAAGCAATTGCAGAATTTAAGTACAATGGATATTTCTCGAGCAATTGGTAGAGCTTAATCTTGAAAAACGCATTCATACCACTTTTGGTTTTAGTATTCAGCCTCACAGTCCCAGCACTTGCTGAAGACGAGCCGACGCCGATAATTTCGGGCACCATTAGCACGGCCGCCAAGAAGCCGATGCCTGGAGTTCAAGTGATTCTTTTGAATCAAACCGGTGTCCAGCTAGCCTCTGGAGTGACTGGTGAGCGGGGCGGCTTTAGTTTTAAGCATACGCTATGCCGGCGCTGCACATTGCAGATTCTGCCGAACATGGATACGCACTGCGCCTGTGCTGTGATTGAAAATATTCCTGGTGATGCCAATCGCAATTTTTTGCTTTCGCTGCAGCGAGGATTTTCGGTCAGCGGCAGAGTCGTTTCCGGAAAGAAAGGATTGAAAGGTATAGGACTGAAAGCGATTTCGCAAGATTCCAACGCCGATGGTAAAAAGGTCTACGATGGGGGCCTCGCCATAACCGGTCGCAATGGCACGTTCACCATGATCCTGACACCCGGGCACAAGAAAATCGAGATCCACAACGATCACTATTCAGAGCTCGAAGGCATCACCGAGATTACCATTGATGTCACCGGTGACGCTAAGCTTCCGGACACCGAGATCCCCGAGACAGACCATCGCTAGAAGCCATTGCTAAATGCCATCGCTAAAAGCCATCGCTAAAAGCCATCGCTAGCAGCTATCGCTAGCACCAGGCTTAGCTAACTGCGGCCGCCACCAGGGATGGTTGCTTGCTGAAGGTTAAGCCGTCTCCATCGGAGTCGATTTCGATCCTGTCTCCATCCATGAATTCGCCTTTCAGCATACGCAGAGCGAGCGGATTTTCGATGTCCTTCTGAATTAGTCTCTTTAGTGGTCGGGCACCATATATAGGATCGTATCCGGTGCGGGATAGCCATTCGCAGGCCGCATCGGTAGGCTCCAAAATAATCTTGCGGTCCACCAGTCTCTTGTTCAAAATCCTCAATTGGATGTCGACAATCTGCTTTAGTTCTTCCTGAGTCAGGGCATGGAATACGACAGTTTCATCGATTCTGTTCAGAAATTCAGGCTTGAAGTGTTCGCGCAGGGATGACATCACTTTTTCTTTCATCTCTGGATAACATTCGTCGCCTTGCACGGCAGCCTTGAGCTGGTAGTCGAGAATGTGTTGACTGCCGATATTGGATGTCATAACCAGGACTGTATTCTTGAAGTCCACATGGCGGCCTTTCGAATCGGTCAAGTGACCTTCATCCAAAACTTGTAGGAGGACGTTGAAAACGTCGCTGTGAGCCTTTTCGATTTCATCGAAGAGCACGCACGAGTAGGCACGTCTGCGCACAGCTTCAGTCAACTGTCCGCCTTCGTCGAAGCCTATGTATCCGGGTGGCGCACCAATCAAACGTGCAACGGTATGTCGTTCTTGATACTCTGACATGTCGATGCGAACCATCGCCGATTCGTCGTCGAAAAGGTACTCGGCTAGCGCTTTTGCCAGCTCTGTCTTGCCGACCCCGGTCGGTCCCAGGAAGAGGAAACTACCGATTGGTCTGTTCGGATCCTTTAAACCAGCGCGCGCTCTGCGCACCGCATTCGACACTACTTCGATCGCTTCATTTTGTCCGATCACCCGGTGATGCAAGTGCTCCTCTAAGTGAAGCAGTTTCTGTACTTCGCCTTCGAGCAGCTTGGTTACAGGGATTCCGGTCCACTTTGAGACGATTTCGGCAATGTCTTCTTCGTCTATCTCTTCTTTGAGCAGCCGACTTCCTTTTTTATGATTGAAGACTTCTTCTTCTTTCTTCAACTGTTTGTCCAGTTCGATCAGCTTTCCGTATTTGAGCTCAGCCGCCTTCTGTAGGTCTGTCTCCCGCTCGGCGCGCTCGATTTCGAAGTTTGTTTGTTCTATATCAGCCTTGAGAACTTGCACGCGGTTGAGTGCTTCTTTTTCAGTTTGCCATTGAGCACGCAGCGTATCGGCTCGCTCTTTCAAGTCCGCAAGCTCTTTCTCCAGCCGCTCTAATCTATCTTTTGATGCCGCATCGGATTCTTTTTTCAGTGCTTCTCTTTCAATTTCCAATTGCACGCGCCGACGTTCGAGTTCATCCAACTCAGTTGGCATCGAGTCGATTTCAATTCTCATGCGAGCGGCCGCTTCGTCAACAAGGTCAATCGCTTTGTCCGGTAGCGAGCGGTCAGTGATGTAGCGGTCGGAGAGCACAGCTGCGCCTACAAGCGCCGAGTCCTTAATGCGAACTCCGTGGTGCACTTCATAGCGCTCTTTCAATCCACGCAGGATGGAAATTGACTCTTCGACGGAAGGTTCATCTACTAATACTGTTTGGAATCGTCTTTCCAACGCCGGATCCTTCTCGACGTGCTTGCGATACTCGTCCAAAGTGGTGGCACCGATGCAATGCAATTCACCCCGAGCCAGTGGTGGCTTGAGCAAGTTTCCCGCGTCCATCGAGCCTTCACCGCTTGAACCAGCACCGACTACAGTGTGCAACTCGTCGATGAACAGAATGATTTGTCCTTGCGCCTCAGTCACTTCCTTGAGGACTGCCTTCAAGCGCTCTTCGAATTCGCCTCGATATTTCGCGCCAGCAATTAATGAGCCCATATCCAGTGCGATCAATTTTTTGTCTTTCAGGCCTTCCGGTACGTCACCTTTGGTGATTCGCTGGGCTAGCCCTTCGGCGATCGCGGTTTTACCGACGCCCGGCTCGCCAACTAGCACTGGATTGTTCTTGGTTCGGCGCGAAAGCACTTGCATGACGCGACGGATCTCATCGTCGCGTCCAATTACAGGGTCCAGTTTGCCTTTCGCCGCCATCTCTGTCAAATCTTTGCCGTAGCGTGAAAGTGCTTCGTAAGTGGCTTCGGGGTCCTGACTGGTGACGCGTTGCTTGCCGCGGATCGCAGTGAGCACCTTGAGAATGCGATCGCGAGTAGCGCCGTGTGACTTGAGGATTGTGCCGGATTGATTTTTGGTTTCATCCGCTAGGGCAAGCAGCAAGTGCTCGACGCTGATGAATTCGTCTTTCAGGCGTTCCGATTCTTTCGTGGCCACTTCGAGAACCTGCATCAGCTTGTTTGACACATGAATCTCGTCCTTGCTCATGTTGACTGCGGAGCCTTTAGGCTGCATCTGCAGATATTGGCTGATTTCTTCAATCACGACAGCCGGTTTTGCGTCCAGTCTCTCGATGATTTTGCTGGCCACGCCTTCTTCCTGCTCCAAAATCGCTAAAAGCACAATTTCAGGTGTCACCTGACTTTGTCCGAATCGCCCCAGCACTGTGCGGCAGTTCGTGATCGCTTCCTGCGCTTTGTGTGTGAATTTATCTAGGTTCATTTGTCACCAACTTGGCTGGGTAATTAGTCATCCGAGGACAGTCTTGTTTGGTAAGAGCCGAAAGCTAGGCGGTTTTCGCTCTCGATAGGATTTATTATGGGGCAGTTGTGATAGCCCCTTCATAATTTCCACAATTTATTTATAGGTTCAATAAGGGAGACTTTTGTCATAACTATAAATCGGGCGGCTTGCCGCATAGATTATCCTCGGATAAATCGGGCGGCTTGCCGCATAGATTATCCTCGGATAAATCGTATGACGACTGGTCACATCGCATGTCGAATAGGACGTAAGATATGATCTTGTTACTAGATCAGTTTGCAAGTTCAGATCTCTGAACCGGCGCCAATTACGGGAAGTTATGCAGGAGTTTGACGAAGACTTTTACGCCATTTTGGGAGTCGAGCAGGAAGCGCCACCTGAAGAGATTCGCAAGGCTTACTTGCGCCTGGCTAAGAAATTGCATCCGGACCGGTTTCCGAACGATGCTGAGCAGCGGGCGACGGCCCAAACCGAGTTTGCCAAAGTGACTCGGGCTCACGACATCGTTGGAGACGCCCAGAGGCGCATTGAGTACGACACTCTCAGAGAGTTGAAGAAGAATCGCACACAAGTGCAATCTGAGCCTGTAGACGCGGCTGAGCTAAGCGCAAAACAGCGGAAAGACACGATACGCATGATGCCGGCGAGAGATTCTGCTGGCCCGGCAGAAGAAGAGAACATCAATATCAAGTGGGCCAACAAGCATGTCAGTCGCGCCGACGATTTGTTTCGTCGCAAGAAGTATCAAGAGGCTGAAACAGCCATGAAGGAAGCGATTCGTCTGGTTCCACTGGAGCCCAAATATCACAATAAACTAGCTGAGATTTATATCGCCCGGGGGTGGAAGACTCTAGCGATGACGGAAGTGCAAGCTGCTCTGCGAGTCAATCCTAAAGATAATGACGCAAAGGTCTTAGAGGTGAAGATACGCGCATTGACTAAGACTGCGGAGCAATCTAAGTCCAAGAGTGGTTTTTTAACACAAGTGAAAAATCTATTTTCCAAGAAGAAGAGCTAAAATCGTTTAGCTTGAGAGGTCTGGTTTGTGTTTCTGAATCGATTAGCGCCGTCTTTGCGTAAGATCCTTGCTGTGTCTCTGGCAAGCAGCGCCTTCGTCATGCCGCTATACGCATTTGCCGAAAAGAAGTCTGGAAAAGGTGCAGAACTTTCTGATGCTGAGCTGGCGAAGGCGGCCATTCATAGGTTGACTGCCATTCCTGCGCAAAACTCCACTACGGTATCGACGGTTTCGCCACCCAGCCCTATTTTAGAAACAGCACCGAAAGTTAGCCCGGACAAAGAGAAACCTGTCATCTCTGCGGAACAGTCGACTCGAGCGGTGAAAGAAGCCCATTTGCTCAAGGGATCCGTCACGCATGCAAGTGAAAAGTCACCGCTGCTCTACGACAAAGTTCAGGATTTGCCAAAAGGCACCACTATCAATTTAGTTAGTTTAGTGAACATCAATTCCAATGTGAACGTAAAAGGCGACGAAATTTGGGTGCGTGTGGGTAACAACGTTCATGGGCAAAGCGAAGTTGCCGTACCTGGCGGCTGGTATATGCATGGACTGGTGACCGACGCAGCTCCTGCCAAACGTGGTGGCATAGATGGTTATGTGACAGTCAGTTTTGATAAATTGGTCAGCCCCGATCGCCAGCTAGAAGTGCCGTTCGATGCTCACATCTCAAGCAAGAATTCTACGCCGAAAGCAATCGCAAAACATTTGCTCATTGACAGCGGACACGTTGGTTTGGGTGCTCTCGGGGGCTCGATAATGGCTGTGCAGTTCGGTGGCATCGGCACTGCCATTGCCACTCATGGGATTTCTGTAGGAGTTGGTGCCGGCATTGGTGCCACCGTTGGATTGATTGGTGCTGCAAAAAGAAAAGGATCGATTTCTGCAATTGTTCCAGGTGAACAGATGAAGCTTGTCGTTGCTCAACCGGTCAGTTTGCCTGGTTTTGATGCAGATCTGATTCCATCTGCCAAGCCAATTGCCAAATTGAAAAATTTCGAAGTGCTGATAAACAAAAGCGGTTTTTCGAAAGACCCTTACGGCGACAATCATTCCAAATTGCTAACGTTGAATTTAACTCTCAATAACAGAACACCGCATGAATACGGGTTTTCGAGCTTGAGGGTAGTCTCAGACACTGAGGAAGTTTATTACCCGGATGGTTTATTGAATGGCGGTGGCAATTTTGTAAAGAAAAAAGTCAAACCGAATACAACAGAAAATGCGGTCGTTGCTTTCAGCGTCGATGGAAAGCGGCATAAATACTGGCTTGTATTATTAGATCGCATTAACCAGCAAGAGTTAAATCGAGTGCCAATAAATTAAACCTTGCGGTTTTCCCCACTGCTTTCTAGTCTTAATTCCTAATTTGAGCTAATATAAACCCGTCGATCATAAGATCTTTCGGGTCAAAACGATATATACATCGTGCACAAATTGAAAGATAGCTGGCTTGCCAACACGTTTCTAGGATATTGCTCAAGGCATTAAGTCCCGGTAAGGATACTTGCTAGATAGCGATTGATTAATGATAGTCGGCTAATAGAAATCGTGCGGAAAGTCGCCAATCATTGGCGAAATTGGGGGATAAATGAAGGCTCAGTTCACACAAATGCTGCAGAACTTTCATGGTCAAACACGTCATCGCCAGGTCGAAGGAAACCTCCGAAAACTACAAAGTCAGAATGTTCTGCTCGAACGTTCAGTCAGAGAAAAAGACCGCGAGATAGACCGACTTCGTCATCAGCTGTCAAACTCAGAGGCTCGTTTGCAAGAGTTGATGGGAACTGATGTTCTCACCGATCTGCCTAACCGCCACATATTTAAAGAGCACCTCACACATTCATTGAAGCGTGCGTTGAGACTTGGATATTCGTTGTCATTGATGCTAATCGATATCGATCACCTACGCGATATCAATCTAAGGTATGGACATGAGGTTGGTGATCTTGTCTTGATCGAAGTCGCCAAAATCTTGAAGAGCTCAGTCAGAGAAATCGATATGCCTGCACGATGGGGCGGTGAAGAGTTAGTGGCAGTGCTTCATGAGACTGATGCTGATGGCGCTGCCGTTGTTGCTGAGCGCGTCCGACGCAGAGTTTCGATGTTGGAAATTGAAGATCCAAAGACAAAGAAACCTATTAAGGTAACAGCCACTTTAGCCGTTGCCAGTTATCCAGCCCATAGCAACGAGCCGCAAGGTCTGCTTGAAGCCGCATGTGAAGCCTTGATCACCGCTAAAGACAAAGGCTGCAACGCTGTCATTGTCGCCAATCGGTAGTTCAGAAAACATTTTCCTTTAACTGCAAATCAGCCTGCACCGTTGGTGGTGCTTGATCGCGCTTATGCGAATCATTTGTGCGTGAAACTACTGCACATCTATTTGCTTGCTTGAGGTTGGCAGCAGGTAATTTTTGCATTTTCAGCAGGCCAGGTCTGCTGACACAATCGTGCTCCATCGGTATAATCGAACAGTGCCCACAGGTCGGACTCTTAAGATCACGGTATAACGAAATATGGACAGCCCGTCAACAGTGGTAGAGCCACCCGGTCGCAGAGAAAAGAAAAAAGCGCTGACCCGGCAATCGATCATTGATGCTGCTGGCAAGCTATTTTCGATAGACGGATTTGACGCGACTTCAATTGATCAAATCTGTCAGTCAGCAGATGTTGTTAAAGGCACATTTTACTATCACTTCAAATCCAAAGAAGATCTGGTCATCGAACTGCGCAGAGAGATGACCAGCCAGTTAGAAGAATATGTGATTGCCGAACTGGCATCGGGCAACCCTCCTTTGCAAGTGCTCAGAGATTTGATGATCAGAGACGCCAGATGGACAGAACAAAACGAAGAGTTAGCTGTAATCTTTATCTCGCAGATCTATATGAACCGCGCGGCGTCGCTCAAAAATCCTGATCATCCTCCGTCTGTTCTGCAGGGAGCCTTACGCAGACCGGTATCAGCCGTTGTCGAAGCGGCTCTAAAAGCAGGGCAGCTTCGATCTGACGTAGAAGCGGCTGAGCTTAGCGAGATGATCTTTGGATTCTACATACATGCAAAGCGTTGTTGGCTGAATAACGCACGCAAGCCGGGAGCTCTTGAACCAGCGGTCTTGCGGTGGTTGGATATGCTTCTTCAGGGTCTGCAAGTTCGTACCGACTAGTAGATAAAAACGGCTTCAAGTTTAGACTGGAGTATTTGTTTGACCTCCGGTCTGTCTCGTCGTTGCGACTTGCCGGAACCCCTACGAATAGGGCGTTTGCGGTCGCTTTAATGAAGATTTCGATTACCCTCCTGATCTTGGAGCGATATCGCTCCGCGTTTAAGTGGATATGGTTGATGCGCCTCTATACGTTGCTAATTTCCCGACAGGAGTGGCATCTTCGTTGCTTGGAACGGATGGAACACAACTGCGGGCGGCGCGTCGTAAGATTAAGACCGCTAACTGTATGCAAAGCTATTAGTAAGCTCAGCTAACTATTTGAGATCCTTTGAGGTGCATCGAGTGAATACCACTAGGCTTACATCCAAGTCCGCCAATCCCGATGACACTTCAGTTATGGCTTCAGCCAGGCAAGTAGTCGAATCCGTGCCTGTGATCATGCGCTTGATTCGCACAGGCGTTCGCCGTGGCGGCGGTTTGTCTTTGCCTCAGTTGCGCGTGCTCAGTCATGTTTCGCGCCATCCTGGCGCCGGTGTATCCGACGTAGCAGCACACTTGGACGTTACCAATCCAACCGCATCTGTATTGGTAGATCGACTCGTTAAGAAGAGTTTGTTGAATCGAAAAGAAGACCCGAGTGAGCGTCGACGCACATTGCTCACTTTGACCGAAAGTGGCACAGAAGTGCTGGAAGACGCTAGAAGTAAGGCTCAATTTTTGGTGGCACAATTGTTGAAAACACAGACGCCCGAACAGTTGTCGAAGATCAACGAAGGACTGGCTATCTTGGCCGAAGCTGCAAAAGGGATGACACTGTAATGAGTAGGGATGTTGAGGACTCAGTTGTGACCACAGATACGACTTCTAGTGAGAGTGTAAGCATCGACAAAACAAAGAAGTCGGGCATGGTGCGGCCGATACTACTGACGGTGCTAATCCTAATTCTCGCCGGCGCCGCTTACTTTTTCTGGGGCGGTCAAAAGGGTGCAAGCGAAAAGAAAGCTGACGGAAAGAAACAGCGTTCTGCACCTGTAAATGTGGCGACGGCAAGGATACAGAACGTTCCTATTGAAGTTCGCACAATCGGAAATGTCCTGCCTTATTCTGTAGTCAATATTGTTCCGCAAGTGGGCGGGCAACTGCAAAAGGTGTTTTTCACGCAAGGTCAAAACGTGAAGAAGGGAGATCTTTTGTTTCAAATTGACCCGCGCACTTATCAAGCGGCACTAGAACAAGCTCTCGGTAATGTGGCTCGGGATCAAGCTCAGGTCAAGTCTGCCCAGGCCAATTTAGCTAAGGACCAAGCCAATGTTGGAACGCTGCAAGCCAACGTCAGCCGCGATTACTCGCTTTCTCGTTTGGCAAAAACGCAGATGTCCAGATATGACAAGCTGGTTGTCGAAGGTGCTGTATCTCATGAGCAATCGGATCAAATGACGACCAACGCTGCCACCGCAGAGGCTACCATCGAAGCGGACAAGAAAGCAGTTGAAAATGCCAAGGAAGGTTTAAACGCTGATCGCGCCGCTATTCAAACTGCCCAAGGTACGTTGAGAGCTGACCAGGCGATGGTTGATAACGCTCGCATTAACCTTGGATTTACTCAGATTCGCTCTCCAATTACTGGTAGAACCGGTAGTTTAAACGTATATGAAGGCAATGTTGTGACTGCAAACTCACCTACTGCAATTGTCAGCATCAATCAGATTGAGCCGATCTACATCACATTTACGGTGCCGGAGCAAAACCTTGATCAAGTGAGAAAGTGCATGGTTAATAAGACTTTGACAGTGCAAGCGCTGATCGAAGGAAAGAGAAAAGAGAAATTTATCGGTTCGGTAACCTTTCTTGAAAGCACAGTCAACACCACAAGCGGCACGCTTGCGTTGCGAGCTACCTTTCCAAACCGTGATGGCATTCTCTTTCCAGGGCAGTTCGTCGATGTAATTGTGACCATGCCTGCGGATGGCCAGACAACGGTTGTGCCATCAAGTGCGGTGCAAACCAGTCAACAAGGTAACTCAGTGTATGTGGTCAAGCCTGATCACACTGTGGACTTCGTGACTGTAGATTTGAAGAGAACATACGGCGACCTCGCTGCCATCGGCAACGGATTGAAAGATGGCGATGTTGTTGTTACTGATGGTCAGATGCAATTGACGCCAGGTGCTCGGGTCGAGATCGTCAAGCAACCGACAGGCGAACGGGATCAGGGCAGCGCTCCTGGTAGATAACGGTGAACTTTTCTCGGATATTTATCGTTCGTCCAGTCATGACGACACTGCTTATGGTGGCGTTGCTGATCTTCGGAACGTTCGCTTATTTTTCCCTCGCAGTTAACGACTTACCGGCCGTAGACTTCCCAACCATCTCTGTATCCGCCAGTTTGCCAGGGGCGAACGCCGAGACGATGGCTTCAGCCGTTGCTACGCCTTTAGAAAAACAGTTCGGCAGTATCGCTGGTTTGGACAACATGAGCTCCACGAACTCGATGGGTTCGACTCAGATTTCTCTGCAATTCAATTTGACACGAGAGATTGATGGCGCAGCGGAAGATGTTCAAGCCGCAATCATCGCCGCTCGTCCGCTGCTTCCGACGAGCATGCCGACGCCACCAACGTTCAAAAAGGTGAATCCGGCTGATGCGCCGATTTTATTTATCGCGCTCAGTTCACCTTCGCTTCCTCTCTACACTGTCGATGAGTATGCTGAAAACGTTCTTGCACCGCGTATCTCTATGACGAGTGGTGTAGCGCAAGTGCAAGTTTTCGGCTCGCAGATTTTCTCACCTCATGTGCAAGTCGACCCGCGCAAACTTGCCAGCTATGGAATCGGTATTGATGAAGTCGCAAATGCCATCCGCACCAACAATGTCAATTTGCCGACGGGCACTCTGTCTGGTCCGAAGCAAGCTCCTAATATCCGTGTTAACGGACAGTTGTTTAATGCGAAAGCCTTCGCTCCACTGATCGTTACTTATAAGAATGGAGCGCCTGTTCGCTTGAGCGATCTGGGGCAAGTTATCGATAGTACCCAGACAGACAAAGTCGCAACTTGGTACAAAGACACTCGCGCTGTCGTGCTTGCGGTGCAGCGACAACCGGGCACCAACACGATTCAAATCGTCGATCACATCAAAGAGCTGTTACCGAATTTCCGCGCCATCCTCCCAAATTCTGTTAACTTGAACATCCTGTTCGATCGCTCGCAAGGAATTCGGCGCTCAGTAGATGATGTGCAGAGGACATTGCTGATTACGATTGGACTGGTAATATTGGTTATTTTCTTCTTCCTGGGTAGTTTGCCCACGACGATTATCGCCAGTGTGTCGCTGCCGATATCGATTCTAGGCACGTTTGCAGCGATGAAAATGTTCAACTTCACGCTCAACAACATCTCTTTGATGGCGTTAACTCTGTGCGTTGGTTTCGTTGTGGACGATGCGATTGTCGTCATGGAAAATATTGTTCGCCATGTTGAGATGGGCGAAACTCCTATGGAGGCGGCATTGAATGGCTCTCGGGAAATTGGGTTTACCGTCGTCTCGATGACGGTTTCTTTGATCGCGGTATTTATTCCTGTGCTTCTTATGGGCGGAATTATTGGGAGATTGTTCTTTGAATTCGGAGTGACGATGAGCGTCGCTATTTTAATCTCTGGATTCGTTGCCCTGACGCTGACTCCCATGCTTTGTAGTCGCTTTGTGCGCCCGCAGAAAGATCAGAAAAAGAATTTGATGATCGTGATTTCTGATCGCATTTTCGGTGTTCTTCTGTATATGTATGAGCAAAGTTTGCGTGTCGCTCTGGAGCACAAACTGGTTGTGACGGCGCTGTTCGTCGTCATGGTGGCGGCGACAGTGCAACTGGTTTCCATCATGCCTAAGGGCTTTCTGCCGACCGAAGACCAGGGGCAGATCATGGGTACGACTGAAGCCATTCAGGGGATTTCATTCACTGAGATGGTTCGGCACCAGCAAGAAATCGCCGCTATCGTTCAAAAGGAGAAAGCCGTATCGGCATTCATGTCCAGCGTTGGAGCTAGCGGACCGACTCCCTCAGCCAACCAAGGCCGAATCATGATGGTGATCAAGCCGTTTAGCGAGCGCACAATGTCGGTTGATGACATCATTCAAGACTTGCGCAAAAAGACTTCGCGCATTCCGGGCATCAAGTTTTTCATGCAAAATAGCCCAGCTATTAGAATTGGTGGAATGCAGACAAAGGCCATGTATCAGCTGACACTGTCCTCTTCCAATACAGATGAATTGTACAAAATTGCCAATGCTCTGCTCGACAAGTTGCGCGACCTTCCTGAATTGCAAGACGTAAATACCGATCTTCAGGTCAAAAACTTACAGCTCAATATTAAGATTGATCGCGACAAAATGTCCAAGCTCGGTCTGGGCATGGATCAGGTTCAGGACGCCTTGAACAGCGCATATTCGCAACGTCAAGTTTCGGTGATCTACACGCCGACCAATCAATATTGGGTAATTTTAGAAGTCTCACCTCAGTTCAACCAGGATGCTTCGATGTTGGAATGGCTGAAGGTGCGCACTCCTGCCGGCGATCTGGTGCCGATCAGCACGGTCGCCACTGTCAGTAGAGGCGTAGGTCCGATGCAAGTTAATCATCTTGGACAATTTACGGCTGTCACGCTTTCCTTCAACCTGAAGCCGCAAGTCTCTCTCAGTGAGGCGGTGGACCAGGTAAAGGCGATCGCGAAGTCGATGGTTCCAGAAGATGTTACCTACAAATTTCAGGGCAATGCGCAAATATTTGAAAGCTCCGTGGGCAATTTGGGTTTGCTTCTGATCGTTTCAATTCTTGTAATCTACATTGTCCTTGGTATTTTATACGAGAGTTTTGTGCATCCGTTCACCATTCTCTCCGGATTGCCTTCTGCGGGACTGGGAGCTGTCTTGATTCTTCTGGCATTCCACATGGTTCTGGATATTTATGGATTTCTTGGCTTGGTTTTGCTGATTGGGATCGTTAAAAAGAACGCGATCATGATGGTTGATTTCGCCGTTGATTATGAACGGACTGAAAAGTCCAGCGCCGAAGACGCAATTTTCAAAGCCTGCATCACACGATTTCGACCAATCGTGATGACGACCATGTGCGCACTGCTGGGCAGCCTCCCGATCGCAATTGCTCTGGGTCCGGGCTCGGAGGCTCGCCGTCCACTTGGTTTGACGATCGTGGGCGGATTGCTGGTATCGCAATTGGTGACTCTGTATATCACTCCGGTTTTCTACATTTATTTAGATAGGCTGCAGAAGCGATTCGCCGAAAGAAAACACCGCGTTAGCCCCGCCACAGGAAATGAGGCAGTCTAGTGAGTATCAGTAAGATTTTTATAGACAGACCGGTGATGACGACGCTAGTCATGTTCGCCATTCTGCTGTTCGGTGCAATTGGCTACAAGTCATTGCCATTGAGCAACCTGCCAAACGTTGACTTCCCGACCTTGCAAGTGACTAGCAACCTACCTGGTGCTAGCGCCGAGACGATGGCATCTGCCGTCTCTATTCCACTGGAAAAACAATTCGCCACGATCGCCGGTTTGAGTCAAATGACATCAACAAGCACCCTCAGTCAATCTCAAATTACTCTGCAATTTGATCCGTCCCGCAATATGGATGGAGCTTCCTTGGATGTGCAGGCCTCCATCACAGCTGCCTCCAAACAACTGCCGCCCCAGATGACCACCCCGCCTACCTTCGCTAAGGTCAATCCTGCAATGCAGCCCGTCATCTATCTAGCAGTCAGTTCGGATACCTTGCCAATGTACAAGGTCGACTATTACGCAGAAACTATCGTCGCTCAGCAGATCTCTCGCATAAACGGAGTGGCTCAGGTCCAAGTCAATGGTGCTCAACCGTTTGCCGTGCGCATTCAACTCAATCCGCAGCGGCTGGCGTCTTACGGCTTGGGCATGGATGATGTGATGGCGGCTGTATCTGCAGCCAATCAGAACCAACCTACTGGAACACTCTGGGGGAAATCGCAGGCGTTTACGATCCAGTCGAACGGTCAGCTTTTGAATGCTGAAGCTTACAAACCAATTGTGATTGCTAATCGCAACGGTTCACCTATTCACTTGAGCGATGTCGCGAAGGTTCTAGACAGTGTGCAAAATGACCGAGCTGGTGGTTGGTATAACGGCAAGCCGGCTGTGATTCTAGCTGTTCTGAGACAGCCAGGCGCGAACACGATCCAGGTTGTAGATAGTATCAAAAAGTTGATGCCGAATTTTCGCAGTGTGATTCCAGCGAATGTGAAATTGGATGTTCTTTACGACCAATCAACATCGATTAGAAACTCTGTCGATGACGTTCAGTTCACATTGCTACTCACCGTTGGGCTGGTTGTTTTAGTGATCTTTGTTTTTCTGGGGAATTTATCGGCGACGTTAATTCCCAGTCTTGCCTTGCCAATTTCTATCGTTGGAACGTTCGCTGCGATGCGCTTGCTCAATTTTAGTTTGGACAACTTATCGCTCATGGCATTGTCATTGTCAGTTGGATTCGTCGTGGACGACGCTATCGTAATGCTCGAGAACATAGTCAGGCACATGGAAATGGGCAAGACTCCAATGCAAGCTGCTTACGACGGTTCTGCTGAAATTGGATTCACGATTTTATCCATGACACTCTCTCTGGTGGCGGTATTTCTGCCCGTGCTTTTGTTGCCAGGAATTGTCGGACGATTGTTCAACGAGTTTGGAGTGACAATCAGCATCGCTATTTTGATCTCCGGTTTCATCTCGCTGAGTTTCACTCCGATGCTGTGCAGCCGCTTCCTGCGTCCTTCTAAGGAAGGTGCCAAGAAAGGAAAGCTGAGCGCATTATCGGATCGGATTTTCGACATGGTGCTAGCTGCATATAAGTCCACCCTACAACTTGCCCTGTCTGCGAAGCCGTTAGTAATGTTGGGATTCGTCGCTATGTTGATCGCAACGGCGGTTCTTTTCACCAAAATACCAAAAGGCTTTATGCCAAATGAGGACACCGGGCAACTAGTTGTGATGACGGAAGCGGAGCAGGGTGCATCCTTCCAGGAGATGTCGAGACTGCACGCGCAGCTTTCGGACATTCTTTTGAAGGATCAAAATGTCGAGTCTGTAATGTCCAGCCTCGGCGTGGGAAATAGCAGTCCGAACGTAGCGCTCAATCAAGGAAGATTGTTAGTCGTTCTCAAGCCGAGAGCAGATCGTAAATTGACTGCCGATCAACTGATCCAGGAAATTTCTCCAAAGCTCCGAGGCGTGCCGGGAATCAATTCATTCGTGCAAAACCCACCCACGATAACAATCGGTGGACAGGTGACGAAGAGTCTTTATCAATTCACTTTATCGAGCCCAAACATGGGCGAGTTGCATGATGCAGCGGCAAAGTTGGAGGAGAAAATTAAGGGTATCGACGGAGTTATTGGCGTCACTTCTGATCTGCAGATTAGCAATCCAGAGGTTCATCTCACCGTCAATCGAGATAAGTGTGCGCGCTTCGGTGTAAGCATGCAGCAGGTTGAGGATGCGTTGAACAGCGCCTATGCCGCGCGTCAAATTTCAACGATGTACACATCCACTAATCAGTACTGGGTAATAATCGAAGTTCTGCCGCGCTTCTACAAAGACCCAACTAAGCTTGCTGATTTGTATTTGCACAGCACTAACGGTCAGCTTGTTCCGCTTCCATCTCTTTGTTCGATTGAGAACGGCGTTGGACCTTTGTTGGTCAATCACTTGAGCCAATTCCCTTCAGTGACCATATCTTTCAATCTGAAACCAGAAGCGTCATTAGGAAATGTCACCAGCGCTGTAAAGGCTTTTGCCAAAGATAAAGAAATTGTACCGGCATCGGTGACAACTGGATTTCAGGGAACGGCTTCAGCATTTGAAGACTCTTTGCAGAATCTGTGGGTGCTGTTGTTGCTGGCAGTGGTGGTCATCTACATTGTCCTTGGGATTTTGTACGAGAGCTTCATCCACCCGATTACGATCTTGTCCGGTTTGCCATCAGCGGGATTAGGAGCGTTGCTGATTCTGATCATCTGCCACATTGACCTGAACATTTACGGTTTCTTGGGCTTGATCATGTTGATCGGCATCGTCAAAAAGAACGCGATCATGATGATTGATTTTGCCGTAGAAGCCGAACGAGTTGGCCATAAATCCGCCGAGGACGCAATTTTCGAAGCCTGTCTGACTAGATTCCGACCGATCGTGATGACGACACTAGCGGCGCTCATGGGCGGCATTCCAATCGCGATTGCATTTGGTGCGGGATCTGAAGCAAGGCAACCTCTGGGTTTAACCGTAGTAGGAGGTTTGCTGGTATCGCAGCTGGTGACGTTGTATATCACTCCTGTGTTCTATATTTATCTGGATCGATTCCAGAATCGCATCTTCCACCACAATGAAAGCAAAATACCTCCGCCAGCAATGCCCCAAACAGATGCGTCTTCCGTGCGCCACTGATTTCAGAAAAAATTTAGAGAAGTGCCTGAACCGTTTCGAGCGTATCAGCTTCGTTGGCGGGCTTGTCAGTCCTCCATCGTAACATGCGCGGAAAGCGCACCGCAATTCCAGATTTGTGCCGCGACGATTTGGCGATTCCCTCAAACGCTAATTCAAAAACAAGCTCAGGTTTGACGGTCCGCACTGGTCCGAATTTTTCCAGCGTGTTCTGTCGAACAAATAAATCGACTTGTCTGATCTCTTCATCCGTCAAGCCTGAGTACGCTTTTGCGACGGGGACGAGCTTGCCGTTGTCCCACAATCCGAAAGTGTAGTCCGTATACAGACTCGCTCTTTTGCCGCTGCCGCGTTGTGCATAAATTAGCACCGCATCCATTGTGAATGGATTGACTTTCCATTTCCACCAATCACCGCGCTGGCGCCCAACTTTATAAGGCGATTTTAGTCGTTTGAGCATCAGCCCTTCGACGTTCATTGACCGCGAATGATTTCGCGACTGGCTCAAGGACTCCCAGCTCTCTGCTTCAACCTTCGGAGAAATTCTTATGCGTTCGCTTAATCGTTGACAAAACGGCGCGGCGATATCCGATTCTGTAAGAGCGAGTTGGACTGGATCCGCGCTGCACGATAGTCCTCGCAGCACGCGCTCGAGCATTTCCCTGCGCTCTGATAGTGGGCGTTCACGGATGTCGACTCCGCCGAGTTCAAGCAAATCGTAAGCCATGATTATCACGGGAACGTCTTCCATCATTTTCTTCGATACGTTTTTTCGACCAATGCGTAATTGCAGTTGTGAAAATGGCAAAACGTTTGCTTCTTTCCACGGCAAAATCTCACCATCAATGACTGTGCCATTTGGCAGCAGGACTGATTCTTCGATAAGCTCTGGAAATCGTTCTGAAATTAGTTCTTCGCCGCGTGACCATATGAACGATTGTCCGCCACGGCGAATTAGTTGCGAGCGAATGCCGTCCCACTTCCATTCGGCTTGCCACTCGCCAACTTCACCGAGAACTGGTAATTGACTCTCGAATGGATAGGCTAAGTAAAACGGGTAAGGTCGGCTGATATCGGTGTCTTTGGTATCTGGCTCTACTAGACTTCGATAGAATTCGGCTGTTGGTTCCCATGTACCCATTAACCGGTGTGCCACTACGGCTGGTTCTATTTTGCTCACCAAGCTCAGTGCTCTGATCACAAGTTGCTGTGAGACGCCAACACGAAATGCTCCGGTCAGAAGTTTGTTATAAATGAATCTCTGCGAATCATTCAACTCTTGCCAGGCTTGAAGGACGCTTTCGACTTGCACTTGTTCGGTGGCTCCGCGCAATGGCAGCAATCGCTGCTCGACCCATTCGCTGAGCGACAATTCGCTAGTCTGGGTGCTATCCGGCAAAAGAAGCGCGATTGTTTCAGCCGTGTCTCCGACTGCATCGTAGGACTCCGCGAACATCCATCCAGGTACACCGGCAGCGGCAACCGCGAGCGCTACCAGCTTTGGAATCTGCATCAACTGCTTCGGTTTTCGGCCCGTCAAAAAGTAAATCGCCCAGGCCGAATCTTCCGGGCTGGCGGTTTCGAAATAGCCTTTCATTGTAGCTATTTTTTCGTTTGTTTTTGTTGTCTCATCGAGAGCCGTATATAAGTCAGTAAAGGCTTTCATTGCTAGTCGCCCTCCTGTTCAGCCGGTTGTAGCTCGTCAGGTTCGCCTTCAAATTGTGTTGGGAATGAACTTGCTCTGATGCCTCCCTCATTCAACCAACGCACCATCTCTGCTGCGTAGCCGTGCGTTACGATTACATGTTCTGCTCCGGTATCTCTAATTACCTGGTTGAGTGCAACCCAATCCGCATGATCTGACAATACGAAACCACGATCCATGGACTTCCTGCGCCGTGTCCCGCGGATTCTCATCCAGCCTGATGCGAACCCGGTTGAGGCCGTGCCGAAAATTCTTGTCCATGGTGTTGCTTGGGCCGATGGTGGAGCGACGATCAGGCTGCCACTAAATTTGGTGCCTTTCGGCAGATCGGAAACATATTTAGTCTCCGGTAATCTGATACCAGAATCTCGGTACGCCTGCGTTATCTTCTCGACCGCTCCGTGCGTGTAGATAGGGCCGATACTGGCGTCAACGCCACTGAGAATCCGTTGCGCTTTGCCTAATGCGTAGCCAAAAAGCAAACTGGATTTTCCTGATTCTTGATTGCCCCGCCACCATTTGTTGATCTCGTCGAAAACGGATTGCTGAGGTTTCCATCGAAATATAGGCAAACCAAAAGTTGATTCCGTTATAAAAGTATGACAGCGTACAAGCTCAAAAGGCGCACAGGTAGGGTCTTCTTCAGTCTTGTAGTCACCGGAGACGACCCAAACTTCTCCATCTTTCTCAATCCGAATCTGTGCTGAACCGAGAACATGCCCAGCAGAGTGCAGAGAGACGCGCACTGCCCCGATAGTAATGGACTCTCCGTATTCTACAGTTTGGATTGATGAGTTCGGCTCAAGTCGAGAGGCAAGCAGGCGCTCACCGGGTTCAGCCGCCAGGTACTGCGTGTTGCCTGGGCGCGCGTGGTCGGCATGTGCGTGTGTGATGATGGCGTGCCTGACAGGACGCCAGGGATCGATGTAAAAGTCACCGTACTCACAGTAGAGTCCAGCGTCGGTCAGCTTGACGAGATCAGGTGTGCTCACACTGTTTGTTATATCGTAATTTTCAGGGTGTTTCGCAGATTCGACGACTGTCTACAAATGAATTTGGAAAATTTACGTTTTAGATTGAACCATTTTCCTCTTGCATCCGTAGTAACAGATGTAAGCCTTAAAAAAGAGAGGATTTGCAATGGTTGGCAAGTTAACTCGGCGCGACTTCCTGCGCCAATTCGGTTTCTATTACGCCGGACTGGCAGCACTGAGTGAGCGGGACGTCAAAAAGATGAACACTGACGCGAAACATCTGCCTCTATCGCGGCTAGTGTTCGAATCGCTGGCGTGTCTTGAGCAGCTAAAGCAGATAGACAATAAAATCGATCGTTCACCTGAGTCAGGCAAAACTTCGGAAACCATGCAGACTTAAGCGAACGCCTGCAATGCGTATAGAGCCATTGCGCTCGCAAGCGCTAGCATCATTCTGATCATTATCAGACCTCAAAGAACCTGTGTGGAATACAGTGCTCAATTAGTAGTCTAGGGGGCCAAGTTAAAGAGCACGTAAAATCGCCATTTGGAGTTTGTAATTTATGCTGCGAACTAAGCCAATGGATGAGTTTCGTCTCTTTTTTCTCTGGATTTCCAACGATTCATTTTTTAAGCTCTAGCAACCTCTTACCTCTACCTCAAAATCACAATTGCTCGAGCTGACTAGAAGAGCAGGCACCGCCTATGGTGCCTGCTCTTCGGTTTTTAGATGTTGAGCGATATCGGTCGGTTTTTAGATGTTGAGCGATATTGGTCGGTTTTGAAATGTTGAGCGATATCGGTCGGTTTTGAAATGTGGAGCGATATCGGTCGGGAGAAATGTGGATCGATATCGGTCGGGAGAAATGTGGAGCGATATCGGTCGGCAAAAATGCGGAGCGATATCGGTCGAGAGAAATGCGGAGCGATATCGCTCCGCGTCAGAGAAGGGTCAATCGTCGCCTGATAGACAAAAAAGGGTCGGCAGTTGCCGACCCTTTTAAGATTATTCAGCGAATTCTTACTTCACGCCAAGCAATTCAACATCGAATATCAATGTCGAGTTTGGTGGAATTAGTCCATTGCCAACGTCTTTTGCGCCATAAGCGAGATTTGCAGGGATGGTGAGTTTGCGCTTACCACCGATTTTCATGCTAGCTACGCCTTCATCCCAGCCCTTGATCACATTACCTTGACCAAGTGCAAATTCAAAAGGGCTGCCACGGTCGACAGAGCTGTCGAATTTCTTGCCGTTCGTCAGCCAGCCTGTGTAGTGCACTACAACAGTTTGCCCCTGACGAGGAGAAGCACCTGCGCCAACTTTTTCGTCTTGATACTTAAGACCAGTTGGACTTGTAACGACTCCAGTGTTTGCTTGTGCCATCTTAACTAGGTCTCCTTTGTGGTGATTTGCAAAAGAAGAGAGGTTGCCGGATAGGCAAACCAAAGAACAAAGAGCAATTGATAGTGTTTTGATTTTCATATGTCCTACGCCGCGCGTTTAGATATAGCAGAGCATTATATCTAGTTCGGAGCTCAAAATCCTGTCATGCTCGGGACCGAATTTGACCATGTATCCTATTAACCAACCAACTGGTGACTTTCGGGATTTTACCCAATGCGGCTTCTTGTTGTAGACGATCACAATCCAACTCGACAGGAAATCGTGCGCGAACTCAGCACAGGTGGCGTCATAGACGTTGTCGGTGAAGCTGAAACATCAGACGGTGCACTCAAAATTGCCAGGGAGTTGTTACCTGACGTCATCTTGTTGGATCTGCATCTGCCTGGATTAATCGGCACGGTAGATCTTATTAAACGAATGACTGCGTTGCGCAACGTGCGTGTTGTCATGTTCGCAAGTCAGGGAAAACCTTCAGAGGTGCAAGATCTACTTGATGCAGGAGCAGTTGGCTACGTGCTAAAAACGGATCCGCCGGCGCTAATACGGATGGCCTTATTGATGGTAATTCGCGGTTCCAAAGGGGTTGTGTCGCCGTCTTTGCCCAGGCATATCACCCGATTATCGCAGGACGAACGAAGCGTACTGCGCAGCCTAACAATGCGTGGGAAATTGGCGAAAGCCGCTGAACGTCTTGATATTACCGAGTCTGAGCTGATGGGAATTGTGGAAGGGTTGATGGCCAAGCTTGAGTTGGAAAAGCCCGAACAACTTGTTAAATGGGCGAAGAAGCAAGGTTTCTAATGAATGATGGCAAAGCGGGTCACCATTAGACCGAGCAGTACCGCACCAAGAATCAAGGAAGCCAACTCTCCAGATGAAAACGCCTGCCGCACTAGCGTGTCAGGTGGCTCCTGCGTTTTCCAATAGGCATTGAGCCAGCTTTGAGCCAAGACAAACGGCGCAACGTAGAGCAAGAAGAGCAGCATGAAAGGTCCTGGCAGTCGGTAAAGCGAGAAGCAGCCGAACATCACCAATGTCATCAAGATGCCGATTGCCGCTGGATACTTATGAACGACGGAGGTTTTACGAGGGTAGAGCTGGGCTGCTCGCGTGAATAGCAAGGACGTCAAGAAAAGCTGCAACACCGGAACCAAGGCTCCAAGCGTCCTCAAGACTGGACTCACGTTTCGAAGTTTCATAACTACGGGAGCCGCAGGCACATCCATATCGATGGAATTCGCATGCTCGGCTAAATCTCGCCAGGTTTTCCAAAACCAAATTATTGTGTAAGCGCTCATCGTCAAGATGTTCAGAACAATGACATGCCACAGCGGCTGCGCTTTTGACTCGACGAAGTCGTCCATCGGGGTGGGAGATTTATCGACTTTAGTAGAGGAAGGCATTATGGTGAGAAAGGCCTCAGATAGTAAGATTAGGCTGTCCGTTAATAGATAATTCTATTTGGTAATTCTATTTGGTTAGATGTGCAGCTTGCTGCATTATGTCGAGCAGCTTTGCGGAGTCGGGCAGATTGCTGCATAGACCCCACTAGTGTGCATAGACTATCTTAGGATAACTATCTTAGAATAAGCACGCTTGCGTCCTTGATAGTCTGGGGGATGAAATGGTCAATTCTGTAATTCTTGTTGGTAGAGCCGGAAGAGATCCGGAAATGCGCTACTTTGAGTCTGGTCGCGTTAAAACAACGTTTTCTGTCGCGGTAAATCGCCCTACCAAAGAGAAAGAGACTGACTGGTTCGACATCGAAATCTGGGGACGTCAGGCAGAGATCGCCGGCGAGTATGTCCGCAAAGGCAGCTTGATCGGCATTGAAGGTCGACTGGATTTCAGCCGTTGGACTGACGACGCTGGTAACAAGAATGTCAAACCTTACGTGCACGCAACAGGTTTGCGATTGCTTGGCAGTAAGAAAGACAACGCTGGTAGTGGTGGTGAAGGCGGCGAAGATTTTCGCTAATTTGTCTTTTCGCTAAATCGTCTTACTGATTCTGAATTCAAAAGCTGGACTGAATGCAACACGGTATCGGCCCAATCGATTACGCGATCATCGGCATTTACTTCGTCTTTGTCATCGGCGTAGGCGTATTGCTCAAGAAACGCATGGAGAGCAGTGAAGATTTCTTTCTCGCTGGACATCGTATCCCCAGTTGGGTAACTGGACTTGCATTCTTGTCGGCCAATCTCGGTGCCATCGAAGTGATGGGAATGGCTGCCAATGCCGCTCAATACGGCATAATGACAGCGCACTTTTATTGGCTTGGTGCAATTCCTGCCATGGTGTTCCTGGCTATTTTCATGATGCCGTTTTACTACGGATCGAAAGTACGCAGCGTACCCGAATACTTGAAGATGCGCTTCAATGAGCCGACTCGTGCATTGAACGCAATTTCATTTGCTGTCATGACAGTTTTGATGTCCGGAATCAATCTGTACGCAATGGCACTGGTATTTCAACTGTTGCTCGGCTGGGATATGACCGCATCGATTTTCGTATCAGCTGCAGTGGTTCTTGCTTACACAGCCTTGGGCGGTTTGACTTCATCAATCTACAATGAAGTACTTCAGTTTTTCTTGATCGTGTTCGGATTATTGCCTGTATCGATCATCGGACTATTGCAGTTCGACGGTTGGAGTGGACTGGTCACCAAGTTCAAAGATCCAGCCTTCGCCCACCTTTGGCTGCATGCTGGCACTTCCGCAAATCCGATGGGTGTAGATTGGATCGGTTTGGTATCGGGTCTTGGATTTGTCCTTTCGTTTGGATATTGGTGTACGGATTTCCTGGTGATTCAAAGAGCTCTAGCCGCTGAGGATTTGTCTGCCGCCCAGCGAACGCCGCTGATTGCAGCGTTTCCTAAAGTCTTTTTTCCTTTGCTCACAGTTCTGCCAGGTTTACTGGCATTGGTGATTATCCCCGGGCTGGGATCCAACACCACAACTTTGAGATGGGATATGGCTCTGCCGCTTATGCTAATCAAGTACTATCCCACAGGTATGTTGGGCATCGGACTGACTGCGATGCTGGCAAGCTTTATGTCTGGCATGGCTGGCAATGTCACCGCATTTAATACCGTCTGGACTTATGATCTTTATCAAAGTTACATCGCAAAAAACCAAACAGACGCACACTATCTGTGGATGGGACGTGTCGCGACTGCAGTCGGAATTCTCATCAGCATTGGCACTGCATATTTGTGCATGGGCTTTCCAAGCATCATGGACTACATGCAGCTAATCTTCTCGTTCTTCAACGCACCACTTTTTGCTACATTCCTTTTAGGTATGTTCTGGAAGCGCGCATCACCTTGGGGCGCTTTCTGGGGGCTAGTGCTGGGCACCGGCGCATCCGCAGTTCACTTCTACTTTACGAATATCGGCACCATTCATTTCACGTCCGTCATGGCCGGAAATTTCTGGCGCTCGACGATCGCCTGGTCCGTTTGCTTTGTTGCAACTATCGCAATATCCATGTTCACCAAACCAAAACCTGACAGCGAATTGGTCGGGTTGTGTTGGGGCACCACGCCAAACCCAGAACCTGTAGTACTTGCCTGGCACAAGAATCCAAAAGTGCTGGGCGTGATTGTCCTTGTGTTTACCGTGCTCTGCAACATCTACTTCTGGTGAAATGATGCTCGACGTGAGAAAACCGATCGGTTGGTTGTTCACCATATATGGTGTGATGTTGATTGGCTGGGGAATAGTTCAACCGCAAATCACGCAAATCGAGGGACATAGCATAGCCTTCAATCTAAATTTGATTTGGGGCGTGCTCATGCTCGTCTTCGGAATCTTTATGAACGTGCTGGTTTACACTGATAAAACAAAATCATAGACCTACTTGGTTGATGCGGCTTGCTTTGCGGACTCGGTGGACTTAGCGGGATCGGCCTGTTTTGTGGATTCGTCGGACTTAGCCGCTCCGCCTTGCTTCGTCGCTTCGCGTGGGGCGCCGTCGACATTGTAGTTGTAAGCGAAATGAAATTGCACCTCGACACTCTCCTCTTTTGTCGGAGGAAGCTTCGGCATAGGCGAAGCTTCCTTGAGTGCGTCTAGTGCCGCCTTGTCCATATCCGCATTGCCGCTTGATTCGATTACCTTTGCATTGGAGACATTGCCATTTTTATCGACCGTGAATTGAATCGCTGTATCCGTTGATTTGTGAATATGTGGCGGCTCCCAGTGACGTTTGATGCGATTCTGAATGTATGTTACGTATGTTTTGAAGTCTTTGAAAATGAGAGTCGCAACTGGCTCATCGGCAACTTGTTCGTGCTTGTGGCGGAACCGGTAGCTCGGATTCTTGGTCGGCGCCAAGGCTGCCAAGATCGCGACTGTAAGCAGAAGAATCACCGTTATGAGCGGAAGTCGCACTTCTTTGAGCCCTTTCAATGCCTCGCTTTTCTTGTCGCCCACGAAGTTCCGTCCAACTGGATCAAGATGAAGAGCCAGCTCGAACGCGTAGTTGGCAACTGCGTAAGCACCGAATATGGCAATAATTACTAACCTCGTTGGTGGGAAGATCAGCAGCAGTAAAGAACATACCACCAGCGGTGGTGGCAACGATCTGCAGAAGACTGAAAAGCGCAACAAGCCATGGTAAAGTGGATTCTTCGCCTTTAGCGATTCAATTACTCCCATTCTCGCCTGCTCTGAACTGGGATTCAGTCTTAGCGCCTCTCGATAATGTTTGAACGCTTCTGCGTGATTGAAAAGTCGCAATTGAATGGAACCGAGGTTTAAGTGCGCCGTGTCACTTTCTGGATCGAGGCGAAGCGCTTGCCTTGTCGCTTCTTCTGCTTCCGGCAACCTGTTTAAATCTAAAAGCGCCGCCCCCCGATTGAGTAGGCACTCTTCATGTTCTGGCTCGCACTCTAGACCGAGATCCGCCATTTCAAGCGCCTTTTGGAACTTCTTCTGATTTTGGTAAATTTGCGAAGCGCGACCAAAGAGATACCCCTCATCAGGGTGTATTCGGATTGCTTCAATAATCGCTTTCTCAGCTTCTTTGGGTTTATTCGTTGCTGCAAATGTGAAGCTGAGCGTGTAGTGTCCATAAGCGTAGTCTGGAAACAAGCGCACCGCTTCGAGAGCTTCTTTGTGCCCCTGGTCCCCTTTGCGGAGCGCCACCAGGGTCATTCCTAACATCGCATGTGCGGCTGCCGAATCAGGGAATTGGCTTAGCTCTTGCCGGAATTCTTTCTCTGCATTTTTATATTGTTTGGTTTGATAGCAAACGACTCCGCGATCGTAAAATGCGCCCATATTTTATTGCTACAACTTCAAATATTTGCGGATATCATCGTAGGCGCCGCCTTCATTGGAGTAAAGTGCATAATTCTTGGCTGTGGCAAACCATTCTAATGTTGATGGCTTTACGTCCTTCAAATTTGATTCCAAATCTTTTGTAGTGATCGGCTTTGGTTTGCCTTCTTTCATCGCTTGTTCGATTTTCTTCTCGAGAGTGTGATCCACTAGTGAGTGTATGTCGGCGCCTGAGAAATTATCGGTTTTCTTTGCTATGTACTCATAGTCAATGTTTTCGGTTGGTTTACCTTCCAGCATGATGCGCAGGATTTCGGATCGGGCCACTTTGTCTGGTGGTGGCACAAAAATAATTCGGTCGAAACGACCTGGTCGTCTGAATGCACTGTCTAGGTGCCATGGAGCGTTAGTAGCGGCGAGGATGAGAACACCCTCGTTATTGGTATCAACTCCATCTAGCTCTGCTAGGAATTGATTAATCACTTGCCGACCACCGTTGTTCTTCATCGTGTTGCGACTTGCCGCTAGCGCATCAACTTCATCAAAGAACAGAACAACTGGAGTATTGCGTCGCGCGCTCTCGAATATTTCGTGAAGGTTGCGTTCGCTACCACCAATCCACATGTCTAACACTTCGTTGATACCAACACTTATAAATCCCGCATTGATCTCACCGGCGGTGGCACGTGCAAGATGTGTCTTTCCGCAACCAGGAGGTCCGTACATCAAGATTCCGCCACCCATCTTCTTTCCGTATGCCTTGTAGACATCCGGATTTGTCAGGGGGTAGATGATTTTCATGCGGATCTGTTCTTTGACGTCTTCCATGCCACCAACTTCATCGAACTTGGTTTTGCTCTTCTCGATTTCAGTATCGTAATCGTTGCCTGGATTAACCTGCGAACGAACCCGCCCGTCCACTACTTCTGAGTCAGCGTGGTGAGCTCCCACGCCCAGTCTCTCTGAAATATTTTCATCGGTCAAACTGGGATCCAGTTCAATGGCGCGTTTGTATTCACGCACAGCTTGTTCGAGCTTTCCATCATTTAGAAGCATTCGTGCGTGCAGCAAAAATGCTCCTGGCGGCGTTTCCTCACCGGCAATCAGATCCTCAACGATTACCAGCGCTTGCATGTGTTTGCTTAACTGATAAAAGGTGACAGCCAGCCCAATCTTGATTTGAGTGTTGTCCGGATCCAGCGCCAGTGCCGTCGTATACTCTTTCTGCGCTTCTTCGTAGCGACTCACTGCTTGCAATGTATCAGCCAGATGCAATCTGAGCGGCACGTTGTCGGGTGACACCTCAACAGCTTTTTTCAATGAACTGACTGCGTCGTTGCTTGCCATGGCTTTCCTTAGAGTAGGACCGGTAATTTCATGCCGCATGGACCGAAGAAGTAAACCTTTATAGGGTCTGTTATACAATCTAGCGCCGATCGGTGCGTTAATATATGAAGTTCAGGAGTCTCGTACACATGCAGGCTTGTTGAAAACGGGGCTAATTTGATGCGAAAAATTATAGGTCTATTGCCGGCAGTTCTTCTGTTATGCGGTGCTCGTGGCGCTCTGGCAGAGGTGACTTCAATTAGTGCCGCTCCTACAGTAGGGGTTTTGGAGTCGCCAGCCGATTGGGAAAGGATGACATCGGAGCAGAAGGGGCAGTCCATCGAAGAGCGCCGTCGCAAACTGGATGAGCAAAGGCATGATCTGGAAGAAAAGCGCTTGAATCTTGACCAACCCAGGCACGACATTGAGTCACGCCGTTTTCCTCTGCAGCAAAAGCGATTGCTTATAGACCAGGAATCGGCTCAACTGCAGGATGAGTACAGCAAACTCGACGAAAAGCGTCAAGTGCTGGATCAAAAGCGCGTTGAGCTCGATCAGGAGTATCACAAAGTCGACACAGAGAAACAGCCTTTAAACCAACGCAGACTGGCATTGGATAAGCGTCGGCACGAGATGGATGCTGAGTGGCGCAAACTTGATTCTGAAAAAATGCCTTACGATCTTCAACGAATGGACATCGACGAAAAGTGGCGCCTCACCGATCTTCAGCGTCTTCAGTTGGAAAAACAACGGCGCCAAGTCGAGCTCCAAAAAGCTGCCGAAAAAAAGTAGTTACTGATTGGTTGGCGCCGGCTGAACATCTGCTGCGGTGATCTCAGTCACCCGAGCATGCAAATCGTCATATTCTTGCTTACGACCAAGATAGTACAAGTCGTAGGCAAGCCTGTCCAAATAAGGGACAACAGCGATAGAGTCAGCGCCATGATACTGTTCAGACATCTCCAGCGCTTGCTCCAAAACTGGCTCAGCGGCTTCGAAATTCTTCTGTTCGAGATACAAATTTCCCAATGAGAACAACGCCCGAGCGGCGTTACCATCTTTTGGAGGATTCGTCTTGAATGTTGTATTGGCGCGCTCATATAACGCTGTCGCCTCCGGCAATTTGCCTTCCTGAATCAGGCACTTCGCCAGTTTATCCAAGCGCGCATAGACTTGTGGATGCTCAGGGGGCTGAATCTTTTCTGTCATGTCGAACGAATCTCTGAAATAAGATTCGGCATCGAGATATTCTTTTCTTGCCATACAAAGACTACCGAGGCTGTCGTAGCTGTTCGCCAGGGACAAGTGATCTCGTCCAAGTACTGTCGTTTTCACTTCCAGTGCTGCTTTGAAAAGTTTTTCCGCTGTTTCAAAATTGGACTTTGCTTGGAACAAGTTTGCGATATCGTCGCAACTGATTGCCCATTCGATCAGCGGGTCGCGAACTTTCGTTGATGCTTGTCCTGCCCAGCCTTGCAAAGGTTGCCCTGGTTTCATTTTCAGGGCGGGACCACGCGCGCTGGCCAGCGTACCATTGATGAATTCCAACATTTTGTCAGCTAGTGGCTCAGCCTTGCTTATGGTGCCTCCCGTTAAATAGAAGCGCACCAGAGTTCCCATGGCTGGAATCAATTGACCGTTTTCATTGCCTACAGCTATCTCTTTGACGCGAAGAGACTCCTCGAAGACCGGTTCAGCTTCTGAAAAGCGTCCGCGGATTGAAAGCAATTTCCCCAGCTCGTCTTCACTTTTGGCTAAACGCAAATCGCCCGGTGAGAAAGTGCGAGCTCTGTCGGTTGCCTGTTTCAGAAGGCGCTCAGCCACTCCGTATTGACAGAGGTATAAAGCGGAACTGCCTCGAGTCTGAAGTTGGTCCCATGCGTCAGGAGTCTCAGCGATTGCGATCGCTGGTGCTGAGTTGGCCGGACCCGACAATGCAATCATCGTCAGGAGCGCAGCAGTCAGACCCGCACTGACTGTAGAGCTGTTCTTAAACTTGACCATTTTTTTCACGCTTTCTTATCGCCGATACTATTTTTCAATTTTAGCTGATTCTCAGCCAAATGGCAGACTGTTCAGCACCGGATGCGGTGACGAATCTTAGAATTTTGCAACATTGGCAGCAGTTTGACTAGACCACTAGGGGCTGCAAGCCAAGAGTCTCCATCATGGCTCGGTCTTGATCGTGGTCGCAGTTCGGCGTGGTGAGCAACTTCTCTCCTGTGAAGATCGAATTTGCACCAGCTAGAAAACATAGTGCTTGCTCAGACTCGGACATACTGACTCGACCAGCAGAGAGACGTACCATTGCTTTCGGCATGATCGTGCGAGCGGTAGCGATCATTCGCAGCATCTCCCAAATCTCTACAGGCGGACGGTCCGCTAGCGGCGTGCCCTGGCTCGCTACAAGAGCGTTTACGGGCACAGACTCCGGATGCTCTGGCAGTGTCGCAAGAGTATGCAAAAGTCCGATCCGGTCTTCTGGACTCTCGCCCATGCCGATAATGCCACCACAGCAGACATTCAATCCTGCCTGGCGAACATTTTTCAAAGTGGTCAGGCGTTCTTCATATGTTCTGGTCGTGATAATTGAATCGTAGTATTCGGGGCCAGTGTCGAGATTGTGATTGTAAGCCGTTAATCCCGCATCTTTGAGGCGCTCCGCTTGGGATGCGTTGATCATGCCGAGCGTGCAGCAAACTTCTAGACCTAGCGAACTGACTGAGCGCACCATGTCCAAGACTGAATCGAACTGTTCGTTGTCTTTGACATCGCGCCAGGCAGCGCCCATGCAAAATCGCGAACTTCCGGCAGTTTTGGCCTTCTGTGCGGCATCGTAAACCTCTTTGGGATCCATCAGTGCTTGCGCTTCTACGCCAGTTTTGTACCGTGCCGATTGCGGACAATACGAGCAGTCTTCAGGGCATGCCCCAGTTTTTATTGACAGCAAAGTGCACTGCTGGATTTTATCCGCCTGGTGGTACTGGCGGTGCACGGTAGCGGCAGAAAAAATCAAGTCCAAAAGCGGTCTGTTGTATATTTCAGAAATCTCTTTTCTCGTCCAATCTATCTTGACCGGCGCTTTGCCGGTAGATTGCGTGCGGAGCAAAGGCTCCAATGTGGTTGTGGTTGAACAACATGCTTCAGACATTTTTCTTCCTTTCGTGTGCGTGGCTATAACGAATTAATCACTTTGGCGATTTTGTAGTAAATGAAACTCAAACTTTCGGAAATACAATATGGTGGCATCAAATAAACTGTATTACCGAGCGGGCGAATCAGCAACCCTTCTTCTAAAAACTTCTGGCGCAGCGTCAGCCCCAGCTCGTTGTAGTAGTGATTGCCGCCGCTGCTCTCAACCTCAAATGCGACAATCGTTCCACAAAATCGAAGATTCTTGATGGATTTGATCTCGGTCAAAAACTCGGAAGCATAACCTCTGTGTTTTGCTTCCATCTCTGTGAATGGTCTTGTGTCTGCTTCGAGCAGTTCGAGGGATTTGACCGCTGCCGCGCAGGCGATTGGATTGGCTGTGTATGAGTGACCGTGCGCGAACATGTCCTGGGGATCGTCGGAAAGAAATGATTCATAGATTCGATCGGCGCAGGCTGTCACTGCGAGGGGAATAAATCCGCCTGTGATGCCCTTGGACAGACACATAATATCTGGTTCGACATTTACTTTTTTAGCGGCAAACCAATCACCGGTGCGTCCGAAGCCAGTCATCACTTCGTCAAAAATTAGTAATAGGTCGTGGTCGCGACAAAATTTCTGCAGCTTGACCAGGAATTCTGCTGAGCACATGCGCATGCCGCCAGCACCCTGTACCAGCGGTTCAATGCAAACTCCCGCGTATTTCTTTTTCTTCGAGCTGACCAGCTTTTTCAACTGCTTGAAGGTTTCGGCTTCCCGTTCTTCGCTGGCAGCGGTGTCATCACTTTTTAGTGGATAGGAAACGGCATCAAATTCCGGCATCATCCTTTTATATCGCTGCCAGAATGGTGAGCTGCCGGCAATAGACATCGCACCGACGGTGTCGCCATGGTAGCCGCCGTCAAAACCGATGAACCGGTCTCGATCAGCCTGTCCCTTGTTGTACCAATATTGATAGGACATCTTGAGCGCAACTTCGACAGCAGTAGAGCCATTGTCTGAATAGAAAATCTTTCGCAGCGATGCCGGCAGATGCGGCAGCAATCGGGCCGCCAGTATTTCCGCAGGATCGTGTGTAAACCCTGCAAACATGACGTGTTCGAGATGAATAGCTTGTTCGTAAATAGCTTTGGCGATTTCCGGATTACTGTGACCGTGTATGTTCACCCACCAACTAGAAATGCAATCGATAATCTCAGTCCCGTCTTCTAGCTTCAAAATGGCGCCGTGCCCACGCACGACTTTCATCGGTGGTGGAGCCGTTTTCATTTGCGTAAATGGGCGCCAGATCGGCGAATGATTAGTCATCGGCTCTGTGCACCAAAGTTCTGCGTCTCCAGAGATGTCGACATGTTCGGGGCGAGAAGTATTGGCGAAACGCCTCTGTTAGCTCTTTCATGTTCAATTCTGGCAATCGCTCGCACTGTGCAATTACTGGCACGTTGCCGAAATTTTCGATAGCTTCGAGATTTGATTGGTTCGGTTCGCCGTTCATCACAACTCCGAGAATTGGGATGTTTCGCGCTTTCAAAGCGTTGATGGATAGGAGTGTGTGATTGATGGTGCCCAGTCCACTCAAGGCAACGAGCAGTACCGGTAACTCCAAATGAGCGATTAGATCGATGATCAGATCCTTCTCGTTGAGAGGCACGAGCAAACCGCCGGCGCCTTCCACGATCAAGTGAGAATCCCGATGCTCGGGCAGCTCGAAGTCCTTTAGCTCGATTCTTTTGCCGCTTAAACTTGATGCCAGATGCGGTGAAACTGGTTGACTGAAAGTGTGTCGCTCCGGCATGAAATTTTCCGCGGGTAGTTCAGTTATCTCTTTCAAATAACTTGTGTCAGTTGGATTGCCCGATTGAATGGGCTTCCAATACTTCGCTTCCAAGCCCGAAAGCAGAATCCCAGAAATTACAGTTTTCCCGACGTCAGTGCCGGTTCCAGTAATAAAGAAGGCATCGGGTAATGAAATCATCTGTCGCACCCCCGAGTGATCCTCCCACACAATACGTTGTAGGTAACGAGTACCTCTCCGTCGCAGTTGGTGTCCCACACTTCGATTAATCGACGCAACTGCGTCGAGGTCAGACTGACACCGCTAGTGTTTACTGATGCTCCAACACCCTTAAGGGATCTGAAAAATTCAAGAGCCGAATCGTATTTACATACCATCGGTTGTTGCACCCACTCCAGGGTCAGATCATTGACTGCGCACCAGTCGATCAGTTGCGACTTTTCGGGAAGAGTATTAGCGCTAAACGGCACATCCGCCCGCAAGCATTGATCGCGCCACTCGTCGAAGCTTCCCGTCAGTGGCACGGAAAATACAATCTGCCCTCCTGGGTTGAGAGCCTTTAGTAAACGATCGATGGTGCAATAGAAATCCGCCACCCATTGCAGGCTGAATGATGCTGCCACTAGCGCGAAAGTCTGTTCGACAACGCACTCTTCCGCATCCATGAGCGTGAGCCGGAGTCCCTCTGGCGCAGGACTGAGCAACCGCTCGCACTGATTTAGCATGGACTGGGATGGATCACTTGCCGTAAGAAGTCTGTCGGGAAACAATCTAAGAAGATGGGCTGTGAAAATCCCCGTGCCGCATCCGAGCTCGAGGATTGCTCCCTGTGGAACTCTA
>JBBQFO010000017.1:0-37517 GCA_038322035.1 Candidatus Obscuribacterales bacterium
TTTTTAACAAGGCTAAATGTGCGCCGTCTAATGCGCGAACCTTGCAGAGATCGGGAACTTCGAGCCATTAACGCCTTCTCATCAAAATCCACTCCGCAACCTTATTTTGTCTACCTGTTATTCGCGTGACAAGACCAGTTAGACTCGGTGCGTCCATTCGGTGAATAGTTACCAGGTATCAAATCACTCATGACAAATATTCCTCTGCTGAATCTAAAAGAGCAGTACAAATCAATTGGTCCAGAAATCGAACAAGCGGTGCTTGATGTACTGCGAAGCGGAAGCTACATCCTCGGACAATGTGGTGCCAAACTCGAACAAGAAATCGCCGCAATCAGCGGATGCAAGTACGGGATCGGTGTTGCAAATGGGACCGACGCATTAGTTCTGGCGCTCTGGGCACTGAACATTGGACCCGGCGACGAAGTAATCACTTCCCCTTTCACGTTTGCAGCCACTGTCGAGGCCATCACTCTGCGTGGTGCCACTCCAGTTTTCGTTGATGCAGATGAGTTGACGTTTAATATCGATCCCCGACTGATAGAGGCAGCAATCACACCACGCACGAAAGCAATTATGCCGGTGCATTTGTACGGATTGCCGGCTGACATGGACGCGATTATGGAGCTGGCAGAGCGTTTTGACCTTAAGGTGATTGAGGACAATGCCCAGGCCATCGGCGCTCTATATAAAGGAAAGCCAACTGGATCATTTGGTGATGTCGCATGCACTAGCTTCTATCCAACCAAGAACCTTGGTGCCGCCGGTGATGCTGGAATGCTGGTAACCAACAATCCAGAAACAGCTGAAAGACTGAAGTGCCTTCGTGCACACGGTTCCAAGCAACGCTACTTCCACGAAGAACTGGGCGTCAACAGCAGACTGGACGAGATTCAAGCCGCAGTCTTGTTGACCAAGTTGCCCTATCTCAAGAAGTGGAACGACGGTCGTCAGACAGTCGCAGATATGTATGAACAGGCGTTCAAAGGAGTTCAAGGCGTCGTTGCACCGAGCATCGGTTTGCCTGGAGCCCCATCGTCCGTGGCTCGACAACTGCTCACCCACGTTTGGCATCAATTCACAGTGCGCGTATTGTCTGACCAGAAGTCAAATGCCAACGCTCGCGACCAGATGGTTAAACAGCTTGCGGAGCGTGGAATCGGCTCTATGTGCTATTATCCTGTGCCTCTACACGTGCAACAGGCGTTCGCGTATCTCGGATACAAGCATGGAGACTTCCCAGTAGCAGAAACTCTCGCTAACGAAGTGGTATCGCTGCCGATGTATCCAGAGCTCACCAATGACCAGGTCAAAACTATCGTTGCAACCATGAGAGACGTAATCGCTGAGCGCGCCGCATTTGTGCCGGTGGCTGGCGTAACTCCTGTCTTCACTGGCTAAAATGATTCAATCTGTCGATGTTAGCGGCTCATCAATAAGTCCACAGGCTAAAATCGGCAAAAATGTGACGATCGCCCCGTTTGTGATCATCGCAGCTGGCTGCGTCATCGGCGACAACGTCTCGATTGAGCCAGGGACAATCATCTATGAAAACGTCAACATCGGTGCGAACACTCACATCGGTGCGCAATGCATTCTCGGGGAAAGATTAGGGGGCTACAAAAAAAGTAGCGACTACATCAATCCAGAATTACGCATCGGGCCGGACAGTGTGATCAGAGCTGGTGCAATTCTCTATGCAGGCAGCACCATGGGACGTGGCTTCAATACAGGAAATCGTTGCGTAATCCGCGAGGACAGTCACTTCGGTGATAACTGCAGCTTCGGCACGCTTTCGCAGTCGGATGGCACCATAAAAGTCGGCAACAACTGTCGCTTTCACAACAACGTTTTCATCGCCACATACACGACAGTGGAAGACAACGTCCATTTCTATCCGATGTCCTGCACCGTGGACAGCCTGCACCCGCCTTGCCAAATCGGCAGAGAAGGTCCAACCGTCGGCGCCGGTTCAATCATCGGCGCAAAGGTACTGCTTCTGCCTCGCGTCAAGATCGGCAAGAACTGCGTAATCGCTGGCGCGTCAGTAGTGACTAAGGATGTTCCGGACGGAATGGTCGCAGCAGGAGCCCCAGCCAAAGTTTTGAAAAAACGTGAAGAGGTTCGCTGTCACCTGGAAGATCGACCAGCATACGAAGTGGCACTGGAATCATCTCAAGAGTCGAAATAGCCATGAGCACCGTATTTAGTGGCGGCACGGACACTACAGCCGAAGCACCAAAAAGCTATCCTGGTAAATTCTTCAAGACTGAAAAGCAAGCGACGCTAACCGCGCTGGCAGTCGTGTGCCTGATCGCCACCATCGCCTATTCATCTGTACTGTTCAACTGGTTTGTCGGCGATGACTTCGTTCATCTCGCCTGGTTGAAAGATGCCGTCAAAAATCCAGAGCTGATTGTCAGAAACTTTCACAGCTCATGGCTAGATGGCACGACCACAAAGTTCTACCGCCCGCTGATTTCAGTCTTCATGGTCACTGACTACCTGATTTCCGGAACCAACGGAATCTCTTTTCATCTCACCAATCTCTTCTTCTTATTAGCATCCTCGATGCTGCTGTTCTTCATTGTCAGAAACATTCAAAGTGCGACGACAAAGCGCACCAGTTTTTGGTTTCCCCTCATGGCGTCGGGACTCTTCGCACTTTATCCCCTGCATCCAGAAGCTGTTTCATGGATAACCGGACGCGTGGACGCGATCGTCACAGCCTTTTTCCTGGCTAGCCTGTGGTGCTACATGCGATGGCGCACGCAATGCGGCAACATCGCCTTACCAATCATATTTATGGTGCTCGGTCTTCTTTCGAAAGAGATGGCACTGACCATTCCAGCGACATTCTTGTTGTACGAATTATGCATCGGCTATGACTGGAAAAAAATTCCCAGCGTGGGCGCCATCATCAACATGATCAAACCAACAATTCCTTTCTGGTTGTTGCTGGTGGGATATTTCGGAGTGCGTCGATGGGCGCTGGGCACATTTGTCGGCGGCTATGACGACGATCTGTTGTTCATCTCAAACTGGAATCAGTTCATTGGTGGCTGGCTCCATGGACTACGGATGTTATTCGTTCCAGTCAACCGAACCTTAATGGGCGATCACAATGGCTTTGTCATCGCCTGGGAAATTGTTATGGCGAGCATGTTTGTTTTGGGACTTTTCAACTGCTTCCGAAACAAAGGATTGATTCGTTGCGCCGCATTCTTCGTGATCTGGACAGCCTTTTGCCTCGCTCCGGTCTACAAAATTTTCGCTATCGCCGACGACATGCAGGGCAGCAGACTAGCCTATCTCGCCACAGTTCCAATCGCTGCAGGCTTAGCGCTTGCCTTCGCTGATGGTGTCACTGCTCAGCGCTGGCTCGTGCATTTGAAGAGAATTTTGTTTGTGGCCGCCTGGTTCCTCGCCGCAGCAATTCTGCATTTCAACAATGCACCCTGGGCACAAGCCGGTCAGCAGGCGAATGCTATCAGACAGGGACTGTCCGAATTTTACAGCCAATTCCCAGGCGATCCACAAGTGATGCTGGTTGGGCTTCCGGACGAAATTCACGGCGCTTACGTCTGTCGAAACGCCGTTGCCGGCATGACGATGGAACCACAATTCATCCGCAACGTAAGTAACTGTTTGATGGTCAATAAGTTCGAACCGATTCTTCCATTTGGATTTCTCAAAGAGTCGATTTCAAAATATCGCGACTCTGTCAAAGTAGCCCGCTGGAATCAGGAAACGCTTAAGTTCGACCCTGTCACCATCCCGAAGGCTGAAGATTTGAACGAAAAGGGCACTCGTCAGTGGTCTGGAAAAGTTTTGGACCAGGTTGCTTACGGCGCCGGCGAAACTAAAATCATCGACGCCGCAGATGGTGGCATCACACTGCACACTGAAAATGTCCGAGCCCGTCCAACAATGTTGGTCAAGCCAAGCAGCCTGCCGAGCTTCAACACAGACTTTTTACAGGTCACTATTAGTGGCCTGCAAATGCATGGGCCAGTGAAACATCCCGGAGCCGATCTGATTTTCACTAACGATTTGCTGCCTGAAACCGACTTCCACAACCGTGTGCATTCGGAGTTGGAGTTAGTGGACCAACATCAGACGGTACTGTTTCCGCTCCGGGCATTGCCAGATTTTGCGCTGGGCGGCACGATACACGCATTTAGAATTCTATTTCCAGAAGCCTCAAAAGTGACAGTTAAGTCAATCGAATTGATACCAGCGCGACAACTAATGCCGTTGATCAACTTTGAAAAATCCGACTATTTAGGAACTAAAGGTTTCATGCACTTGGGCAAAGATAAACCCGAGTGCAAAATCACATACGACGTTTCTGGGATCAAAAACGCGCACTCAATTATTTTCGAAATCACAAAAACCAATCTTCTGTTCAGTTCGCAAAACACTGAAGAACCAAGCACAGTAGTCAATTCGACCGCCCAATTGAACGGAGACGGCTCAGTTGGATCAGTAACATTAGAACGAAAAAATTTCAATGGCCTCGGTTTATACGAGGGTAGGGCCTGGGCGATAGACAAAAATGGTACTAGAATCGGCATTGCAGGAGACCACATTGTTATTGCGGTAGATTCTTAGGCACCACACCCAGGCATCGTGATTCAACCGGACAAATTGCAGGCAAGTCTGATCGGGCAGCGACTGCTCGAATCGGGTCTTTTATCGGAAGAAAAACTGATTGAGGCGCTGCAATTGCAGACCGAAACAGGACTGCTTCTCGGCGAAATATGTCTGCTCAAGGGTTGGTTACCATACTCTGGCTTGAAAGAATGTCTACCGCCAATGCGCTCGCGATTGGGCGAACGATTGCTGGGCCTGGGCTACATCGGCATGGAACAACTCTGGCTGGCGATTTTAGAACAGAGACATTGTGGCGAAAAGCTGGGCGAAATTTTAATACGGCGCGGCTGGGTGGACAGACAAATCATCGATCTCGTGGTGGCAAATAAGGTGGCACCGAAGCGGTCCACCAAAACGACTCGACGCTCCCGCACGGCAAAGCTAATCGTTGGCAGCAGCTCAACCAAGCACTAATCCGATAAGGCTTGGCAGCGCCAGCGAGCCTCTAAGTCGAAAGAGCGCGCTTTGTTTCGGGAATTAACAATCCTCGAACTCAGCTATGGCGACAGACCTTGAGGTTATTTCGGAATGATCCTGTAATGGCGCTCGTATCAAGGGTTTTATTGAGAGTACACTGAACTGTAATAGATAAGGCTGATTTCATCGGCCGACAGCGAATTTTTATACCGCACCGTGCTGGTGTTGCTTCTCACCTTGTCTGGTGACCGCACAGGCAGTCAGGTGATCAAGAAATGTCGCTTATTTTGGCACTACTGGAAGATCCTATCAATGCCACTCAGGTCAAATCCTGTCTGGAGAAAAGCCAGCACCAGGTGCTTGTGGCCACGACTTTTCTGCAGGCGAAAGCTTTGCTGGCAGTGCAAGAAATAGACCTGATCATATCCGACGTGCATTTGCAGAACGGCGGCGACGTTTTCGATTTTTTAAAATGGTCTAAAAACGTTGGCCGAGTGGCCAAAATTCCGTTCGTGCTTTTTAGCTTCGGCCCTACCCCGATGGCGAAGTATCTTTCTGAAGGATTGCGTATATCGGCGCGAATACTCGGTGCAGTCAGGTACATTGAAATGCAAAACTTTGAGACCGAGTCATTTAGAGAGCAAATTGATGCACTCCTCCCAGAACGAGAAGCTCGTCGCCAGCTGCCGCGATCAAAACGAACACCAGTCCATATAGAGGTTCAGTAAAAGTAATTTTGGATGCGCGAATACTTGTAACCATGGAACATGCAGAGCAGGCGTTATTGATTAGACAAAGTATGGAGCAGTATGGACACTCTGTAGTTCAAACTGACTCTTACCATGATTCAATGGAAGTGCTCAGACTCTCGGAAGTGAACCTCCCGAAATCGGCAAGTATCTGCACGATGGTGTGCGCACATCGGCACGAGCTCTGGGCGCAGCCAAGTACATCACGAAAATCTTGAGGTCGAGCCGAGCATTCTAATCAAGTAGCGATAAAACATGAGCATGTTTCGCTACACTATTGTCATGGAAAACTCAGATCGCATTCCCAAACACGAAATCGGCAGCCAGACCTCAGCTGGATTTCCTTCACCTGCCGACGATCACCTCCAACTGCCGCTCGATCTAAATCAGTTGCTAATCAAAAATCACCCGGCTACATTTTTTCTGCGGGTGAAAGGGTCCTCCCTGTTAGCCAGCGGCATTCATGATGGTGACCTTTTGATCGTGGATAGGTCCGTAACTGCGATCAACGGAAAGGTAGTGGTGGCAGCAGTGGACGGCGACCTCGTAGTAAGGCGTTTTCAGAATCAGGACGGCGACGCGAAGCTTGTCGCAGACGACGCATCGGCGCCAATCGATTTGAACGAAAACGACGTCGTCGAAATTTGGGGAGTAGCGACCAGCGTCGTGCACCACTTGTAGTATCACGATGCCAGAACAATTCGCATTAGTCGACTGCAATAATTTTTACGCTTCATGCGAACGCGTATTCAATCCAAAACTGCAGAACAAACCGATTGTTATTCTCTCAAACAACGATGGCTGCGTCGTCGCCCGATCCAACGAAGCAAAGGCAGTGGGAGTCGGTATGGGCGTGCCATTCTTCAAAATTTCAGCGCTCATTAAAGAGCACGACATCCAGGTGCTTTCATCCAACTATGCTCTTTACGGAGACATGTCCGCAAGAGTAATGCGCGTCATCGGTGACTTTGCTCCCCAGCAAGAAGTGTATTCTATCGACGAAAGTTTTTTGCATTTAACGGGCATGCGCGATTTAGCAGGGGTTGGCAACCAGATCCGCAATCGCGTCAAACAATGGCTTGGACTGCCAGTCTGCGTTGGCATTGCGCCAACGAAAACTCTGGCAAAATTGTGCAACGCAACGGCAAAATCCTACAGCAAGTTAGACGGAGTTCTGGACTACAACTCGCTTTCCGATCAGCGCAAGGCGAAACTTTTGCAAACATTCGAAGTTGGAGATGTGTGGGGAATCGGTAGAAAGCTCACAGAACGATTGAGATTGCTCGGCATCACCACTGCGTATGCGCTTAGGGAAAGCGATCCCGAAGAAATGAGCAGACGTTTTAGCATCGTCATGAAACGCACCATAACAGAATTGCGGGGCACCAGCTGCATCGATATGGAGAACGTTGACGAAGCTAGAAAGCAAATTTTGTCGTCGCGTTCCTTTGGTCGCCCAGTTACAGAATTGTTCGAGCTTGAAGAAGCAGTAACCATGTATACAAGTCGTGCTGCCGAAAAATTACGCGGTGATCGCACACGAGCAAATGAGATCACAGTGTACATTCGCACAAACCCATATCTTCAGGATGCCTACGCAGAGAGTGCGACCGTAAAATTTCCTCACCCGACCGATGACAGCATGCTGCTAGTAAAACATGCTGTCGAAGCTTTGAGAAGCATTTATAAGGAAGGTTTGACTTACCAAAAGGCAGGCGTGACTTTATCCAATTTGGTATCAAATGATGGAGAGCAACTTTCGCTGTTCCAATCTCAAGACGACAGCGCAAAATCAAAACGAATGATGCTGGCGCTCGATCAGACCAATCAAAGGTACGGACGCGGCGCCTTATTTCTTGCAGGAGAAGGCACGAAGAAAGCCTGGCAAATAAAAGCAGAATACAAAACGCCAGAATACACCACGTGCTGGGATGACCTGGCTATAGCAAATGCAATTTAATGCATCCGAGACGCCAGCTCAGTCCAATGACCGCTATGGAATAGCGATGCTATTCGGCTTACGCGTTACGCCTAATTAAGCCGTCGGGGCGCTTTGCCAGTCGAGCCTTTCTCTTCGCAATTTTGTTTTCCGATTTTACCTGCTTAACCATATCTTCGACCGATTTCATCAACACCATCACGGTCTCTGACAATCCAAGCCGTTCTTCTTCTTCGTGCATTTGATGTCCAACGTCATTGATCTTCACGTAATAGAGCGCGAGAAAATCAATTACTTCACCCTGGCTACAACCGATACTCTTAGCCAGGTCACCGATAGTTTCTTTTGTATCTGATTTGACGTCTGTATTGAGCGCCACTGTATCTTTGCTAGGGCGTCCGGACTTATCCTTCGGCACTCGCCCTTTATGAAAAGCTTCGTAGGCATCAGAAAGCAATTCTTCACAATTCCAGATTCGAAGAAGTGCGACAAATTCGTGATGCTTGATGGGTCCCATCGCCGCAGCGCCTTCCAAAAGTTGTATGGATTAATGCCCCCTACAACTAGAATAGCGCTGGCTGCCCAAAATTAGAATATCAGGCAGACGAAATTAACCTTCTTCAAGATGCTAGTGCCTAGGGCGCCTTGATTAACATTCGCGTGTTATTGACGCGCCTGGTAATCAGTTTGTTGTCGAAAAAGGCAAGCAGTGCCATCGCATACTTTCGGTTAGTGGCAAGGCTTTCACGAAACTCGGATGGAGAAATTTCCTTCTTCGTTTCCCAGATTTTCGCTAATGCTTGGTGCGCTTGGCGAATAGATTCGGCGGAACTAGCGAAATCGTGATCGACGACGTAAGCTTTTTGTTGCTTAGTTAAATTCTGCAAGGTGGAGATAATCAACTTGCGATCTGTTTTCAGTACTTTGGAAATTTCATCGATCTCTATACACAAACTTGTTGCCAAAATATTCAAAACTTGAGCCTCAAGTATGGTCTGAGCTTGAGACACAGTGGGCGCCTTATCAGATTTCATCGAAACCTTATCGCCGTTGCGAATAACTAATCCGGCGTCTGAAAGTTCTTTCAGCAGATGTTGGAAAAGTTGCCGATCCATCATGTTGGCAACTTTAGTTCTGACCAACTCGATTGAATATTCTGTAGGTCCTTGATCGGAAGCGTCACCGCCCGAAATTACTTTGACAATTTGCTGCTTGATCAATTGAGCTCGTTTTGCTCCAATGATGAAACTTGCATCTTGCAGTACAGAACCGGCTTTTATACAAGACTCCAACACTTTGTCTCGGTCCACGATCGGCAAAAAACTGGCCAACGCTTCCTTTTTTGCAGCCGGTGGTGTCATGTTCTCAAGGAAGTAATCGGTAGCCGCATTGTAGTCGTGACGAACCAATTGTTCTGCAAAAACATTGAGCTTGTTCCGCGTCATCCAGCGCGGACGATTCGTTACTAGAACCACTCCACCTGTAATGCCTTGATCGCCGTAACGAACCACAAACCTGTCACCAGGCTCGGCGACAACGGGATCAGTCAACACGATCTGGGCGATCAGCGTTTGACCGCTTTCAATCATTTGACACCACCTGAGGTGCCCAAAGCATTCTGCAGTTCCATGATACAACCGCACAGGTTGATCCTCGATCTCGGATTGCTTAACCCACTCATCCGCAAATCCCACTTGTTCGATACGGGCGATCAAAGTGCTGACCACAGGCGGATTCCAATTAGCAACAACTTGTCCGCGCGCGAGAGTCTTGTTCTCTTTCAAGGATATATTCACAGCTAAACGCTGTCCAGAATCCGCGCTTTGAATCTGCTTTTTGAATGTCTCAAGTCCGCGTACACGTCCCTTGATTCCACCAGGCTCGATGGAAATTGTTTCACCCACTGCAAGCTGCCCACTGACCAAGGTGCCTGTGATCACAACCCCGTATCCTGTCTTGGAAAAGACTCGGTCGATTGGTAAAACCGCACCACCAAAGGTTGCCGGACGGTCCAGATTCTTAACGACAGAACTCAATTGTTTCTTGAGATTTTCGAATCCAATATTTTCAGTATTGGAAACATGAGCAATTCCCATACATTCAATTTGATAGCGCTGCAGAAGGTGACGCACTAGTTCCTCAACATCTTTCTGCCTGGCATGATCAGCAACGTCAATCTTGGTCAGCACAACAAGCGCTTTTCGAACGCCTAGCAAACTCAAGATTTTGACATGGCTAACTGTTTGAGGCATCGGTCCTTCATCGGCTGCCACCACGAGCAGTGCCATCTGAATTCCACCAACTCCGGCGAGCATGATCTTGAGAAATTTGCCATGACCAGGCACATCAATGAATCCAATGACGAGCTCAGTTCCATCTTTTTCTGCGGGGAAATTAAGATGTGCAAAGCCAATGTCAGTGGTCATCTGACGCTGCTTCTCTTCCTTCAAGCGATCGGGATCGATCCCTGTCAGCGCCCGCAACACGCTTGTTTTGCCGTGGTCGACATGGCCGGCAGTGGCGAATGTAAAGTAAATTGGCTTCGTTTCTTCGCTCATATCTACTGAATATGCGCCCCCTGGTGGTGAGAGTTCCTAAAGGTCATGATCAGAACACAGCTGTAAAATTGCCTAGTTCGCGTCAATCGTAATATAGGTGATACCTGTGCTGCACCACTTAATCGACCCAATTTTGGAAATGATCAAAAATGGGGTCCAAGCTTGGGGATATTTGGGCATCATCCTCATGATGGCAATCGAATCTGCCAACATCCCATTGCCAAGTGAAGCCATTATGCCAACCGCCGGACTCCTTGTGCAGCAAGGAAAAATGGACATCCACCTGGCGGCCTTAGCTGGGGCAGTCGGGTGCGTGATCGGCTCTATTCCTTCTTACTTCCTGGGGATGTGGGGAGGTCGACCGTTCCTGCAAAAATATGGCAAATGGTTTTTGCTTAAAAACAAAGATCTCGAACTGGCTGACAAGTGGGTCGAGAAATATGGTGATGTGACATTCTTCATCGCCCGCATGTTACCGGTTGTCAGAACCTTTATATCGTTTCCGGCGGGTGTCTTGAAAGCCCACTTCGGCATGTTCTGCCTGTTCACCTTCATAGGCTCTCTCGTCTGGTGCTATTTCCTCACTTGGGTGGGAATTAAGTTCGGAGAAAACATGGAGATGTTCAGAGACCTCTGGCACAAATTCGATCTTGTTATCGTTTTGTTTGTAGTAGCCGGTTTTGGGTTCTATCTCTATCATCATTTGAAACCCGAAAAAACTGCTTCACAAGATCTCTAAATACCCACAGAAACGTTTGAGTCGAATTGGGCGACGGTGACAGCATGCCTGAAGGCAAAAAGTCTCTTTAGGTCAGGCTCAACGAGCAGCCCAGTGAGCGGATTGAGGAGCTGCTTTAGTTTCATGTCGTACTCAATCGTATCCTCAAGCAGGCTGTGATTGGAATCGAGCGGTATAAAACGGTGCGTATGGTGCCAGAAGCCAAAAGGTCCATAGACCTGAAAGTCATCGAATCTTCTAGACACTTCGATATTGCATTGCTCCGCAAGCCAGTCGAACCGTATCGGTCCTCTGCGAATTTGGAGGAGCACGCGGTTGCCGTCGTGAATGCCTTCGCGTGCAGCGCTCACCCGACAGTCAATCCATGGTGGCGTCAGTTTTAGCAACGCGTCTGCCTGTGCATGCCAGGCGTAGACATCTTCTGCGCTGGCGGGAATCGTTGATGATTGTTTAAATATTTTGTGCTTTATTTTCACTGAGTGCTCACAATTTATCTCACGTTCTCGAAGACATCTTCGATAGCAACCCGCACTCTAAGCTGATTTCGGAAGTCATCCAAAATAGAGATCTCGCGAGCCAACCTAACTTTAGTATCTCTGATCTCGAGCAAGCTTTGCTTGGTTTCTGGCAAAGTTGGCAGCCAGGATGCGATCCAAAATGAGAGCACCTTTGGATCTTTGGGTAAGAGCGAAGCGTCGGCAGGTGCCCGATTCAGCCTACCCATCAAATGAAATACATCAGTTAAGAGCGATGCTACTTTGGTTAAGTCAGTTTCCAGTTCGGTCGATGATGCATTCTCTTTGACGATTTGGGTAAAAGCACGAGGGTAGAGACTGGTTTCCAATTTTCGGACAACCTTGAATCGCTCTACTCCGACTGAAATTATGTTGGACGATCCATCTCCGAATTTTTCCACTTGAACGATTTCAGCTATGCAGCCAACATCAGCTGTGACATCGTCATTGCTGACGTTGATCACTCCGAAGCGCCGGTCGCCTTGGATAACATCTTCAAGCATCGAGCGATACTTCGGTTCAAAAATGTGGAGCGGTAACAGGCTTCCCGGAAATAAGACGATTCCATTTAGTGGAAACAAGGGTAATTCTTTCATGACGCAACCTCGGTCCTGAGAGCACGGAACCAGTCCGTATACCCAGACCATAATGAGATTTCGTGAACACCTCGTGTACTCCAATTTTTCATTTACTAGCGATAGCTATCAATGAACTGACAAAATTGATCAGACATCGTTTGAGAAGCCCACACTAACTGCCACCATCAATAGTGCTCTTAACAAAACAGGAAGACTAGTGATGAGCAGCAGAAAAAGCAATCAGAGCACTAAGAGCACTCGCAGGCAAGAAACAAGAATTTCGCAACCGAAAGTCTCGTCGAATCAGGTCTTTACTACATCACGCCAGCCGTTGCACCAGCACGTTCACGCTCGGTTACTATCGGGGAGCCCCTCTGGGGCTGGCTTTAAAAATTTGCCGAGAGCCAGGATTGAACTGGCGACACAAGGATTTTCAGTCCTCTGCTCTACCGACTGAGCTACCTCGGCGTAGGACGACTCAATTGGGTCCCAAGTGAGGCGAAGACTCAATATACCACAACGATTCCGGCGGAATTGCGCAGGTTAACAACTGAAAAACAATAATTATGGAGCCGCCGTGCTTGGTGGCGCTGGGTGGATGTTGATTCCAACAATCCGCAAGCCTTCTTTCTCTTGCTTTACAAGGAAGTCGGCTGAAAGCTGCTGAGTTGCTGTTTGGGTGCCAGCTTGCTGCATGACAAGCGCGCCTGACATGGCAACAACAATGCTGCTGTCGGGGTTGATGAACTGAGCCTGCACCGAAACCGGTTGGAAAGCAGCAGTAACTTTGCCGGTGACAACGGCGTTTTCAATCTCCGGCGTCCAGTAGCCTGTTTGGAATGCTTGAACCGTCTGCGGCGTCATCCATCCAAAAGCTTCTTGATGACTGGCCTTGCCTGTGGCGAGGCTGTAATCCATAGCCTTTTGCAACCACCAGGTGACGAACTGTGTTGCCAATTCAGGAGTCAATCCCGCAACATGTCCTGGCGGTGCCATTGCTGCAGCTCCGGGAGCCACAGGCTGAGGCGCCGCTGCCAGAGGAACAGCTTTATTAGCTTTTGGGTCATCGCCAGTGAAAGCAACACCCACGAAAATCGTCAGCACTCCGACGATTATCAGCGCCAGCAAAATTTTGTCTTTCAAAAGTCGCTGAATCAATAATCTCACCACGTCTTGCGGTCCAGGCTCGCGCGTAGGCATCTGCTTGCCAGGGGCGTTGACCGGCTCGTTTTCCAAACTACTCACTGACATCCCCTGATTGTTGAGCGAAAATCGCCAAAAATCAACTATCTACCTAGTGATCCTCCCACGAATACGACAGAATTTGTACTCCTGATACGTTACCCGCTACAATCAGGCTGCCAATATTGCGATAATGACCAGCACCGCCCAATTTGAGAAACGATTAGATGGCTGAAGATGACGAAGAAGAGAAAGATGATGACCTCCCATTTGTGGTCGACCCGTTCAACACAGGGTCGCGGAAGTTCGTTGCCTATACCGTCAAGTTGCCGATCGAACAGCTCGCAGCGCTTCAATCTATTTGGCTTGAGTTAAAGAAACTATATGGTTCAAATTCACCTGATAAGAGTGGCATGATCCAGCAGGCAACTGCGGATTGGCTGAAGCGTTGGGACGGTCCAGAGCGCAAACAACTGTTGCAGGATCTGTTGGAGATCCGCCAGGATACACGCAGAAGACAGTATCGAAAAACTTTGTAAAAGGAATCCGCCTCAGGCGTCGAAGCGCGGAAAGAACTCTGACTCTTCGTCTTTGAAAAGTTCATGCGGAACTCGTACCTTTCGGCGCGAGCTGTAACCAACGTCTGTTCCGCATGCATAGCAGTAGTTCGCTTTCTCGGGAAGAAAAGTACTGCACTCCAAGCAAAGCTTGAGGAACGGCAAAACCCGATTCGGCTGCGCTTCTCCACACCAGCAGCAAAATTTGTCGGTGGCACGCAATGCTTTCCAACACGATGGGCACTCGGGCGAATTCAAGTCAGGTGACGGTTCAGGCGACGGTTCAGGCAACGGTTCAAGCGACGGTTCAGTCGTCGATTCAGGCGACATATTAGCTGTCGGAAGAACGGCTGCTTCAATCGATGAATTGGATGGAGTATCGGCGGGCGAGGTTGGCGCATCGGCTACGGCAACGCTTACTTCGCCGCGCTCCAAATCAGAACGCGACCTGCCACACCTGCGACAAAACTTCGCATCCGACCTATTTGAAACATGACAGTCCGGGCAGAAAAACATACGGACACCACAGACGTGAACATTTAGAGTCTAGCTCAAAATGCCAATAGCTTGAAACGTCCCCTCAGCTACTAGCGCTACAGATTGATTTATCCTTGCAGAGATAGACAATTTAATGCTATTCAGTGTTGCGTAACAGGTGCCCTTTTGATGAGGAATGATTTGATGTCGATCGCCCTGAAGGCAGACTTTGCAGCGCTATTAGCGCTCACATCCTTATTGTGTGGAGCAACGGTCTACGCAGCGGATAAACCGGAATCAGAGCCACTATTTTTCGCAAAGCCATATCTGCAGTTGGGAAATCATCCGCACCTTGCAGCAAAGGAATCTGAAGACTTACTCTGGCTAAGCAAGGCAAAGAAGAACTGGGCAGTCGACGTAAAACCTCATGAAAGCAAGGTTTGGACACCAATCACCAAACCGATCAACCATCATCTTCTGGCCAACTCGTTACAACCGAATTTAGAGATTTTCTCTTGCGAACTGACGGGACTAAAACCCGGCAGTTTATTTGACTATCGCGTCAGAACAGATAAAGAACAAGTTTTTCAAGCAACGGGCCTGGCACGCAAAACGACTAAACAACCTCTTCGCATAGTAGTCTTCGGCGACTGTGCATCTGGCAGTAAGTCGCAACCCAAAATCGCTTTCGAATGTGGAAAACAGAATCCAGATCTGATTGTGGTGCCCGGCGATATTGTTTACCAGTTCGGAAAATTCTCTGAGTACACGAAAAAGTTTTTTCCAGTGTATAACTCGGACGAATCGGCACCCACTATTGGCGCACCGTTGACCAGATCGCACCTGTTCGTGCCGGTCTTGGGCAACCACGACATTGCCTACGATCACTCCAGCTACAATACCAATTTGGACAGACATCCAGATGCTCTAGCATTTTTCACTTTATGGTCGCAACCTCACAACGGACCGATCACCAAAGTCGGTGCCAAGTGTGCGACACCAATCATCGGAACTGAAGAACACAAATCGGCTTTCCTGAAGACGGCAGGCAGCAACTTTCCAGTTATGGCCAACTATTCCTTCGATTATGGCAATACCCACTGGACAGTTCTTGACGGCAACTACTACATGGATTGGACAGACTCGGCACTGCGAGATTGGGTAAGAAAAGATATTGTAGGTGCTAAAAATGCGCGCTGGAAATTCGTCACGTTCCATCAACCGGGATTTAGCGACGACGTCGCACACTCACTAGAACAGCGCATGCGACTACTTGCAGACATCTTCGAAGAAACAGGTGTGGACGTAGTGTTTGCGGGTCACGTTCACAACTACCAGAGAACGTTTCCACTGTTCTTCAAGGTTGTACGACAGGATGGCAAACCAGTAATGAATCCGGACGGAACAGTGTCAGGAACTTTCACGTTGGACAAGGACTACGACGGAAAGAGCGTAACAAAGCCGAAAGGTGTGATCTATATTGTTACCGGAGCAGGCGGAGCGAACCTCCACGCAGAGAAACAACAATCGAATAAAGTAGACTTCGTCTGCAAGTACAACAGCGACATACACTCGATCACGGTATGTGATATCAATGGCGATACCATGAATGTGCGCCAGATCACAGAGGATGGAGCGCCACTGGACGAGTTCAAATTAACTAAAAAGTAAATCAGTTGTCACTATGGTAAGTTTTACCCATTACTGCTGATGGTGACCGAATGAACTTCATCGATATTTCGCGCTATTACACGCTTTTCATGGCTATCCTTGTCGCAGCTGGCGGAGCGATGGGTTTTGTAAAAGCTAAGAGCAAAGCTTCGCTGATCTCGGGCGTAGTCAGCGGCGTGATTCTGGCAGTTATGTTTGCGGTTGCTATGATGGGTCACGCCAAAGAAGCTACTATCGGCGCCTTCATTACCTACACGCTTTTGGACACGGTCTTCGCAATCAGACTTAAGAAGACCAGAAAGTTTATGCCTGCCGGCCTGATCTTGATTTTCTGCATTCTGGGACAGGCAATCAGCGCGCGCGCCTTTGTGGACATGCCGCTTTAGCACTCATAACTCAGTTCGCAGGCCTTACAAGCGGGTGCTTAAATTGATGCACAAAAAAATGCATCAATTTAAGCACCCGCTCGTAAGAGACTTTCCCACAGTGGCTCGCAAGAGGGAAACATTGTTTTTGAAAGATACAGCGCCGCTACAGAGCGGCGCTTTCCATTTCCGCAGATTCCTCTTCTTCTTTGCGCTTTGAACGCCTGTTGAATACAAGCGCATAGACTGCTGGCAGCACTAACAATGTCAGTATTGTCGAACTACACAGTCCGCCAATTACGACGGTTGCAAGCGGCTTTTGAACCTCGGCACCTGCACCTTGTGATAGAGCCATAGGTAGAAATCCTAACGATGCCACCATCGCTGTCATCAGAACCGGACGCAGCCGAGTCTCCACGCCTTTACGCAGGGCGGTTTCCACATCCTCACCATCCGCGATTGCTCTGTTAACCGCAGAAATAAGCACCAGCCCATTGAGCACGGCCACACCAAACAAGGCTACAAATCCGATCGTCGCAGGTACGCTCAAATACATGCTGCGGATCCACAGCGCCATAACTCCACCAATGAGCGCAAATGGCACGTTCAGCAAAACGATCAACGCTTCTTTAATCGATCCAAACGTGAACGTCAATAGAATGAAAATGATCAAAATAGACACAGGCACTACAAACGAAAGCCGCTTCATTGCACGCTCTTGATTCTCGAACTGACCACCCCAGCTTATATAATAGCCGGGCTTCAGCTTGACTTGAGAATCCAGTTTCTGTTGGCATTCGGTTACGAAAGATCCAACATCTCTTCCTCTAACGTTGCATTGCACAACCATCCGACGCTGTCCAAACTCTCGGTTAACAAGCTCCATACCTTGTTCCATGCGGATTTCAGCAAGTTGACTGAGTGGAATTCTTTGTCCGTTCGCAGCTTCAACTAGCAAGTCGCCGACATTGGCAGGTTCCAAGTCACTGCCTTTAGGAAGTTTGACACGAAGATCAAATCGCCTGCGACCATTCAGTACCTGCGACACCGGCGTTCCAATAATTGCTGTTTCTGAAATTTGCCGAATTTCATCCACGGTGATGCCGTAACGCGCAAGCTTAGTTCGATCTGGAATAATCAGAATTTGTGCAGTGCCGAAGACTCGCTCAACTTGCAGGTCAGTTGCGCCCTTCACCGAGCCCAGAACATTTTGTATTGCAGCCGCCTCTTGCTGCAAATAATCGATATCATCACCGAATAGTTTGACCGCAACGTCCGCTCTAACTCCTGAGACCAGCTCATCAACGCGCATTGCGATCGGCTGGGTAAAGTTGAATTGAGCTCCAGCAATTTGCGATTCCAAAGCTGTTCGTATACGCTCAGTAACTAACTCTTTAGTGACACCAGGCTTCCAATCTTTTTTAGGCTTCAACATCACGTAAACGTCGGATGCATAAACGCCCATGGGGTCTGTTGCGAGGTCGGGACGGCCCGTGTGAGATACACATGTTTTGACCTCTGGAAACTGCTTAATCAACGCCTCGATGTGTGTGGCAACTTCAGTAGCACCTTGCAGTGAGATGCTTGGAACATTTTTGACCTCGACAAGAATGTCGCCTTCGTCAAGTTTGGGCACAAACTCTGTTCCCAAAAACGGAACAGAGGCGAGAGCCGCACACAGAGCTAATACAGCGATGCAGATTGTAATCAGTCGGTGCTTCAGCACCTGGTCGAACAGCTTCAGATATGGCGGCGTCAGGACTTTCAGAATTATGCTTTCGCGCTCTATTACCTTATTGGGCAAGAGCAGACTGCAAAGCACAGGTACTAGGATTAATGAAATCAGTAGCGAACCGAACAATGCAGAGCAGACCGTAATTACCATTGGCGCAAACATTTTGTATTCCATGCCTTCCAAGCATAGAACCGGCAAATACACCACTGCGATAATCAAAATACCGAACAAAATTGGCCGACAGACTTGCCTGACTGAAAGCTGAATCACTTCATTCTTACTCGCACTACCAGCGTTACTCATATTGCGCATGATGTTTTCAACCATGACAATTGAACCATCAACAATCATGCCGAAATCGACAGCACCGAGACTCATAACGTTGGCGGTGATGCCCAGCCAACGCATGCCGATGAATGAAAATGTCATTGAGAGGGGAATAGCCAAAGCCACTATCAATGCCGCTCTTAGGTTGCCGACCATGAGCAGCAGTACAGCAATTACGAGACACCCCCCCTCCAGTAAATTGCCACGAACAGTATCGATGGTTTGCTCAACCAATCCAGACTGATCGTAAAATGGTTGGAGCGACACGCCCTCGGGAAGCGACTTTTGAATGGATTTAATCTTGTCCTTCACCCGTGCTATGACTTCACGGCTGTTCTCCCCCTTCAGCATCATTACAAGTCCGACGATTGCTTCGCCCTCGCCATCTTTCGTTGAAGCCCCCTGGCGCAGAGCAGTGCCGTGAGCCACGGTCGCCACATTTCTCAGAAGCACAGGCACGCCTTGTTTTCTTTTGACGATGATGTTTTCAATATTATCTATTGAGTTAACCCTGCCTATACCTCGTACTACATATTGCTCCTTTTCATGGTTGATAATTCCGGCGCCAAAATTTTCGTTGTTTTGACGAATAGCATTGAACACATCCTGAATAGTCAAATCATATTGTTGCAACCGTGTCGGTTCGACCGTAACAACAAATTCATCCGTGAACCCGCCCCAGGTGTTGACCTCGGCCACGCCCGGAACAGTACGAAGTTGGTACTTGATGTCAAAATCTTGAAGAGTTTTCAAATCAGTAAGCGACTTATCAGCACCGGATACGGTGTACTGAAAAATCTCGCCCATGGCAGTGCTAATTGGCCCCAATTGCGGCACACATTCCGTTGGAATGCGCGTTCGGGCTGTCTGCATGCGCTCGAAAACTATCTGGCGAGCAAAATATGTGTCGACATTATCCTTAAACACGACAGTGACAACGGACAGTCCATATTTAGACAACGAACGAATCTGAACAATGCTGGGCAACCCGTTCATGATCGACTCAATCGGAATTGTTACGAGCTGCTCGACTTCAAGAGGACCCATAGATGGGGCTTCAGTCAAAATCTGAACTTGGTTATTGGCCAGGTCCGGGAACGCATCTATCGGCAAATTGGAGAGAGCGTAAATACCAGCCGCGAAAAATGCCACGAAAACAAGACAGACCGCCAGTCGAAATCTTGTTAACTTAGCGAAGAACTCTTCCATCGACTCACTCGCCCTGCCCGATGGTGCCTTTCAACAATTCGGCTTTTAACGTCAAGGAGCCTGATGTGACCACACGTTCACCGACTGAAAGCCCAGACTTCACCAAGTAACCATCCATGATTCGCTGCCCAAGTACAATTTTTCGTTTAACAAAGTTGCCTTTGCCTCGATCAATAAAGACAAAACTTTCATTATTAAATTGTTGGAGCGCGCTATCTGGAACGTAAGCGCCCCTGGATATGTTCTTGGTGACAATGTCAACTTGACCGAACATACCAGGCTTTAAGACGAAACCAGGATTGTTCAAAATCGCTCGTGCGACGAATGTTTTGTTGTCGCCGGCCTGCGGCTGGATGTAACTGATGTGCCCTATTATTGTTTTACCGGGTAAGCTATCGCTTTTGAAAACAGCTGTTTGACCGACTTGTACCTTGCCGATGTCTTTATCAAATACATTAACATCCAACCAGACCGTGGACAAGTCCGCAACCACATATAGTGGCTTAGTGGTATCGACAACATCGCCTAAGGTAATCGTTTTTTCGATTATCACACCAGCTTTCGGAGAACGCAGAGGGCTGGATGAGGGCATGTGGCGGATATCTTCGGCCTCGCTGAGCTGCACCCCATATAGTTTCAAAAGAGCCCTGGTTTCTGAATTGATATGAATTACGTGTTCCTTTAATCCCTGCAATTCGATGCCGATCATCTCCTTTGCATTCTGCGCCATCAACACATCTTTCTGAGGAGTAATTCCTTCCCTGTTCAGCTGTGTGACTCGCTCCAGAGTCTTCTCGGCCAGTGTAAGTTTCGCATGCGATTGCTTCTGCTCGACCTCGTTTTGATGCAATTGATGGATGAAGTCTCCGGCGATTTTCGTCACTTCGGGATTCTGCACTTCCGCAAGAACTTGCCCAGCTTTGATGTAATCGCCAAGATTAGCTTTATCGGAAATAACTCGGCCAGTCACCATGCAGCTAATATGAAAGACATTCGGCTCTGCGGCTTTGACCTCGCCAGTAGTTTTAATTTCCGAATTGCCTGGCTCGGAAACGATTAGTGACGACTTGATCCCAGACAGTTCAGCTGCTTTTTGACTGAGCACAACATCACTGGTAGGTTTCACTACCGATTGCACAACTTCGGATGACTGCGCATGGTGTTCACAACCATGCAAAAACATGGTCGCCAAAAGAATCAAAGATATATTGGGTAGGTTACGTGCCATCTCAATCGAGTCGTCGCTATCGCTATGCTAGCGCCGACTGACATAATTATCCAGCAATTGAGAATTATTCTCTTGTTAGCACCATATTCGGTTTATCGAGAATTCCGCGATAACGGGCGCTCTAGGCGTGTTTCAGCTTTAGCAGTCGTTCACGACCTGCAACTAACGTACTCATCTGTCTGCTGAAGCAAAAACGGACGTAGTTACGCGCCGTTTTGGCTGAAGGTCCGAAGAAGCTCGCCCCTGGCACCACAGCGACTCCAAGATTCTCAACCAGATGTTTTGTGAAATGGAGATCGTTATCATAACCAAAACTGCTAATGTCGCAAAAAGCATAGTAGGCACCCTTCGGGATGAAGTACGGAATGCCAATCATATCGAGCGTTTCCAGCATGTATTGACGACTTACGTTGTATTCCGTTTCAAGACCCTTGTAATATGAATCTGGCATTTTCAGAGCGGTTACGCCAGCGCGTTGAAGCGGTGCTGGCGCCCCTACGGTCAAGAAATCGTGTACTTTGCGAATCGGTAATGTCAATTCTTTGCTGGCAATCGCCCAACCAACTCTCCAACCAGTGACGCTATATGTCTTGGATAGACTGTTGATCGTAACTGTCAAATCTTCCATTCCAGGCAATGATGCAATCGAATAATGCTTGGAGCCATCGTACAAAATGTGTTCATAGATTTCGTCCGTAATCGCTAGCACACCCCACTTTTGACAGAGTTTAGCGATGGTCTGCATTTCTTCTTTTGAAAACACTTTGCCAGTCGGATTGTGCGGAGTGTTCAAAATAATTGCGCGAGTCTTATCGTTAAAAGCTTTCTCCAACTCGATTGGATCGAAATCCCAATTGGGTGGATGCATCGAAACATACTTCGGCGTAGCACCAGATAAGATGGCATCCGGTCCGTAGTTTTCATAGAACGGTTCGAAGACAATTACTTCGTCGCCTGGATCTACGAGCGCCAACATCGTTGCCACCATCGCTTCGGTAGCGCCGCAGCAAACAGTAATTTCGGTATCAGGATCGACCGTCATATTCGAATATTGTTTTGTTTTCTCAGCAATAGCCTGGCGCAACAACAAATCGCCCCAAGTGACGGCATACTGGTTGACGTTGGCATTAAGAGCTTCCGCGCCCGCCACTTTCAATTCAGGTGGACAGGGGAAGTCGGGCAGCCCCTGAGCCAAATTCACCGCTTTGTGCTTTGCTGCCAAGCGCGACATTTCGCGAATTACTGATTCTTGGAACTGGCTTGCTTTCGCAGACGCGATTTTAGAGAGTTGAGACTGCATCGATCAGCTCCTTACAAAGGTTGAGTCGATAAGTCTATCTCAAAGAGTAGTTCGCCGCTACATCCCCCGCCAAACTATGCTGGCTAGATAGAACTCAAAAACTCAATCAAAGTTTTTAGCGACTGCACTGTTTGATCATCTGGATCCAATCTCATCGCTTTGTCAATGCAGCTTTGTGCTTCACGCACTTCAAGAACTGCAGCACGAGCGCGCGCGAGATGAAGCCATGCATTGAGATAATCGCCGTTGATGTCGATTGCTTTTGACAAAACATCTTTTGCGTTGCTGATTTTTCCTTGCTGGATGTAGACAGCGCCTAGATTTCCGTATGGCCATTCAAAGTCAGGATAATTTTTGATCAATTCTTCGAATGTCTTTTTCGCTTCGTCTAGTTCGCCGCGCAAAAACAAACTGTGTCCCCAAATGTTTTTCTTCACGGCATGATGTGGGACCGGATGACGAGGAATCTTTGTTTTCAAATATCGAAGAGCTTTTGGTCCAACATCGTTGGGATCCTTTTCATTAGCCATGAGCAGTGCATCGCGCGCCTGCTCGGTCCACCCCATCGACTTGTACTGGTTGGCAATGCGAAAATACTCATCAGCAGAAAGTCCCTCGGGCACGTCTCTAGTCGGCAATCCTAAAACTGGCAGTACGATCTCTTCTACAGCCTTACTAATCGCTTCCGACGCCTGGTCAGCCCACCACTTGAGCGCATTCTGCAAATCATTTTTGACTTCATTAATCGGCTCGAACTCATTCAGCGCCTGGTCGGCAAAGTTAGCCGCCTGCTGCATTGCATCAAAAGCGCCACGCACGACTTCATTGGCTTGATCGCCAATCTCCATCGTCGTTTCGACGATGCCGAGCATCATTCCAAGTTTTTTGTATTCCTCGTCACTAAGACCTTCGACTTTATGCTTTTTCATGGGATTGCCGCCTTCCATGGCTTTCTTGGCGGCAATAATCATCTGCTTTTTCCAATTCATAAGCAGATACTGAATACTTAGTTTTAAGTACTCATCAGCTGTCAATCCTAGAGGAACATCCTTGGCGGGAACCATGTTGGTGTCCTAAGCGTTACCGCGACAAAATTAATTGGAATGATAACACTAACGGCTGCGCAATGCGCGTTTCTACACAAGGTACAGAATAAAATGAGTATGCAAACCACACCAGTGCAACTGCACCAACCAAACGCTTCCGTCGTTGAGTGGGCGGTCGGAAGGCGGACCAAGGACGCCGACCACCTCAGCTCGCTTACATCGGTAGTTAAGTCGACTCCGAGCGGATTTTTAATCGCCGTCATCGATGCAACTCAAGATGGTCCAAAAGGCAATTTTGCCGCGAAAGCTGCAGCTGAAATTTTTGATGGATTCACCCATCACTCCCTAGTCGACCTATTCAACAGAGCCGATCGCTGCGCCAAGGAGACAGGAGGTTGTTCAATCAGCGCGACGATTTTCAACACGTCCTATCACACAGCCACCTGGTTCGGCGTCGGAAACGTGCAGGGATATCTCCACCACCGCAGCCCCACAGCGGATCCGCACTACAGTTGGTTGAGACTTCAGCAAGGATTTGTTGGCGACAATCAGTTCACTATCCGTGAGAACACTCACCCTGTGCATATTGGTGACGTTTTAATTCTCGCCACCGCCGGAATGAAACCAGAATTCGCTAGCGCCCTGCCGATCGACGGGCGACCAAGGGTCGTCGCCGACACGCTTTTGGCAGAATACGCCAGGGACGAAGACGATGCGCTCATTCTCGTCACCCGATATTTAGGCGGAACGATGTAGCTCGGTTTCTCAGAGCTTCCGGATTCTAGTTCCGGGGAAATAGAATTTGAGAATCTCAGCGCAAGTTTTACCTTGCGAAGCCATTGCCGCGGCACCCCATTGGCACATTCCCACGCCGTGACCAGCTCCGGTTGATTCAACTTCGACCTGGTCACCTTTTTCGGTCAATTTGAAACGGGTTCCAGGTGCTTTATCCCAACCGAATTTCTGGCCCAACTTGATCCAAAACTGGTAGCCGGAAATATCTACGTTTCGCCCTTCCTTATGCAAAGTGAGAGCAGTCGGACGTTTAGCGCAATCCAAACTATTTACATCGGCAAGTCCGCCAAACTCTTTTTTGAAGCTGGAAATCGGAATACGCGTCACCGTGGGCTTCCAGAACGGTGACGACTGACAGAATCTGCACGGCACACATTTCATGTACGGCATGTTGCTGGCTCCAGAACCAAATACTTTGACGCCTTCACTTGTGCCACCGGCGCAGGTTGAGTGATAGAAGATATGAATGGGATGATTTTGATAGGTTAAAATCTGCCCCCAAACGCCGCTCACGGCCTTCTCTACCAGCGGAGTGACGTAAGCGGTGCCGAAGTATGACTCCTCTTGCGTCGAGTCGCCTACAACATCTCCTGGACGTGTCTGACAGACACGCGTCTGCGTCAGAATCGCTTGCGCCTTGGCACTTTCAAGAGGAAACGCAACACTGGACTCGCTGCCGACAACGCTCAAAACATAGTCCCGTGTCGGCACGACATTGAAAACGAGAAGCGTGTTGTGCTCAATTATCAAATTGACAATACTCGCATAACGCCTGGGTTTACTCGTGCTGTACTGCATACCGATGCCGCGATCGGAAGTGAGTGAAAATTTCCGCGCATCCAGATTGAAAGACCGATTTTTGACAGCAGAACGAAGATGAATTGTGCGTCCACTGACTTCGAAAAAATACTTTCCAGGCGGAACAGCGCAGGTAACTGGTTGAATGATGCGAAAAGGTCCGTCCACATTGAGTCGATTCGTCGGCGAATGTGACTCGAAAAGTTTCACAGTCACGCGCGCTGGCATTTCCGCTTGTGCTGGCGGAGAAAGAAGGATCAACAATAATAGAAAAATAAAAGCCAAGATGCGCGGCAGTCTAACATAAGAAGCTCTTAAGCGATATTCGTTCCCAGCTACCTGGTCTTTGACTTTACTTCTTCACTGTCAATGAGCTATGTATGCAGTGTAGACGACCGCGGCTTAGTAACGTCTACACTGTCTCCAGAGTCGCAGAGATCCCCGTGAAAGTTTTAGTACCAATAGACAACTCAGAGCATTCAAAAGTCCCCATTGATGTGCTGCTAATGCGTGAATGGCCGGACGGAACAGAGATAAAAATCCTCTCGGTGGTGGACCTGATAATCTCCGTGGGTGATGCGGAGAAGTTTGTCGGCACAGTCGTCGAGCGAGTGCAAAAGAGATTTCCGCATGCCACCGTAAGTAGTGCCGTCGTTGTGGGTGAAAGCAAGGATGTGATTCTCGAACAAGCCGCGAATTGGCCAGCAGATCTCGTAGTCATGGGCGCGCGTGGACGTCGTGGACTGGCAAGAATCCTGCTGGGAAGCGTCTCTCAGACGGTCTTGCTGTACGGGTCTTGCTCGACGTTAATCGCCAGACGGCCCGGTGGCGTCGGCGATTTGAGACTGCAGCGTGTGCTAGTGGCAATCGACAATTCGGATCACTCAAGAAAAGCGTTGGAATGGATCGTCAAATTGCCGTGGCCGAAAGCTACTGAAATTAAATTAGTAGGTGTCTTAAACCCACTGGCAGAAGCGCATGGAGATGGATTCAGCGCTCTGTATAAAAGCAATCTAGCCTTGGAAAGATCCAAAGCGGTCGATCTGACACAGCAATTTTTGATCAACTCAGGCGAAAAATTGAACGGAACAATTGCAAACAAAATCACCACTCAAGTTTTGGAAGGCGCGCCCGGCGAACAGATCCTAAAGAAGGCTGTCGATTGGGATGCACAGTTGATCGTAATGGGTTCGAGAGGACACGGCGGAATTTCAAAACTCTGGCTCGGCAGTGTTTCTCAAGAAGTGGTGCTACAGGCACCATGCCCGGTGGAAGTGATCAGAAACACTTAATTCGTTAGGGCCATGTTGTGGCAAACAAAAATTTATGAGCTTGCGGAACAGCAGCTTCCTGACTTGTTCCAGCGGATGAATTTAAAACGAAGGCGTGTTTTGGATTTTCGGTCGGGAAATAACCGGTGATCCATGACGTAAATTTTGTACCCTTCGGAGCTGTTCCAGTTTTTGCTGCAATGTGCAATTTATTGTCTAGATCGAGATTCTGCGCCGTTCCCTCTGTACACGCTAGCTGCATGCCTTGCTGCAATCTATGCCAAGTTCCTTCCGACAATGCGAGACGAAACTTATCTCCATCAGAGGGATCTTCAGCGCTGTGCAGAAACGGCACATCACCCATGGTGGCAACAATGGCACCCATGCGCAAAATCTGCAGAGCGTTTGGCTGCATGTCCTCAGCAAGCCCCAGCACATAGCGGTACGATGGACCGTTCGCTTTCGCAGGAAAAGCTCCTGACTTACGGCCAGCCACTGGCTGATCCAAACCAAACTTTCTGGCATACTCCAAAAAAGTTGTGGTGTGCAACCTTTCTGCTGCTTGCACAAAAAACACATTGCAAGATTTTGCAATTGCATGAGTCAAATTGACGCGACCATGCGCATGCAAACAGTTAAAAGTTTCTTTGTGCAAAGTGATGTGCCCAGAACATTCGTAAATTTGATTGGGACTAATCAACGCCTCTTCGTGGAGCGCCGCTGCCGCTACCAACTTCATCGTCGAGCCAGGCATTCCACCGCCCAGATTCAATCCGGTCGGAAAACCAACCTGACCAGTTTTGAGATCCGCCCAAATAAACACTGGCGCAGCGTGTGGTACCACGTCCTGCGTCTTTGCATCCACAGAATCTTCGATCATGGCGCCTAATCCAAATATAGACTTTAAAAAGCGCCTGCGCCCTATACTATTGCTTGATTCAGAATCGTCTGTGGTCATGAATGCCTTCCCAGGCTTGATTTTTCGGAATCGTTTTGAGCCGGCTTCGAAGCCAGTCGAAGCAGCCGGTTTGGAAACCGGCGCTCCACTATGTAGCAAAGTTCCCGGGTTAACAAGCCCTTCACAGTGATCTGACAGGAATGCAACACCCTCATCTCACCAGTTTAATGGTTGATCTAGATAATAGTTGCAAAGGGAAACACAGTTCTTCAAAAATTGTTGGAGATTGATTTGCGTTCTTATCTAATGCTACTCAGAATTCTTCTGATCACCTCAGTGAGCTGTCAATCAGCTTTTGCATTAGCGGAGACCAAACCACAGCTTCAATCGGCTGATTCTCTCCCCGAGGTTGTGCGTCAAACTTTGGCTTTGCACTTCGGTGAATCGACTCAGTACAAAAATTTCGACGAGTTGGCGCAATCATTCGCGGTACCAAATAAATTCAAAAAGCCGGCAGGACTTTTCGTCACCTTGAGTCGAAAAGGAAAAACCCGAGCATGCTGGGGATCAATGTATCCGCAGTTTCCTAATCTGGTTGTAGGTACCGTATATACAACTGAGTCAGCTCTTTCGAAGGAATTTCGCTACAAAAAAATCAGAGCAAATGAATGGCAATTGCTCAAACCACAAGTCACTGTTGTGCGCGGAATAGAACCAATCGGTTCGATGGGCGATCAAAATCCACTTATGTATGGATTGATGGTTCGCGCCGGCAGCAAGAGCGCAGTGATATTGCCTGGCGAAGCGATCGATGCCCACTACCAACTTGTTATGTGCAAACTAAAAGCCGGAATCCCATCAACCCAAGCATGCCAGATTTACAGGATCAAAGCAGATGTATTCAAATGAAAGTTCGCTTCGTTCGACCAAAGGTAATGTCCTGATCTCCTGGCAGTTTATTATTCTGCAGGTGCTGATGTTGCTGGGAGTGGCGGTTTATCTCGATAAACCGACGGGCTCTCTGGCAGGCTCAATTGCACTTCAGAAAGAAAAGTTTGGATTGTATTCATACGATCTGACAAAAAACAGAGCTTATGTGATCGCAATTGGTCCGCGAGGCACCGCATCTGATGAGCGTGGAGTTTGGGTCAAACCAGATGGCACTTTCAAAATCGACCAACTTCCAGTTGGTGAGTATCAAGTCAAAGTGCGGGCGCCAGGCTTCGGCAACGAATACGTAGACAATTTGATGGTGGAAGAATCAGCACTGACCAATTTGCCAAGTCCGGTAAAAATGGCGTTGATTCAACCAAGCATTTCTGTTGGAGCCAATTTGCGCGTTTTCACATCGAAAGAAGTACCAAGCTTCTGGGTTAATGGAACAGGCGTGCGCGAGACCAATGTCAGAATTTTCAAGAAAGACATTATCGCCTTCACAACCAACACTCCTGACGTTTCTCTGGGCACTGACTTCCGTCTAGTCGTCAATCAAGGCAAAGCATTCGTCAAACCTTTCACTAAAGATATCGCGACCGCCGAATTTACGCGTTCTTTAGTGAGCAATTCAGACGACGCTTCCAGCGCACACTTCAAGTGCGATCATACTTTGGCACCGGGCGATTACGTCATTCAAGCGACTGGGGTGGCCACAAATGGCGCGCAGCCACCGGCAGACTACAGCTGGTTCACAGTCACCGACTTGGGATTAATCGTAAAGAAGGCGCCCAACGAAACCGTTGTCCGTGCCATCAACTTAGTGACTTTGAAACCAATTGCCGGTGCCACCATAAATTGTGGCTTCGATTTGAGCGTACCTAAAGTTGGAAAAACCGGTCTAGATGGTTTCGTTCACATACCTTTCACCAGCGCTGAACAACAGCAAACTGGCAGCAACACCCTTGACATAATCGGAAAGTTTGGAGCCAATCGAGCCTTCGGTGACGTCAACTTCTATAACAGCGAAGGCGACAAGTACAGAACATATTGCTACACCGATCGACCAGTTTACCGCCTTGGACAGACAGTTTACTTCAAAGGGTTAGCTCGCGAAAAAACAATCAATGGATACAAGAATCCAGGCGCCAATATCAAGCTCAGTATGGAAGTTAAGGACCCTGAAGGCAACAGCCTTTCTTCAGGTGAAGTGACAACGAACTCTCACGGAGGTTTCCACGGTCTCGTGCAAGTTCCAATTGATGGAAAAACAGGCGGATACAGCATCAACCTGACCTATCCAGACAATTCGACTGCATACGAATATTTTGAAATTGCTCAATACCGCAAGCCTGAATATCAGGTGGAAGTAACGCCGATCACACCGCGCGTCATAGCAGGTCAGAAAGGCAAAATGAAAGTGCATGCCAGCTACTACTTCGGTGGAGCTGTAGCAAATGCGCGCGTCAAATATTCCATCTATGACTCAACCAACTGGAGTTTGCGCTACAGCCTGACTCAGCGTCCGAGCTACTTCAACTTCTTCGACGATTGGGAAGGCGCTGACATGAATAGTGGCACCTATGGTGGCGACTTCCTCAAAGACGGCTACGTACAACTCGACGACAACGGTGACGCGATTGTTGACGTCGACACGATTGCAGAAAAAATTGATCCAGCTCAACCATACGATTCAAGCTACCTGGACAAGAACTACAAAGTCGATGTTGAAGTAACTGATATAAGTCGAATGACGGTTACCGGCAGCGGCACCATGCTTGCCACCGCCGGCGATTTCACGCTCTTTGTCAAGCCTGAATCCAGCGTAGCGAAGGTCGGTGAAACAATCCCTGTTTCAGTCCAAGCTATAGACTATGACGGCAAGCCGGTTGCAAACAAAGAAGTGACCGTAAAGATTGAAAGATGGCCCTGGGATTCCGTTAAGCACACTTACACGCAACGTGAAGCTATGGCGGATCAGAAGGTGGTTACCGACGCGAAGGGTATGGCTCAAGCCATGCTCTCGACGAAAGATCAATGGCCATCCGACACTTTCTACATCTCAGCGCAGGCGAGAGATGCAGGCGACCACCTCATCTTTGACAGCAACACCATGTGGATCGCCAACTACCGCAGCCCTTACATGCGCTACGGCAATGATGCAGAAAGCGAAGTGATGTCGATCAAGATGGACAAACAAGTCTATCGTGTTGGCGATGTGGCCAAAATCATGATCACAGCACCGGTGAGCGGCGATGACGGCGTAGAGGCCATCATCTCCACTGAAGGTCCACGCATCTATAACATCAAAGCTGTGAAGATGAGCGCAACCGCTCAGCTCATCGAGGTCCCGATCAAAGAAGAGTACGCACCAAACGTATTTCTCTCGGCAACACTTGTCGACAAGCACCACAAGTTCTACACGCAAGAAAAGATGATTCAGGTTTCGCCTGAAAACAACTTCCTCAAGATTGCAATTGAAAGCGACAAGCCAAAATACAAACCTGGCGAGACCGTTAAATACACAATCACAGCCAAGCACAACGACGGCAGTCCAGCCGCCAACACTGACCTCTCGCTTGGTGTAGTCGACGAAAGTATTTATGCAATCCGCGCAGAAACGGCCGAAGACATCAGGAAGTTCTTCTACACTCGACGCGAGAATCAGGTGCAGACCATTTGCACCTTCCCAGAAGAAATGTCGGGTGGACCGGACAAAGCAGAGCCTAAAATGCGAAAGGATTTCAAGGACACTGCAGCCTGGATACCGGATATCACGACAGACGCGAAGGGCGTCGCCGTGGCCAGCATCACATTACCGGACAACCTGACGACATGGCGCGCCACCGTGCGTGGTATCGACATGAAAACCGGTGTCGGAGCCGAAACGCAGAAAATAATCTCAACTCAAGATCTAATTCTGCGATTGGCCTTACCCCGATTCTTCAGTCAAGGAGACGAAGGACAAGTCAGCGCCATTGTTCACAACTATTCAGATGTGCCACAGAGCGTCAATTTGACTGTGTCGATGTCCAGTCAGTTTAAGACGGATGTACCGTTGACGCAGAAACTGGAAATTGCTCCACAAAAAGCAAGCCGATTCAGCTGGCCAGTACTTATCACTGGCTCTGGAAAGGGAGTCGTTCAGTGCAAAGCGATCGGTTCAACCGTGAGCGATGCAATGGAAACGAAGCTGCCGATCAGACCGCTGGGAATACTTACGTTCTCGGCCAAGTCAGGGGTGGTTACGGATGCAAGCAAAACGTTCGACATTCCAGTTGGTCTCAGTTCAGATGCGGAGCGCAGCACGGCCAAGTATGAACTAAGTCTAGCGAGCTCTTCCATCGGTCCAGTGTTAGGCAATTTCGGTGCTCTGATCGACTATCCATATGGTTGTACGGAGCAGACGATGAGCAAGCTGGTTCCATCTATCGTAGCCAAGGAACTACAGATCAGACTGCACCAGCCAGTGACGAAGGACGATTCCGAGAGATTCGAAGGCGCCTACAAAGAATCGATGAAGAAATTGATCGACTATCACCACAACGATGGAGGTTGGGGATGGTGGGCCAACGACGCTAGCAACGTCTACCTGACCTCACTGGTTGTAGATGGACTGCGCATGCTGAAAGAAGTTGGCTACAAACCATCTGACGATTTGGTCACGGGAGGTAGAAAGTGGCTGAAAACAAGTTCGGTAGAGCTGGCCAAACAACTAGCTGATCCAAAGGTGCTGAAGAATGATTGGGTATACCGCGAAACAAAGGTCGACTTTGCTCGCATGCTCTACACTCTTAGCTTCTGGAAGGAGCCGATCCCAGCAGCTACAAGGACTCTAGTACTCAAGGAACTCAACCACACGGCACCAGAGGCAGTGGCATACCTGGCACTGGCATTCCATCAATCGAAAGACGATGCGACGGCGAAAATATTCTACGACCGTCTAATCGAGATGGCCAATGCGACCACGGAATTCACCAACTGGGAGCATAATCACGCACTCTATGCCAAGCTGGGACTGAAGAATGATGAAGAGTACACGTTCCGCTTCACCAGCGTTGAATCAACCGCGCTAGGTTTGAAAGCGGTGCTAGCAATGGAGCCGAAGAACTTCGCTCGCATCGAGTCGATCAAGAAGTGGATTCTGCTTCAACGCGGCAAAGACGGTTGGGACAATACAAAGACCACGGCTGAAGTATTCCTTGTATTAATGCAAGACGAGTTGCAATCCCGAGATCTTCTCGGCAAAGGAAATTTCAACGCACGTGTCACATTCGATCAAAAATCGCTCGCTGATTTCATATCAAATGAAGACAACCTCTATAAGAGTCAAACAACAATACAGGTGCCAATTCCAGAGACGAGAGGAACTTTGTCGATCTCCAAAGACGGTCCCGGCAGAATGTATTGGAACAGCTTGATCACCTATTTCCGCAAATTGAAAGCGGGCGATCAGAGCGTGGCGAAAGGACTGCCACAGGGGCTCACGATCACTCGCAAGTTCTTCAGACTTGTGCCTGGAGCGACCTCAAGCGATGGATCGATTCACTTCCATACAAAAGAGATCACGGATGGCAAAATTAAAGCCGGTGAAACGGTAATGATGAAAACTCTGGTCGAGTCACCGGTGACGCTGCCATACATTATGGTTCAAGCGGCACTGCCAAGCGGCGCGGAAGTCGTTGATGACTCTTCCGAAAATTCCACCGAAGATACGGACAACAAGCCGGGAATTGACGGTGACTGGGGTAGCAACTGGTGGTCACATCAAGACATTCTCGACGACCGCATTGTCTACTTCGGAACGACGTTGCCGCAGGGTAAATCTGAGTTTCACACGATGATTCGCCTTGAACTACCGGGCAACATTCAAGTCAATCCAGTCAGCCTGGAGGGCATGTACACGAACCAAGTGCGCGGATACTCAGCCCTGGACTCGCTGTACATTAACGACTAATCAAACAACGCAAAGCGAACCAACCCGATGAACATTCAATCCATAAAATCAGATTGGCAATCCTACGCAGTAGCCCTGGTCCTCTTAGGTGGCACCTTCGCGACTTATTGGACAACGCGCCCATTTGCAGATGTTGTGGCCAGCAAAACCGTGGAGATCGGTGCGCTAAGCAAAGCCCAGAGAATGAACATATCTCTGGCAGCAAAGTTCCTCGATGGTGCCACCATCAAGCCAGGCGAGCAGTTCTCCTTCAACAAACTGATCGGTCCCCGAACCGAACGCAGAGGATATCTCGGCGCACCATCCTATGTTGGTCCAGACACACCCTCAACCACTGGTGGTGGCATCTGCCTGCTCTCATCTTGCACGTATCAACTCGCCTTGGAATCCGGAATGACAGTTGATAAACGTACACCGCATCTTCGCACCATCAAAACAGTCACACCGGGGCTAGACGCAACCGTTTGGTACGGTCAGGCTGACCTGACTTTCACAAACAAGACGAACTCGCCAATTCAATTTCATGCCTTCCAAGACGGATCAGATTTGAAAGTGCAAATGCTTGGCACCAGATCGGACATTCACGTATGCACGCTACGCACGTATCAACAGCGAGACGATCGAGACCACCTGCGCGTGCGAGTGGTGCGTTCAGGATTGGGGAAAGACCAGGTAATTTCCGACGACTTGTACGGTCTGCCTCGAAGTCAAATCACTGCGGAAATTATTCTCCCACGAGTGGCTAGTCGAGATTAACCATTAGTGATTTGCTTTTGGCGATTTGTGCGTCCTCACTCTGCGCCTGCCTGTGGCATCCTTCTGATCGCCTCGGTTTTCCTTTTCTCTTCTACCGCTTGCTGAAAGTGCTCTTTGTAGTACTTGTAGCCTTCCTGAATCGCTTCTGCGTCGTTGGGATTTTGTCCGTAAGGATATTTTCCTGGTTTGTTCGCAGTCAAATCAGAAACTTCACCCCAACTAGAATTTGACTTGCCTTCACTATTCTTGTAAATTCCGCACATTTTAATTGCTACATCCGGCGGCAGATTCATTGAGGCAGCATAAACACCCCATTGGAAATTGCCATATTTCTGAAATTGTCCTCCTTTTTGTTTGATATCAAACTCACCTCCATCTTTTGTTGCCTCCTTTAAAGCACCCAGACTGATGCTGTCATGCAGGCCGAATGCCCACAGTCCAGTGTAGAGGCCTGTCATGCCTTTGAGGCTTTCCTTCGTGACTGGCACACCCGAGGTCCAATCGTCACTCTTAATAGTTTGGATTTCCCACTGACTTGTTTTTTCAATGTCTTTTGCCAACTTGCTTTCAGCATCAGTAGGAATCTGGTCAACCACACAACGCTCTTCTAAATTCTTTCCAGAAGGAACTGCGTCACTACTTTTAAGTGTGGATGATTCGCCGCGACCATCGATAAGTGTAGTGCTTCCATCGCTAGAAACTATTCGAATCGAGTCATTGCTCTTCTGGCTGACGACTTCCGAAACACCGGTGTTGCCAGCGGCATCGTGCCATGGTTGCGAACTATCCTGGCGGGACAAGTTAAGACCATTGTTGTCTGAAATCGAAATTGGACTTTCACTCGAATCGAAAGACACCGTGACGACTCGTCCATTCGCGTATGTGTATTCTCGCTGGTTCAGTTTCTTTGATTCCACTGAACTCGTCTCTTTGAGGGTCAAACCATCAGGAGTTTGAATGACACGCTCACTGCCGTTTCTATCGCTATAAACCTGAACTCCATTATTCAAATACCGATGAGCGTAATTGTTTTGTGCTTCGCTACTGTCTCTGACAATTACCGAACCATTGTCATCTGCTTTTACTGGTGCGGTTGGATCAGGATTTCCTTCGGCATTTAAGTTTTTGACGTCAACCGTTTTGCCGTCGGCAGTTGGTTTGGTCCAGTGCTGAGGACCGTTTGCTTCTTCCTGGTTCATTTGCCGAGAGTATTTGACTCCGTTGGGAGCATCGAATTCAATTAAGTCATTCCCGTGATAGACCAAAGTTTGCACAGTCTGGGAGCCATTTTTGACTTCAACTTTCGTCGAGTCACCATCTGGCGTGCTCAACGTGCTACGACCATCAGGATAGTTTGTCGAAATGGTGCCATTGCTTTTAATTTCACGAGTAACCTTTTCTGTATCTTTGGGATCAACATCTTTTACAGGAATGCTGTCATCTTTTGGCACCATATAAGTAATGGATACATTTTTGTCTTTGTCTACAGAGAAACTCGCCAGTTTTTCAGTTGGCGTCATAATATTGGAACGCGTCCACGTTCCATCTTCAGATTTTTGAATTTGATCACCGTTGACGTCTACGAACCGCTTTGCATATCCGTTTTCGTCCAATTCAAGGCGTGTGCTTTTGTCGCCCACTTTAGTTTCAATGACTTCACCAGGTTTGCCGATCGGTTGTTCAGATTGCCCAGGGGTGACTTTGGGTTTGTCCAGAATTTGGCAGGCACCAAATTGTTCAAACAGTGATCTGTCAAGGACCTTGTTATTTTGAGCCTTGATCGCATCCAACTGTGCTTGTTTGCTTTGCTGTTGCTCCTGTAAAATCTTTCGAGACGCATCGTCTCGCCTTTCTACTACGCTAGAATCCTTAGAATCCAAAACTTGATCGTTTGCCACTGATAGCACCTGGTAAGAAGAATCAACTCGATAACGGGTTTGGAAGACCGCAACAGAACATAGGAAGAGAGCTTGTGAACAGATGAATTCGATCAAGTCAATCATCAATGAAACTTGTAATGGAGTTGTTAAATGGTTCAATTACAAGTTCTTCGTGCGCTCAAAATCTCTCTTGAGCTTCGCAAAAAGAAATCTCAGTGGTTACATAATTGTGGCCATAACCTGCACCTTCGCAGGCGCAGCAACCATGCTCACATCATGCCAATCAGTCAGAACTGACCAGACTGCAACGTTTGCCGAAACGAAAACGTTCGCCCACCCACTCGATCCGCTCTCTGCTCAAGAAATCGAACTGACTACATCAATCCTGAAAAATACCCACGAAACAACCAGCTCCAGCCTGTTTGCGTCCATCGCACTATTGGAACCAGCTAAGAGCACGGTGCTAAATTTCAAACCCGGTGAGCACTTCAAACGACAGGCTTTCGCAGTAATTTATGAGCCCAGCAGCGGAAAAACGTTTGAAGCATGCGTCAATCTAAGCGACAAACTGGTCTCATCTTACAAAGAAGCACCCGGCTCGGCCCGAGTTCCAGAAGATGCAAACGTCGTACGTGCAATCGTTCGAGCCGACAGCCAATGGCAAGAAGCCATGCGCAAACGCGGCATCAAAGATCTGAACGATATTTATATCTCTGTGTGGGCGCCGGGCTACTTGCCACCATTGCAAGATGCAAGCAGAATATTGAAAGCGATTTTTTACTATCAGGGAAACATGGGCAATGCCTTCCTGCGACCAATCGAGGGAGTTGTAGCAGATGTTGATGTGCGCCAGAAGAAGTTAGTTCACCTAACTGACACAGGCATCGTGCCCATAGCTTCACCCAAAGAAATCAAAGCCGTACAGCATCTCAAACCGCTTAGTATTCAGCAAAGTGAAGGCCCCAGCTTCACCGTGAACGGCAATGAAGTGCATTGGCAAAACTGGACTTTTCGCTTCGCCGTACTTCCACGTGAAGGACCGGTACTATATACGGTTTCATACAACGACAACGGCAAAGTCAGACCAGTGCTCTACCGCGCCTCGTGCTCTGAGCTCTGCGTGCCTTATGCAGACCCATCTGCAGCCTGGTCGTTTCGCGATTCTTTCGATGTCGGCGAATTGCACCTGGGTCCAAATACTGAAGCTCAAGAAGAGGGAAAGGATGCGCCCAACAACGCAAAATTTTTCGACGCAATAATCGCCGACCAGCTTGGCGCTCCAGTCAATCACCCGCGCGCACTGGCGCTCTATGAACGAGACGGAGGCATTCTCTGGAAACACTATGACAAGCAGACCAAGCACAATCAGGCTCTAAGAGCGCGCGATCTCGTTCTATCGTATATAACCACATTGGGTAACTATGATTACGGTTTCAACTGGATTTTTCGCGAAGACGGAGCCCTTGAACTGGAAACAACAATGACGGGGATCATGCTCGCCAAGGGCGTTCCTGACCACGAGAGCGACAATGAGCATGGACACGCTGTGGAAAAAAATGTGGAGGCAGTGCATCACCAACACTTCTTTTGCTTCCGATTGGACCTTGATGTCGATGGCGCGGCAAACAATAGTTTCATCGAAACAAATACTAAATCAGCAGAACTGAACGCAGCAAACCCGCACGGCAATGCATTTTGTATGGAAGAGAAAAAGCTTCGTCGAGAGCAAGAGGCAAAGAGAACAATCAACCTCGCATCGACGCGACGCTGGAAAGTAATCAACGAACATTCCAAAAATTCGCTAGGCCAGCAAACTGGTTACATGCTAATACCTGGCGAAAACTCGTTGCCTTATGCCTCGGAAAACTCATACGTTCGCAAACGTGCCGGTTTTGTAGATGCACACGTATGGGCAACACCGTATAAAGAAGATGAATTGTATGCCGCAGGAAGCTACCCATTCAATGCGACAAGGCAAGAC
>JBBQFO010000018.1:0-36827 GCA_038322035.1 Candidatus Obscuribacterales bacterium
GAAAAGTTGAACACACGCTTCGAACGCTTCAAAGAAAGAATGTCGGAAGAAGCAAGTTCAGTGGTTCGATCCCTCGAACGCAACGTTCGTTCGATGGTCGAAGAGATTGATGGATCGTGGGATCGCGCTTCAGACAAGCTCAGAACCAGCAAGAGTGATTTCGAACAGACAATTCAGCATTCGGTTAAAACTGCAGAATTGAACTTGTCCCAGAGCACTCGCTTGATACTTACAAACGCCTTGATACCTAAGTTGCGCGAAAGACAACAAGTTCTGCGCATGACTTCAGTTGAACTGAGTCGGCGTTTCAGTGACGAATCCGAGAGACAGGTGAGCGGGCAGATACTTGGGCTGGAAGCCAGTCTTGGAGCAGCACGTCAGCAGCTTCAAACCCTTGTCGACGATTGCATGTCCAGTATCGACTCGGTCGGGCGCGGCCAGCAAGCTGGTCTGGAAGAGATCTTCAAAGAAACGAGCGCTCACGCCGAACGTGCCACCACAGAAGTGACAGAGTTCCTCAACAAAATCGAAACTCAGATCAACGACAACGAGCAGACCTGCAAGCGCCTGGCAGAACAGTCGAGCCTCGACAACGACCCAGAGCTTTCCACCGATCGCAATCAGGCCACACAACGAGTGCAGCAATTGCGACAGCAATCTAATGCGGAGTTGACCACCGCAATCGACCAGGGATGCGCCAAGCTGGAACAGTTGTCTAACACGATTCAGACCGATGTAAGCGCAATGCGGGTGGAACAAACTCAAGCGGTTCGGGACGCTGCCGAAAATGGTCTGACGCGGGTACGAGATGCCATCCAGGAAGCGTTTAGCGCGATCCAGGCGGCACGCGAAAAGTATATGGAATAGGCTCCCCAAAAATTTTATGTGACGCTGATCCTCCGCCAAAGATGGGACTGATAACGGTGTTAAGCAAAGCCCAAGCCGCTCTCACCTATCTGAGAATGGCGGAAATGTCGCGCTCAGGCGACGGCCGCCAAGTTTAGTTTTCGTGAATTAACGGGCATAGGGTAGACTAGGAGGTTATTGTCAAGCAGGACGACATAGGTCTGGGCTGTTTCCCAGACTGGAAGCAAAAATATCGAGGACCGCATCCTGGACGTATTTCCCGATCATCAAGTGCCTCCACCGCTGCCGCAATTTGCGCAGGAGCGGACTGGGCTGGATTATGACTCCGGCCAGGAGGAGATCTATCTTTACCACGGAACCAATTGCTATCGTCGCTGGGAAATCAATCGCGCTGGAGCCGTAGAGCCTGGGCGCAGCAACTACAGTTTCTTCTGCACACGAGCCAATGACGCTTATCGCTACGCCCGAGCGGCCTCGATGCGCGACATGTCGCCAGGTGCAGTCAACTCACTAATCTGCGAGCCCGTCGTGCTCAAGGTGCGCTTCAATGTGCGCACATGGATGCAAGTCGACTTCATACAAGAGATCGGCTTTGTCGAAGAAGATGAGAACGCCAATCTCTCGATCGGGCTTTCTATAGCGGTGCTCGGGCCAGTGCCGTTTGCTTCCATCGTGGATATATTGCACTGCAGCCACGGCCGAAGACTGGGATGCGCTTCCGAGTCGATCAGAACCTTCGACGATGGCACGTTGATGCAGGGAATCAGACATCTGCGCGAGAAGTTATGCAAGAAGAGAGCCGATGCCTGGGTGCTGAAACGACTCGGAATATTCACTCAAACAGTCGGCACAAAGCTGCTTGGCGGCGAGGTGCCCGAACTCACTCTTGAAGACAACTTACGAAGATTGAGACAGAGCCAAGTTCGCGCGTAATGTCCAATCGAGGAAATTTTATGCAGCGGCCGATTGGGATTTTTCTAGTGCTGGCGTGCATTTCGCAATTGCCTGTCGGCGCTCAATCGATGGACATGCAGCAGATGGAAAGTGCGCTTAACAAGATCGATCCATCGCCTCCAGTGCCCCAGCTAGCACCGCCTGCGGTGCAAGGGCAGTTCCCTTACCCAGCCCAGCAGCAATATTCTTATGCGCCGCAGCAACAAGCGGGCTACAATTTTCCAGGGCAACCGCTGGTCGGCTATCCGACCACACAAGCGCCCATGCAACCGCAAGCACCAATCCAGCCACAAGCGCAGATTTCACCACTGCGTGCGCTCTTTTCGGGGCAAGCAAAACCGACCCCGCCACCGAAGCCTGTCAATCCGCTACAATATGTGATGCAGCAATTTCTCGGCACTGGCATCAGCACCAGCAGTAGTGGCAGCAACTCGGCCAATAATCAGCAAAAGCTATACAACGCCAACGAGTATTTGCAGACGGCAAACAATCAGGCCTCGAAAGCTTACAATGCGTGTCAGAGAGCCAGTTACGGCTCCGACAAGTACGCAAAAAAACAAGCAGCCGAAGAAGCGTACTATGCCGCCCAGGCAGCGCATTACGCAGCAAACAATGCCACGGCTGCTGCGGCCGGTGGTTCATCTGCCGCTAACGACGCAGCATCTCAAGCCCGCGATGCTGCGGATCGAGCTCAAGCTTCGGCAGACCAGGCCAGCTCAAACGCAAACAACGGCGGCGGTTGGTAGATTCTAGAATCCGTATGAACTGTAGGCGCGACGGTGGCGAACTGTCGGTGGTGCGGCTGTCTTGTGTCCACCGCCTATGTTGTGTCGCAAGTGAGCAGCATGGTGGGATGGTGACGAGGTGTGAACAGTCGGCGTAGGTGGTGTTGCGGACGGTGCAGTATCAGTTGTGGCGGGCTTCTCAGTTACAGGCGGAGATACTTCCGTGCCCGGGTGTTCAATCTTAGGTAGAGCCGCTTCTGTGGTAGTCAGATGCTCGTTCTTCGGTGGTGTCGCTATAGCTGTAGTGTTCGGATCTTCGGTGGTGCTAGGAGCAATCGGCTTGGCAGTTGCCTCACCTTTTTTGGCGGCGGCTGTCGAACCTGGTAAGTTTGCGGTCAAGAAGGTCTGGATTTCTGCAACCTGCGGGTTTCCAGTGCTCAGCGCTGTCTTCTTGACGCTCAGTGCCGCGCGTCCGTACTTATCAGCTTCTTTTGGTCGACCGGCTTCATGCAAAACCTGAGCCAACTGAAAGTTCAAATTGGCGAACGTCAAATCATTCTTGCCACCAAAATGTTCTTGAATCGGAATCGCTCTGCGCAAAGTACTTTCAGCCAGAGTAAGCTTATCCAGCTTGCGATAAACAAATCCCAGCTCAGTCAAGATCGGCACCAGTGCACGGCTATTTGTGCCGGAACCCTTTTCAGTCACGTCCAATGCCTCTTCGAACTCGATCTTGGCGTCATCATACTTCTTGCTCTTGAACGACTCTTTGCCTGACATGAAAGCGGCTTGAGCATTGGCATCTGGTAGGTTGGCAGAGACCTGGTCGGCTGTTGTGGCGGTGGCAGTAGTTTGTTCAGTGGCACCACTTTCAGAATTTTTGTAAACCAGAAACCCCACAACGCAAAGAACCACCGTTGATACAGCGGCTATTGTAATAAGGAGTACCTTGTTTCCATCTGCCATCTTCTTGCGCAAATGAGATGATGCACCATGCTTGGTATCAGGCGCAGAAATCGTTTGCGAAGACGATCGTGAGGCGGAAGTTCGCGCTGGCTCGTCGCGCGTCGCCGCAGCAGGAGCGCCTACTGGTGCACTTGCTGGTGGCTCAGATTGACGAGATTTCGAATCTTTAGGACGAGTCGCTTCAAATACTGGCGCGGAAGGCTCAGAAACCACCGGTGGTGCAGAAGGAGCCACAGTGGGCGGGGGGGATTTCGGCTTGGCCGCAGCAGCCGAGGCAGCAGTCGGAGCGGGCGAAGCAGCGGCAGGATTAGACGTGGAAGAAGCGGCAGCGGCAGCGGCGGCGGCGGCAGCTCCTGGAGCCTCCCCGTGCCGCTTCCATAGGGGCATTGGTCCTTCCACTGTCGGCGCAGGTACGGACTTGCCGGCGCGTTTATCAACGTATTTTTCTATTGCTTCCTTAAATTCACCCATCGTCTGATAACGATCGCCTGCATCTTTGGCCAGCGCTTTAAAAATTACAGTCTCAAGCTCGCTTGGAATATTCAAATCAACATCAAAGGGCGCCGGCGGCTCAGATACTTGCTTGAAGAGCAACTCGATGATGTCGTCACCCGAGAAGAGCGGGCGCCCGGAAAGAGTGCGATACATGACGCAGCCCATCGAGTAAATATCCGAACGTGCATCGGTGTCCTTGCCTCTGCACTGCTCAGGACTCATGTAGGAAGGACTTCCGTACACCTCGCCTGTTTTCGTCAGCTCACCGACTCCCTGGTTGAGCAGTTTGGCAATCCCGAAATCGACGATTTTGACAAAATCAGCCTGGTCGCCGAAGTTGACGAGCATGATATTGCTTGGCTTGATGTCTCGGTGCAGCACGCCTTTCTGGTGTGCGTGCGCCAAACCAGCACAAGCTTGAATGCAAATGTTGACGGCCCGCTCGGGCAGAAGATGATGCTCTTCTTCAAGCACATCGGCCAAACTCGTCCCTTCCAAATAGTCCATGACCATATAGGGCTGACCCTCGTTGGTCAGACCAAAGTCATAGACAGTGAGAATATTCGGCAAGCTCAAACAGCTCGCAGCCTGAGCTTCGAGCTGAAAACGTTTCAAAGTATCTTTGCTCGAAATCATATGCTTATGCAGCATTTTGATCGCGACGATGCGGTTCATGAGCTTATGCCGGGCTTTGTAAACTAGACCCATGCCACCGCCACCGATGACTTCCATAATGTCATAGCGGTCGGCCAGTGTCGTACCGACCAGTTGGTCTTCCTCACCAAGCGCCGTCAGCGGAGTGTTATCGTCCGGGCAGATTGTAGTTTCCCAGTCAAATTCCCGCCCGCAGGACATGCAAGCTCGTTTTGTGCCCAGTTTGTCTTTCTGCTCCACGATTTAGTCCCGTGGTGCGGTCGTCATAAAAGCGGGGTTCTTATTCCTGGACGACAGCATTCCACTCATTTGATAGATCATTTACCCGCTCACGCATATCTTTTAGCTTAGCGCTTCGAATAATTGTTCGCTGAGCACCAACCATATCCTGCGCCTGAATTGACATCATGCCGATCTTGGTCAATCTATCGACTTCAATATCCATTCTTGCAAAGAAATCGGCCAGAGCAGCTTGAACGAGCTGGTTATTGCGTTCAAAAGCTTCTGGAATAGTGTCAGATTCGCCGTCTCCAGCCAACTTCAGAAGCTCCGGAGACGATTGATATCGAGGCTGTTGCTGACTGACTGGTTGTCGGGAAACCGATTGTGAACCCAGCGACTGATATTGTGCCTGCTGATTAGCTTGCTGGAATTGCTTCTTACGCGCGTCTTCCTCTTGCCAAACCGTATCAGACAAGAGTTCGACGCCTCCTTTCTCTTCCAATCTCGGCGGCGGAGCTGGCTCGTCGATGGGAATAGTCGGATCCATGACGAACTGATCAGTATGTTTAGCTTCCTCGCGTTCGACTTTAATCAAAGAGCCGAAAAGACGCTTCGCCAGAGGCGGAAGCAGCTGAGCGGAAATGGAATAACCATCGATGCGCCAATCATTTCCGCCTTTTTCAAGAATTGATTTGAGTTCGACAAATGGTTTGAACTCTTTTTGATTCGGTAGAAAACCAACTGTGTACTCGACCGGTACGACAAACGCCTGCACCTTGCCAACAAAGCCAAAGAAGATCAGCGCCCATCGATTGGTTGAAATGTGCCCTTTGCACAGCACAGGCACTTGACCATATTGTGCTGACACCGGAGAATCGCTGCCTGTTGGCCTGTTAACGTTGACTGAAATGCGGGGACCAGCTACCGCACTGTTTTGATACTCATAAGCGTAGCGCTGAAATTCATCGAACAGTTTGTCGAGCAGCACTGGGCTTGTCAAATTCAACGTTTGGCTGGGCGTCGCTTTTGTTATTTCGTCGACAAGCGCCTCATCATCCATGTTCTTGATCCAGCGAGAGGTTGACTCACCTTTGTAGGGCTTGGCAATCGCACCGAGGATTTGCTTATTGAGATCGTCAGAGGAAAGTTTGGAATCCTTTTTTTCATCACTCATTTTTAAAGCCCTATCTAGTGAAAGACTGCTTTCACGCCTGCCACGCTGTTGTTATTGAATAGTACACCAGTACGCTCTTCAGGCCTCAGCGGAGAAGCCCATAAGGGCGCAATTTCATCTGAATATCTGAACCTCGATCAGGGTTTTTACGGATTAAATCACAGCTTCATAAGGTTTCAATGAATGAAAGAAGTACAGTCTGCCGTTTGGAGGATTTATGAAGAATGCTCGAGTAATGGGATCATTAACGCTCTCGCTGATTTGCCTTACTACTGCATTAATGTCACGTGCAGCCGGCCCAGTGCCAGTCACAACCAGCGTCAAACCAGCAACACCGGTGCGCACCGTAGAGTTGAACTTAGACAACGCCATTCCGATTCCACTGACTGAGTCAAAATTCGAGTTGAAAGCAACTGTCTTCCACACTTCGGATAATAAGGAAGGATGGGCATTGAACATTCCTGGCGGCGCACCAATTGCCACGCCGGCGTTTTGGAACGGCATGCTTTTCGTCGGCGGCGGTTATGGCTCGCACGACTTCTATGCATTCAATGCTCAAACTGGCGCCCTGGTCTGGAAGTACAAGACCGGCGACGATGGACCGACGGCAGCTGTTGTCGAAGATGGACTATGCGCATTCAACACTGAGAGTTGCACAGTTTATGTTTTAGATGCGAAGACAGGCAAATTAGTCTGGCAAGAATGGCTTGGAGACCCGCTAATGAGCCAACCAGCGATCTACAAAGGCAAACTCTACATGGCTTATCCAGCCGGGCAAAATCACTCGCAGTTGGGTTACGCAGCCGGTCAAAACAACATCGGAACAACAAATAAAACAGCCGCAGCGATTGACGCAAAATACAGTCACAGACTGCTTTGTGCTGATCTAAAAACCGGAAAGCACTTGTGGACACATGCAATTACTGCAGATGCAATCTCTGCCCCAGTAGTTAATGATGGTCAAGTTTTACTGACTTGTCAGGACGGCACTTCATTCTGCATTAATGCGGAGACAGGCAAAGAAGTGTGGCAAAAAGCCAATTCTGGAACCAGTGCACCACTAGCTACAAAACAAGGAGTAGTGTTCACCGAAAGAGAAAATCGTCACAACGATGCATTTGAAGGACTGCAACAATACGGTAAAGATGGGCTCGTGGCCTCGCAAGCGATCTTGCCAAAGGCGTCAGCGGCACCATATCTGCAGAAAGGCAGTGAGATGAATGGACTGGCCAAAAATGCCATGCACGTCCTCGACGCATCAGTCGGATTCGCCACCGCACCACAAGATGCACGCTTGGATAAAGCCGCCGGACTGCCAATTAGTAACGTCATAGGCGGTTGGGCTTATCAGGGATCTAGGGTGGCAATCAAAGGCGACTCGTACTTCTACAACAATGGCACATCTCTAAAATCCAGTGCCAAGGAAAGTTCTCGCAGCTGGACTGCAAACTTCAGAGGAAAAGGCATCGCCCCTAACTCTCAGCTGTTTTCACCACCGGCAGTGGGCAAAGAGAATTTGTATCTAGCAAGTTCGAACGGTCACATCATTGCAGTCGACCAAAAGAGCGGCAAAATGAAATTCGACTATTCAACCAAAAATCCAATCACATTCCAACCGGCTCTCGCCAACGGAAACGTTTATGTGGGCACATCGAACGGAGTGATCATGTGTCTCAAGACTGGTTCTGATGATGCTAGCGACTGGACGGCATGGGGCGGCAACGCACAGCACAACAAAGAGGAATAGTGCACCAGCTGTGGTGACATATAACAATGCAAAAAGTCCCGGTCATAACAACCGGGACTTTTTATAATTGCTTTACATATTCTATAGAGAATTGTTCAGCGAGCAGGCGTTGGTAGGATTACCAACGGCCTCTGCCACCACCGCCACCATCTTTTGGCTTTGGAGTGGAAACGTTAACGGCGATCTGACGACCATCAAGGTCGCGACCGTTGAGTGCTTTGATGGCAGCTTCAGCATCAGCCTGGTTAGCCATTTCTACAAACGCGAAACCGCGCTGTCTTCCGGTATCGCGATCTTGCGGAATCGCAACCGAAACAACCTCACCGTATTCAGCAAAGAGGTCTTGAAGTCCTTGCTGAGTCGTTTTGAACGAGAGATTCCCTACAAACAATTTGTTATTCATGTGCCTTATTCTCAACCTATTTTCGACCGCAAAATCTCAATACTTTGAGAACCTTGGTCTGAATTGTACGGGCATTAGTATGTCATCTCTTCCTTATTTCGTCAGGGGATTTTCAGACTTTTTTGGCAAATCTAATTATATGGATTAGGGGCTAGTTTCGCAGACCGCAAAAAACGCGCGTTTCTGACAGCCCACCCCAGATAAATTTTTCTGGGAGCCGGCCATTGCGTCCAAAATTAGAAAAGTTATAAGAAACATCCTGCAATCATTGTATGCCTGTGCCTGTGCTCAGAATGAAGTTTGAGCCCAAACGGGTACTGTATCCATCAATTGTCAATCATCTATCTAACCGATATTCTGATGAACGAATTTACATTCCCAGGAGGAATAGGCGATGGCTGTGGCTGAAAGTAAGGCCGTGACTACCTTGAAGTTGCTTGTAGGCGGCGAATGGGTAGATTCCGGTGCGTCAGAATTTGGTGATATCAACAATCCATCCACTGGCGAACTGATCGCTAGAGTTCCGATGGGCGGAAACCAGGACGTCGATAAAGCCGTCAAAGCAGCCCAGGAAGCTTACTTCGATTGGTCAGAAACGCCTATTGTCGAGCGGGCACGGGTGATGTTTCGCTTCAAAAATGCGCTGGAAGCTCGTTATGAAGAGATCGCCAAGTGCGTCACTCGTGAGCATGGCAAGACCTTGAACGAAGCTAGAGCCTCGGTTCAGCGCGGAATTGAAGTAGTCGAATTCGCCTGTGGCATTCCCAGTCTAATGACTGGTGACTGCTTGGAAAACATCGCTCGCAATGTTGATTGCGAAACGATGCGTCATCCACTTGGTGTCTGCGCCGGCATCACACCGTTCAACTTCCCGGCCATGGTGCCATTGTGGATGTATCCAATCGCTCTTACTTGCGGCAACACATTTGTGCTCAAGCCTTCTGAGAAAGTGCCGATGAGCAGCATGATGATCGCCGAATGCTTAATGGAAGCTGGGCTGCCGAAAGGTGTATTCAACATCGTGCACGGCGGAAAAGATTGCGTCAATGCGCTGCTCGAACATCCATTGATCAAGGCTATTTCTTTTGTCGGCTCGACGAACATCGCTAAATACGTCTATGAAAAAGGTACGCAAAACGGCAAGCGCGTGCAGGCGGCCGGCGGTGCAAAGAACCATATCATCATCATGCCTGACGCTGATATGGACCACACAGTGCAAGCTTTGCAAGCTTCAGCATTCGGCTGCGCAGGCGAACGATGCATGGCAGGCAGCCTGGCAGTTCCGGTAGGCTCGGCAGCAGAAGAACTGATGCCGCGCCTGGTCGAAGCGGCATCTAAAATGAAAGTCGGTCGCACCGATGATGGTGGCATGCCTGATATGGGTCCACTGGTATCGGCTGACCATTTGAAAAAGGTGACCGGCATGATCGACAAAGGCGCTGCAGAAGGAGCCAAAGTGGCTCTAGACGGCAGAACCATCAATGTTCAAGATGCTCCCAAAGGCTACTACCTTGGACCGACGATCTTCGACCACGCTAAGCCGGAGATGAGTATCGTCAAAGACGAAATCTTTGGACCGGTCTTGTCGGTGGTGCGCGTCGAAACTATCGAGGACGCGATCTTGCTGGGCAAGAAAAGTCCATTTGGAAACGGGGCAGTGATCTACACCAACAGCGGACGTTCAGCTCGTGAGTTCAAACGGCACTTCAATGCCGGCATGATCGGCATCAACGTTGGCGTTCCGGCCTCGATGGCATGGTTCCCATTCACTGGATGGAACAATTCCTTTTATGGAGACTTGCACATTCAGGGCAAGGAAGGCATCCAATTCTATACACAACAAAAGATGACGATGACCCGCTGGTTCGGCGAGCCAATTTCGAAGAAGTACGTCGACCCCGTCTGGAAAACAAAGTCGTAGCTACTCAAAATTCTACAATGGAGGAGCGCCGGTCGATGACCGGCGCTTGTACTGTGGCTCTAGTACTTTAGTGATTGTACTTTGGCGCCAGTACTTTGGCGCCTGTTAGCGCTGCAATTTTCCTGATGTATCGGCTCTTATAAGCGGGTGATTAAATTGATGCACAAAAAAATGCATCAATTTAATCACCCGCATGTAAGGACTGTTGAGACCTAAACAAAGTGACCGTGGTTGCGAACAACAGAGAATCAGGGCAATCTCGATGCTCTTCTCTTAGTCTTGGTTTACTAGAATTGGTTCGGCAGGTTCGAAGTTGAATGGCGATTCCACTCCTACCGTTGCGCCCTGGGCGCGATGCAGCAAAGCTTTTGGTGGACGGACGACTGCTTTGGCTAGCCCTACTTTCTCAAGCAACCAGACGGCATACCAGGTGACATCGACTTCAAACCATTCCATTCCATGTTGTGCAGATTTAGGCACAGCATGGTGATTGTTGTGCCAACCTTCACCAAGTGCGAGCAATCCAACCCACCACACATTTCGACTTTGCTCGCGAGTGTTGTGCGATCTATATCCAACATTTGGCAGATGGCAGACAGCATTGACGAGCTGAGTGCTCCAGAAGATAAGGAATGTAGCGAGGATATTGGCGACCAGAGCGATCGGCCCAAGGAAAGCTAGAATCAGGACGCGGAAGACGATGCAAAGCCCCAGGCAGAGCTGTGCTTGCCATGGAGAGTGATCATCACCGAGCTTGCGGAAAATTGGATCTGCCATCAACTCTGGAACTTGCGCACGCATCTCTTCATCAGACTGAACCGAGCGCATGTCAAACATCCATCCATACAGAGCATGCTTGAAGCCGTCTTTCGGTGAGTGCGGATCGCCATCCAAATCTGATTTCTGGTGATGCAAGCGATGCACTCCAACCCAGACGATAGGTGATCCCATCAAGCCAAGATAGCCGCCAGAGACGATGAAATACATCAGCCAGCGAGGAACTTTGAGAGACTTGTGCGTCAAAAGACGGTGATAGCCAAGCGTAATGCCGAGTCCGTGGTAGAGATAGAAAACTGCAAACCACAGGGCGAATGAAAGGCAACCCCACAAAAAATTCGCCTCACTAAAGATTCCCAAAATATACGTCCCCCAATTTAGTGCGATCACCGTGCGCGGCAATCAACAGGCTTACATTTATAGCACGCAAAATATCCGCCGCAGCCCGCACAACTATAAACAAAGTATTCAGCATTGTTGGTGTTATCAACAACCGCATACCCACAGTTCATCAACCGTATGGATGCCTAGATGAAATGTCATTAACTGATACAAATTGGTGCGAGGTTCGGCCCGAAAGCCTGCCGTAAATTGCTGTGGCGTATACTCTCGCTAAAACTTACATTTCTCCACAGGCTCACCGTGAACAACTTCTTCGCAGCACTCGCTCTTTTACTAACCTTCGCTGTTCCGACATTAGCTCTGGATGCAACGACACCTCTCCAAGGCGCAGCCCATACGGCTGAGGCAAGCGCCGACAAGCAGGCATCAGATAAAGTTGGACGAAAGCTAAAAGTTGCTCTCGCTCTGGGTGGCGGCGGAACGAGAGGCTTCGCACACATCGGAGTTTTGCGTGTCTTTGAGCGCCAAGGAATTCCCATCGACATGATAGCGGGCACCAGCATGGGGGCGATTGTTGGTGGAATGTTCTGTGCCGGTCTGACGGCAGATGAAATTGAAGCGAAGATGCTGCACAAGTCGTTCGCTCGGTCTTATTACACAGTGCCTATTCCAGTCAGAGTTGCAGTAATTCCATTGTTTTTAGTGCCGCATCTGTTCGGTTATCATCCGTATGATGGACTCTATGTGGGCAACAAATTCGCTAAGTACATGAACAATTCACTGCCTGCGACACGACGCGACATCGAAGAATTGAAAATTCCCTACTGTGCTGTGGCTGCGAATTTGCTTGACGGAAAAGCATACGCAATCAAATCCGGCAACCTGGGACGAGCCATTCAAGCCAGTTCTGCTGTGCCTGAGCTGCGCAGACCAGTGGCAATAGATGACAAGTTATTTGTCGATGGTGGCATTGAAGCAAATCTGCCTGTCATGCAAGCCAAAGAGATGGGCGCAGATCTAGTGATAGGTATCGACGTGGACGAAAAGTTTGACGCCAAGCCTGAAGATTTCCGCAAAATCTTGAGCGTCGGACGCCGCGTTATCAATATGATTTTGACCAAGGTCGATGAGGAGCAGGTAAAAACAGTGGATATTCTGGTGCAACCGGACGTAAACGGCATTCACTTGCTCTCAAACAAAGTCTCGGACGGAAAAAAGGCAATCAAAGCTGGAGAGTCCGCCGCCGAGGCAGCGCTTCCGGAAATCCGCAGCCGCATCCAAGCAGCCGCAATGGCGGCAAATCAATAGGAAAGCTTGGTTTTATTTAGCTTGCCTGATTTCGAAAAATTCCCTAAAGTTAGTGTTTAAGCAGCGGCAACAGCCGGCTGCCGATTCTACTTAGCCCATCGCGCAACAGGCGATCTGCGGGGCTCTTTAGATGCAGGCTCACTCTAACGCTCCGAAAACGGAAGGGCAACGAAGATGAGAGCAGTGATCACTGGTGGGCCATCGGTCGGCAAGACGACCATCGTCACCATGCTTGGCGAACTCGGTTATCCGGTCGTGCAAGAGTTTGCCACTGCCATCATCAAAGAGGGCGAGTTTCTGCCCTGGATAGACAGAGCAAAGTTTCAGGCAGAAGTTTTGCGGCGCCAGGTTGCAGCTGAACAAGCGCTCGAAGATAGCAGCGAGCCAACCTTCTTAGATCGTGGATTATTCGATGGGGAAGCGTATTACATCTACGACAAACTCGAAATCCCAGAAGCGTTTTCCAAACTAGACGCATCCAAATACACCGTTGCGTTTCTCGTCGAGGAACTTCCATTTTTTGAAGTCAATCACGTGCGCCGTGAAAATCTTTCTTTCACCAAAGAAATTAGTGTCATTCTCGAGAACTGCTACACCAGCCGCAATGTAGAGGTAATTCGAGTGCCGGCAATGAGCCCGCAAGAGCGCATCGATTTTGTAGTCAGTGAAATGAAAAGATTGCATAGGCGCGAGCTGCAGAAAAAGCTGTCAGTGTTGCCCGGAATGTCGATAGTGATCACACCTGAGCTACAAGAGTCTGCCGCCGCCGCTGTCTAAGCAAATTTTGCTCTGCACATGTTATATTCCGCGCAAAGTCATACAATGTGCTCTGGCATTTACATGGCAGGTTGTCATAGCCGGAGGCAGAATTGAACGAGAACGAGCCGGATCCAAATGCTGTTCTGCATGAGAAGTTGACTGACGAAGAATGGTTTCGTACCGTCTATCAGGGCGACAAAGTCCCTCAACTGACAGTGCGAGCCGTTTTGATGGGTGGAATTTTAGGATCGCTGATGTCGGTCTCCAATCTCTACACATCAATTAAAGTGGGCTGGGCATTCGGTGTTGAAATTACTGCATGTGTTCTATCATATGTAATCTGGAACAGCGCTAGAGCCATTCTCGGCAAAGTCGGTGTCAAGCTGACTCCGATGTCGATCTTAGAAAATAACTGTATGCAGTCGACCGCATCAGCGGCGGGATATTCAACAGGCGCCACAGTTGGCACCGCATTCGGTGCGTTGCTGCTGATTACTCGCGTGCACATGGACTGGAGAATTCTCCTAGCCTGGACTTTGATTACCGCAGCACTAGGCGTTTTCCTCGCCGTGCCAATGAAACGACAGATGATCAACCACGAGCAGCTTGCTTTTCCAAGTGGAATTGCGGCGGCGGAAACACTGAAGAGTTTGTACAGCGAAGCTAAAGAATCTATCCAACAAGCGCACTCACTGGTTTACGCTCTGGTAGTGGGTTTGGTGGTGGGTTTCTTCGGCAAAGGTGAATTTAAGTGGATTGAAGAACTGCACTTGAAGATTCCGGAGTTGATTCCATTCAAAATCATCAATCGCGGCATCGACATGTCCAAGATGCCGAACTTCGGGTTCGAACCAAGTGTGCTCTTGATCGGCGCAGGAATGATCGTTGGTCTGCGTGTTTCAATTTCGATGTTAGTTGGTTCATGCATCTTGTATTTCTTTGTTGGTCCACAAATGATCAGCATCAACGAAATCGTCGCGCCAGAGAAATTGTTAAGGTGGTCGCTCTGGACAGGAACTGCTCTGATGGTCACTTCCGGACTAACCTCCTTTGCATTGCAGTGGAAAACAATTTTAAAAGCGTTCACCTCAGTGAAGAAAGTGGGCGCCAAAGAAACTATCGATCAACAACTCGCGGACATCGAAGTGCCGATGAAGTGGCTGATGATTGGTTTGATCCCTCTGGCCATAGGCATGATCGTTCTGCAATACGTTGCCTTTTCCATCTCACCACCTCTGGGGCTGCTGGCAGTAGTGATGAGCTTCTTCCTCGCTCTCGTGGCGTGCAGAGCTACCGGTGAAACCGATGTGACGCCGATTGGTGCGATGGGGAAGTTGACGCAGCTCACTTATGCGGTGCTAGCGCCATCGAATATAACCACCAACTTGATGGCAGGCAGCGTCACAGCCAACATCGCTTCTAGTTCAGCGGACTTGTTGACAGACTTGAAAAGTGGATATCTGTTGGGTGCAAATCCACGAAGACAGTTCATTGCGCAATTCGTGGGACTGTTCTTCGGAACAATCGCCATTGTTCCGGCTTGGTATATGATGATTCCAACCGTCGAAGCGATGGAAAAATATAACGCGCCATCCGCCAACATGTGGAAAGCAGTCGCCGAAGCGCTATCCAAAGGCATTGAATACGTACCGATTCACGCCAGAGAAGGCCTGCTGATAGGCGGTGTGCTGGGGATTTTGCTTTCCGTGGCCGATGCTTACGCGCCCAAGAAACTCAAACCTTATATGCCCTCGGCGATGGGGCTGGGATTGTCCTGGGTAATGGGCTTCTCTAATTCATTGTCGTTCTTCGTGGGCGCGCTGATCGCCTATATCTGGTCGCAAATAAACAAGCGCACGGCCGACCTTTTCGTCATCCCAGTAGCCTCTGGGGCGGTCGCTGGCGAATCTCTGGTTTGTGCCCTGCTGGCCATGTACAACGCGGCAATGGCAGTCCGGCATTAAGCTGGAGACATGGGCTTGCCTGGGATAGCCCGGGATTGGATATAATTCCGCTAGAGACATCGGTACCAACAGACAGATACACAGCGAACTAAATGTCCACGCCAGAAAAAGACCAGATAATTAAAGCGATCAATGAACTCGGCAGACGCGTCACTGCAGCTGACGTCGCCACTAAAACTGGTCTGCCGCTGCTGAAAGCCACCTCGGAACTGAACAAAGTAGCAGCTGAAACCAATGGGCACTTACAGGTTAGCACCGCTGGTGATATCGCCTACTCATTCGACCTTGGCTTTCAGAACGCTTACTTAGCCCAGGGCATGAAGAAAACGTTCCAAGAAATTGGCGACAAAGTTTTCAAAACCGGCTATTTCCTTTTGCGCATTTCGTTTGGCATCGGACTAATTCTTTCATTCATCCTGATCGTGGTCCTGATTATTGCAGCGGTTTTGTTGGCGCAAAAGGGCAGCGACAGTGACAGCGACAGTGGTTTCGGCGGAGGAATTGGCGGATTTGATTTCTTCGATTGGATGATCCTGCGCAACTTCTTTTACTGGGGTCCGAGCTATCCGGTCTACACGAACTATGGATACAACGATTACGATGCTCGCAACTACGATCTCTATGACAAACCGACGACACGCCAACCGGACACCAACAACAACTTCATCATGAACTGCTTCTCGTTCCTTTTCGGGGATGGCGCTCCAAACCTCAATCTTGACGAACGTAAATGGCAGTTAATCGCGCAGATGATCAAACAAAACAATGGCGTTGTAACCGCGGAACAACTTGCTCCATTTACTGGAGCTGATCCCGCCAACGAAGATGGAGTGCTGCCAGTCCTCGTCAGATTCGATGGCAAGCCAGAAGTCACCGACACTGGAAACATCGTCTACACCTTCCCAACCCTGCAAGTAACAGCCAAGTCTATGTCTTTTGCTCCGCTGCCGACTTACTTGAAAGAGTTCGACTGGGAGTTCACTCGCGTTCCGACATCGTCATTAGTGCCCGTTCTCATACTGGCCGGACTGAATTTTTTCGGCGCCATCTTCCTGGTTACCCACTCCGGACCCCCTCCCGGTGGCGTTCCTATATTCCATGCCTTTTCCGGTTTGATTCACTGGCTCATGCTCTATGGCACTCTGTTCCTGGTGGTGCCAATCACACGTTACGGCGTCTTGAGATGGCTAAACGGCAACATCGAGCAGAGAAACACAGAACGAAGCAAATACTCTGATGCCATGCGCAATCCACCGGCAGAAGTGACGAAAAAACTCGCAGAAGCGCAACACTATCGCATCGGCGAAACAAAAGTTCGAACAGACGATTTGGTTTACCGAACAGATCGCGATGTCATCGATCAAGATTTCAATCATGAGGATCGCAAATTCGACGAGGAGCTGCGCAAGGGCAAATACTCGGGCACCACTCCTGGCGCCTCCACACCGGGCGCAAAGCCAGAGCAGAAGCCGTCTAATCAAGTTTCACAAGAATCGCAAGATGCCATCGATCACATCATTTCAATCAAACCGAAAGAAACATCTGATCTAAAACCAAACATCAAATCAAAACGTCCATGGTCATAGCAGTAACAGAGTTAAATTTTTACCCGATTAAATCGTGCGCTGGCACCGCACTCGATACCGCTGAGATCGCTTTGCGAGGAATCAGACACGACCGAGAATGGCTGATTGTAGATCAATCCACCAACCATTTTATTACGCAGCGAGAAATCGCTAAGATGTGCTTGATCAAGCCAGAGCTCTCCCAGTCGGGCGACGAACTAACTTTAAACGCTCCCGGAATGGTTACGATAAAAGTGCCGGTAACCACAGCCTCTGGACGACGGCGAGTCACGGTCTGGTCAAAAGCCTGTAAGGCTGACGATCAAGGAGACTCGGTGGCGCAGTGGCTGTCAAAATTTCTCAACGTTAATTGTCGACTGGTAAGAATGGCTGACGACAATAACCGGCAAGTCGATCAGCGCTATGCAAAACGAAAAACAGATCAAGTTGGATTCGCCGACGATTTTCCAATTTTGCTTATCTCCGAAGAGTCGCTTGCAGACTTAAATAGCCGACTTACCGAACCACTTCCGATGAATCGTTTTAGACCGAACGTCGTCGTCAAAGGCTGCAACGCATTCGATGAAGACAACTGGAACACGATCAAAATTGGAGAGCTATTGTTCGATGTCGTAAAACCATGCGCACGTTGCGTGATCACAACAATCGATCAATCCGACGCAAACAAAGGTCCGGAGCCGCTCAAGACGCTGACCGCATACCGAAATTCTAAAAACCGATTACTCTTCGGACAAAATATAGTCCATCACTCATCCGGCCAGCTGCGCATCGGCGACAGCCTCGAAATTCTCGACTAGAAGAAAAGTCAGGCTTCGCTCTTCGAGCCTTTGGATTGTACAGAAGGCACTCTGCGTGCAGTCCAGATGGCGGCGCCAATCAAAGCAGCGCTCAAAAAGATTGCCATCGGAATGTTGCGACTGAGACTATCCAATGACTGATTCAACTGTGCGATTTGCGCTTCCAGTTTGCCGATGCGTATGTTCAGTTCATTGAGAGACGGTGGCAAGCTCGTCAAGGACGGCGCCAAAGCTGCAATTGGCCCAGAGAGTTGACTTAGTGGAACAGCGATATCACCGATCGGTTTTTGCAAACCTTTCAGTTCAGTATTGACACCCTGAAGCGGTTGAGCGATTCCGGCCGTCGTCCTCGTTAGCTCATGCAATGGAGCATTGAGTTTGTAAATCGGTTTGGAAAGTTCGGTGACGCTGCTGCCGACTCCGTTCAAAGGTACGCGCAGGTTGCTTAACGGGCTCTTAAGATTGCCAATCGGTTCCTGCAGACCAGACAACGGCTGCCGCAGATTACGGATAGGGTCATGCAACCCGCCCACCGACGTATCTAAATTCGTGATCGGATTTCTCAACTTGTCGATTGGATTGTTGAGTTGATAGATGGGGCGGTTAAGAGTTCTCACAGACGTGCCGAGAGTATCGATATCATCACGCAGGGCGTGCATCTCAGCCTGCGTCTTCTCTCCGGTTTCCACAACTGAACGGATTGGATGAAATAAACTTTTGCGAATCGAAAATTTGTTTGGTGGTGTTGCCGGTGCTCTGACGTTGAGAGACGGAATTCCCAGCATGGAAGATGTCTTGATACCAGGCTGATTTAGCTCTCCGTCCTCAGCATTGGCCTGATCAATTGAAGTGCGTCCGCCGATTTGTGAATCTGATTTCACCTTATCAGAAGCCGGCGAAGATGTCGCCGAAGAGGCAGCTGGTGAAGCGTTTGCGCCACTTTCAGCACCCAGGCATGGGCTCCAAACCAGGGCACATGTGACTACAGCGAGTGATAAAGTTATCGAAATTTTCATCAAATTAAATCACCGGGAAAGCCAACAGGCATTGGGAAATGCTAACACATCCCTACCAAATAACGTTGAAAAAGTAGAAGAATGCGTAACTGATAGTCATCTACATATGCCTTTAGCACTACATCCGGTGACTAACTGCTGGCACTGAGTGACCCTGTCACTGTTCAGCTCTTGATCGTACGGAAGCCGCCAGTATCACGCAAACCGAGCTTGCGCATGATCGAGTCATCCTTCGCGTGAGCGACTAACCAGTCATAAATCAGATAGAGCCGGTCGTCTTCAACTCTGAAGAGGATCGGCACAACCATCAATCCAGGGAACATAGAGGCCAGACGATTTGCTTCTTGCAATACAAAATCGATCTCATTGCCGATATCGTGACTGCGCGCATGGTTGTCGAAGAACTCAATTGCCTGCTCGCGATTCCAACCATATTTGTCGCAGAGCACTGTCACAAAGGCATCCCGATGCTGTGCAGTGTTAGACATGGCGCACGAATTGTGGGCGATCAAAGCCATATGCCGCACACCTTTTGAAAGTGCAAGCGCAATTGCGAACTCGGCACCATCCATGTTCGCGCCTTCGCGACGCAGAATAAACGCCCAGTCACGAGGAATACTGAGCGACTTGCGGAAGTCGATGCACATACCGATGACGATCTCCGCAACATTTGCTGGACGATCTTGAATCTCACCAGTGTTCTGACCAAGTAGCAGTGTTTCAATTGGAGTATCTTGAAGAATTTTCGGAATGTCACCCAACGAATCAATCGAGAAGAGCCACTCCAATCCAGCATCTGAGGATCTAGTCGGAGTCGATTTGAGGGCCTCCAACATTCTCGCCATCGGACTCGATTCGTCCAACAGCGCGTTGCGCAGCCGACAATCTTTCGGTCCTTTACCATCTCTAATCGAACACGCTTTACAGCTGCTAGCGAGCAAATCGTTATTTACCGTTAAGACTGCGGTTTTGTAATCGCTGAAGACATTGTCTTTGCCAATGGTTTCGAGAGCGCTTGTTCGATCAAGTAGAGCCAACGGTTGCGCCGGCAACTCAGCCAATACCAGTTTGCCACCATGTCGGCGCAGTTGGTGTTGAATGGATAGCAGCGTCTCGACACCGGTCAAATCCATTACCCGTGCAGCTTTCATATGCAGAATGACGGCTTTGACCGTATCCAAAACCATGATGTTCTCGATGAATCTTTCAGCAGCTCCAAAAAACAGCGGTCCATCTACAACATATGTACGAACATAGTTGCAGGTCGGAATATCGGCTACATCCTCATTTTCGCCAGCACTGGGTGTGAGGTTCACATCACTCATCTGTCGAATGAACAAGGCGCAAGCGAATACAAGACCAATGAACACACCGGCAGTCAAATTGATAGCGACCGCAGCAATCGTCGTTGCTATTACAACGTATCCCTCAGCCCGACTGACGCGCCAGATTTCGCGGACTGCATCCCACTCGATCAATCTGAAACCTGTAAGCATCAGAATTGCGGCCAAAGATGCCACTGGAATTTGCTCTGCTTGTTTTGCAAATAGAAAAATCAGGGCCATCAAGATCAGCGAATGAATCACCGCTGCCAGGCGCGTTCTGGCTCCAGCGCGTATGTTGACTGCGGTTCGGGCAATTACACCTGTAACGGGAATGCCACCGAAAAATGGAACAACAATATTTGCAATTCCTTGCCCAATTAATTCTTGATTTGAATGATGCTTCGTCGATCCGGTCATACCATCCGCAACTGAGGCGGACAGCAGCGACTCGATCGACCCAAGCATGAAGACTGTGATCGCCGTGGGAAATAGAACGAAGAAATCTCTCCATGGAATCTCTGGTATATGAGGGAAAGGCACCAAATTTGCAATCGTCGAGATGTCTCGAATCACAGGCACCTTCAAATGCAATAATGCTACAACCAGGGTGGCAACGCTAATGGCGACTAGTTGTGCCGGAATGGCGCGCGTCAGGCGAGGAAGGAAATAGGCGATCAACAAAGTCAGAACACCGATACCAATCGCCGCAAAATTCATCTCTTGATGAACGAAGCATCTCTGATAAATGTCCGAAAGATCCACAATGAACTGAGGCAGCAGATGTTGAGCAGGCACCTGCGCTCCCAAATGGGCAATACGTCCGGATGGTAGACCGAGGAAATCGTCAACAGCATTGAAGAAAACCAGGGCACCAATAGCGGTGGCAAAGCCGACGATCACAGGCATTGGTATAAACGATATCAATCGACCGAGCTTACAAACTCCAGCCAGTAACTGCAACACGCCCGCAATCAAGCAAACCAGCCAAATGGCACCAATGCCGTAGGTTTGAGAAAGTTCTACCAGCACCACAGCCATGGCTGCGGCAGGCCCAGTCACCGCAAGCCTTTGCCCACCAAGCAAGGCACCGATTATTCCAGCGACGATACCCGTGGTGATACCGACGTTCGGCTCAACACCAGCGGCAATAGCCAGGGCGAGATTGAGAGGCAGAGCCAGGAGCGCAACGGTCGTGCCCGCCCAGATGTCTTTGACAACCGTTCCCCCAGATGCAAACATCTGTTTCCACTCGGAAAACAGATATTGATAATCGATTCCCCACAACTCTTTGGCGGGGCTGGTAACTGTGGATTCTTTCATCGGGTGATCTCAGGACATCGTTATTTTAGAACGTTCATCCTTTCAGATTCCTTGTACGCAAGTTATCTTTGCCACACCTACGCAAAAAAACCCACTCGACAACGCTAACCACACAGTAACTGTGTGGCTAATCGCGTGAAAAGGGCAGAGGCAGTTCGGGATTTCGACAATCACCGCTGAGGAAGGGGCGTCTCGGGATAAGCCCGCTGGGGTACGTTTCAGTCTCAGCGATAGTCAACGTTTGAGTTGCTGATATTGATATGCCCGCATTTACAGCTTTAAACTACTTTCTTTGAATTAAGGGTAGATTTAATAGACAGGCGGTTGGTGACAAGCGCGGGCATTATGAGACCTCGTGGGTAATGGATAGCGACTGGGACGAAATTCGGTCAGACGCCGAACGAGCGGTGCGACAGAGCAAATTTGACGAAGCAGGTCAACTTTGGCTGCAAGCCGTCACGCTTTGCAATGACATGAGTACGTACGATTCGCGACGGATTATTGCCCTGGAAGGCTTGGCAAACGTTTATTGGCGGACCAATCAGTTCTCAGACGCGCTGCCGATTTTAGTTAGAACGTTTTCTTTGCACGAGGATCAACTCGGTCCTGACCATGCCGACATAGGCGTGCTCGCCAACAATTTGGCGCGGGTTTATCACACGCTTGAACAATTCACTGAGGCAGAAGCGTTGTATCAGCGCGCCTTGCGCATCCAACGAAAGGTTCTAGGCGTAGAGCATCCAGATGTGGCAGAACTGGTTAAGAACTACGCGAACCTCTTGGTCGCTGCTGGGCGCATTTTTGAAGCAGAAGATCTGCGGGCAAGCACAGTCAGCATTAAGTCTGGCATTTGGAATCGCTCAGGACATTTCAACACAATCCAGATTGATAATCCGGACTCTCTCTATGTGCAACCGGAGACACCTGTAGCGCCGGTGAATGCACCTGTAGCCGCACCTCAGCAAGATTTGGAACTAGTGCCAACCGCCGAACTGGTGGATGATACCAGAGCCATTTCAGAAGACGAAATTAGCGCTGAAAGCAGTGGATTATCAAATTGGTTAAGTGCGAGAAAGAGTTCCACACCAGAGACGGCAGCAGCTGAAAAACCTGAGCCATGGATCGAACTGCTATCAAAAGGCATGGACGCGATACAGCAAAACAATACGCTGCAGGCTGAACAGCTGTTGAAGCGGGCTGTTGTGGCAACCGACGCATTTGCTCCAACTGACCCTCGCATCGCCAGCACGCTTGAACTCTATTCCGAAGCACTCTGGAAAAACGGCAAACTCGCTGAAGCTCAGCCAATCTGCGAGCGCACACTGCTTTTTTACTCAACAACTCTCGAACCCAAACATCAAGATATTGGTGTCATCTCAAACAACCTGGCGATGCTCTATCACGCGCTGGACAAGCCTGAATTAGCTGAACCGATGTACAAACGTGCGCTCGATATTCGCATAGCGAATCAAGGAACAACACATCCAGATGTGATAACACTGCTCAACAATTACGCGAACATGCTTTACGTTTGTCACCGCGAAGGTGAAGCGGTAAATTTGAAAAACTACATTCGCAGTCTCACGTCAGGCAAGTGGAATCAAGTCGGAAAGTTCAAAGCGATGAGTCCAACTGGAGTCCAGGAGACGAAAGAAGACCAATTTGCAACGTTTTCACGATTCATGCCCTCAATGGAAAAGGTCGATTGGATCTCTCAATCGAGCGATATCAATCCAGTGCTTGCAGAAAAGAAGGAGAGCAACGTTAAGGCCGAAGCTCCCGTGAAACCGAAGACATCAGAAACTGAGGATGGGGGTTACAGCAATGATCCGCGCGCGGTGCTGAGTCGGCTGGTGGACGGCTTCAAGAAGAAGCCCGGAGAGAAATGATGCACCGATTTCATCCTCGTATGAAAACGAGCGCACTCGTTGCGAGTACATCGAAAACACTCACTGCCGCAATCACAATCACTATCGCAATTGCAGCCGCAGCCGCACTAGCAGACAACAAGCGACCATCACGCTTCGAGCAGGACTTGAAGCGAAGCACAGACACAATCCAAGCTCAAAAAATTGAGCGGACAAAATTGAGTTTAGATCAAGCAGAAAAACGCGCACTAGAATTTAGTGACGAAGCAGCACGTCATTGCGCCGATATCAAAGAAGCGGAAACGGCGGCAATCGGAAATGGCAGAGGTCCAATATTTCCATTTCGAGCATTTCGTTCAGCCAATTCCACAGAAATTGAAGAAGCGAAAAAGCCTTACGAAGAGGAAATCAAAGACGTGCAGACGGAAACGCGCCGCAAGATCAAAGAAATTCTCGAAGAAGGGCAGGAAGCTGTGGAATCTATCGAACAGTCAGCGGCACACGTGCACAAAGGCATTCACGAATTCACACCAGATAAGGTGCGCACTCTTAAATCCAACTGAACAGGTTGTCCTTTTAGCAAATTTATTGGATTGCTTGAGTTGCAAGAAATCTGCAATGTCTATCGCTTATCTTCAGGTCATGGATAAGCCCTTTCCAATTTCGGAGTACGGAACTATGAGCCTTTTGCAAGCACTATTTGCCCCAATTATGCCGCCAAAGAATTACTCGTTTGAAGAAAGAAATTTCGAGTCCGAATACGAAGAGATGAAGCGACAATACGCAAAGGCACAGAGAGGAAGCAGCATAAGTGAATCAGCTTCTGAAGCCAAATTCAGCATGCCTCTATCGTGGAGGTTGCGCTAATATTGAGTGCTTAATGTGCTGGTCGAGATCCTTGAGTTTCAGGCTCAAGAGCAGCACTTGGACTGACTGCTGGAGCGCCGATAACCAACTCGGCACCTTGCCACTTACTTTTCAGAACTGGGGTCTGCAACACACCGCGCTCACGTAAGACTTCTTCTTGCACTTTGTTCTTCATGAAATCAAAGGCTTCTCCAAGGTTTGGCTTAGACTTCAACCCTTCCATCAAATATTTGGTGAAGACGCTGTTTTGATCTTTCTTCGATTCCCACGAAACTTGATTTGGCATACTGGATGAGATTACTAGCTGACCGGTACCTTGAGCGATGTCGTCAGCGTTGACGTTGGTGTGTCGAGACAAGCCTTTGCTGTCAGACACAGTGGTGGCGCCGCTGTGGCAAGCATCAAGAACAAGAACGATTCGATCGGAGTGAACGCGACCTTTGATGATACGGGTCAAGTCTTGCATTGGCAAACCTGATGCATACAAGTTATCTACTTCGGTATCGTGAGCAAGCAGGTAGTTGACACCGCCGACATCCATGTCAGATGCGCTACCGTGGCTCGAGATGTAGATAACAACAAGGTCATCTGGATTAGCGACACGAGGCAACCACTTGTCGCCGAGTTCGGAGAGAATGTGACCGCGAGTAGCTTCCTCGTCAACGAGAAGTTTGATGTGATCCTTTTTGAATCCAGCACTGGCGATAAGGAAGTCGTAAAAATCTTTCGCGTCCTTCGATGGATAGCGCAGATTCAAGCTTGAATCTTTGAACTTACTGATACCAACAATCAAAGCCCACTTGTCGCGAATTGGACGATTGGCCGGTGCGGCAAGAGCAGGAGCCTCTTCTGCAATCGGCTGTTCATCAACTTCTTTCTTCTTGACGGTGCGCGATGAGGTCGATGAAGTCTTTTTGCTTTCTTTCAGCAATCGTTGCTGTTCCACTTTGGCTTCAGCTAATTGCTGACGTTCCATGCGTTCTTTTTCCAACTTCGCTTCGACTGCAGCTTCACGAGCAGCGAGTTCAGCTTGTTTCTTTTCGAAAGCACGCAGCTGAGCAGAGCTTGGTCCCGCAGGCGCTACAGGGGTAGTGGCAACCGGAGTGGTGACTGGAATTGCCGATGCGATAGTTGTAGATGTCGTTGGTCTCACAGCGGTTGCGTGACTCGATCTTCCTTTTTTTACAGGAACAGGCGGATTCAACGCCAACTGTTCTGCAGCAAGCTTTTCAGCAGCGAGCTTGTCTGCATCAGCCTTGGCCTTGGCGATTTTGGTCTCGTCATTCTTTTTCTTGTCGGACATGGCTTGGATGCAAAACTTCTTGTTCGTTGACGCCATGTCGTTATCAGGATCGAGACGTATAGCTGAATCAAAATCAACTATCGCTTCATCGTATTTGTTCTTGTTCGAATACAGCAAACCGCGTCCTAAGAAGTATTTAGGATTGTTTGAATCGAGTGTGATCGCCTGGTTAAAGTCGGTAAGCGCCTTTTCTGGCTGTCCAAGACTGTTGTAGGTGACACCGCGCCAATAATATGTTTCGGCGGAGCGTGAATTGCCGCTGATCAAATCGCTGAACATGACGCGGGCTTCGTCAAAACGACCTGATTGGTACATGCGCTTTGCTTTTTCCAAAGTCGAATGCTCGCTCTCATACCACTCGGAATGCGCCGGAGCCTGGGTTATCGAGATCACACACATACTTAAAAGCGTGCTAAGAAAAAAGCGTTTCATTGTCCTTCCAACTGAGTCTGAATTAGGTTGGATTCAGGCAGGCATCGCTGCCACGTACCTTATCCAAGGTTATCTTACTGGATCGCCTAATCGAATTAGGAGGGAGTTCCGATAAGGTTCGCCTACTCCTTCATTAAAATCCCAATCACGGTTTCGCGCCATAGAAGCGGAATTTAAGGCGGCGATGACGTCCTCGCTCACTTTTCGCTCTGGATGAGCTAATATTTGGGCGTCCGACCAGACAGAGCAGCGCCAAGTGGGCGCCCGGTTTGACGTCAGATCCCATAAAGTCGAGAGCTGACAGCCCCGACGTTCCCAGGAAATCAAGGCAACCATGGTTCACCTCAACACCGAGGACATTTCAACGACCCAGACGGAATTGCGCTCAGAAGGCAATTACAGGTGGGTGATGATCGCGCTGGGTTTCGCAATCACGCTAATTTGCTACCTCGACCGTTCGGCGTTGGCCTGGGCAATCACTCCAATCAAGAAAGAGTTTGGACTCACGGATCAGGACTTCGGTTTTATAGCTGGGGCATTTGGCATCGGTTATATGGTCATGACCGTTGGTGGCGGCATCATTGTGGACAGATGGGGTGCTCACAAAGTCTGGCCGGCGGCAGCTATACTCTGGTCCGCCTGCACGGCCCTGATGGGCTTCGCGAGTAGTTTCTGGCTTCTGTTCCTATTTAGAACAATGTTGGGAGTTGCGGAAGGTCCACATTTTCCAGCGCTGACTAGAGTTGTGGCGGACTGGCTGCCGGGATCAGAACGTGGAAGAGCCACCGCAATCGGGCTTTCAGCTGTTCCCATTTCAATGGTGATCGGCGCGCCGCTGTTGTCGAACATGGTCGCATCACTCGGATGGAAAGTAATGTTTGCGGTTCTTGGTTGCCTGGGAATCGCGTGGGCGTTCGTCTGGTTCATCGTTTTCCGCGATTATCCAGAAGAATGCAAACAGGTTTCAGACGGAGAGCTGAAATACATTCGAGAAGGAAGAATCTCAGACAGGAAACAAACATCTGAATCTATTCGGCAACATGAACTCAGTGAAGGCACCACAACTTGGCGCTTCATGCTCTTGAATCCATCTTTGATGTCGAACAACATTGCCTTCTTTTCCTTCGGATACTTGCTGTTCTTCGCTCTGACATGGCTCCCCGGCTATCTCGAACAGACTTATAATTTGCACGTAAAGGAAGCAGGACTCTATTCAATCGCACCATGGTTGACCGCAGGGATTTTACTGCCTGCTGCAGGCTGGCTGTCTGACTACCTCTTCAAGAAAACCGGCAGCTACAGAATTTCCCGCACGCATATGATATGGATGTGTCAATTAGCTTCGGCCTTGTGCTTTATCCCCATCATGTTTAATCCATCGCTGGAATTGGCCATCATCATGATTTCACTGGGAATCGGCCTGGGACTGATGCCGAATGCGGCATTCTATGCCCTCAACTGCGACCTAGCGAAAGATCGAGCTGGCACCAGCCTCGGTATCATGGATTGCTTCTTCGCGCTGGCTGGAATTTTGGCCCCGTCGTTAACCGGCATGATCGCCACAGCTACACACAATTTTTCAGCTGCATTTGGGGTTCTGATTGCATTCACGCTTGTCTCCGTTGTCGGCGTGGTTCTATTCCAGAAACCAGATCAATAACTTGGACACTACAGGTGATGGCATGACTGGATTCGATGCAATCCGGTCACCTAATATATAGGTTGGACTGACATCCTCTCAAATTTGTTAGGGGTATACCCCTAACGCTGGATGTAACGCCTCTAATGAGCCGCTAATATTTGGTCAGTTGGAAGCAAACGGCATTTAAGGCGGGCAATTATGAAGGTCAAGATTGAAGTTCAAGCAGAGAACGTTGACGAAGCTGAAATCGCGGAAGTCGAGCTCGAGCACATCATGAGCTTGGTTGCTAGCAACCACGAAGCGCCTAGCGACATACTCAGCGTTATGAGCAAAGCGAAATCTACCGGAGTCCTAATGGAAGTTGCTGAAAATCCTAACACTGATTTAGAAACACTTGAAAAGCTAATCGCAGACAAGAGTCCCGAAGTCCGCGCAGCAGTGGCACAACATCCGAACGCCATTACGTTTGTGTGGAAATTAGCTACCGATGAGAGCGCTCTAGTACGTTATTGCCTGGCGATGAATCCAAATTTTCCTGAGCATGTCTATCAGGCGCTATCCCAGGATGAGAATTATAGAGTGGCACGCAGAGCGAAGAGAACTCTCTCAAAAATCAAAGCAGCGGACAGCTTGATGGGCAACATCGCACACTTTTTCAGCGCACGAAAAGCAAGTTAGTTAACAGCTCGAGCCAAAAGTCAACACTTTAATAGTGGCGCACATTTTAATGCCCTTGCAAACTGCCAATAGTTTGCAGGGGCTTATTGCTGCTGCTTCGGATATGGAGCTTGTGGAAACGGTAATTGCTGATTAGCCGGCGGGTATTGCTGGCCCGGTTTCTGATAAGGCTGTTGGTATGGCTGTTGGTATGGCTGTTGGTAGGGCTGCTGATACGGCTGCTGGTACGGTTGCTGGTACGGTTGCTGGTACGGTTGCTGGTACTGTTGCTGGTACTGTTGTTGATATGGCGGCGGGGAACTAGACACATTCGGATTCGGCCGATACGGATTTATGGCGTAGGGATTCGGTTGCAGACCTGGCTGTTGAATGCCTTGCTGAGGAAATGGATTACCCTGCGCATACCCGCTTTGTTGGTTCGGCATTTGCGCAAATGGTGGCATCGTCCGTCTGTTGTCGTTCATTCCGTTTGGCGTTTGCTGCGCAACCGGCGTCGTTGAATATAACCGCGAAATCGTCGTCTTGTCGCGATGGGAAAGCGCTGGGAGCTGTCGCGCTGACGACGAAAAATACATCGTGTCGGCGGAATTAGCCGAGTGTCCGCCAAGACCAAAAGCGTGACCAATTTCGTGCAAGCAAACTGCTTTTAGTTCATCGTCCGGCAACGGTTTACCATCCTCACGGCTGACTGTAAGTAGGATAATGTCCGCACTACGGATGTTGGCAATCATCGAACCTGGCGTCTGAGCTTGCATAACACGAGTGATGCCCTGCTCGAGGTGAACCCCGTCGTGAGCGGAGACTTTACCCGGATTGTCAGTCCAGCGGATCGTGATGTCAGCTTGCTTGGCTTTGAAAACCGGTTGCACTGGCAACAAGCCACCACTCGCTCTGTTCCACGCTTCGAAGGAGTCCTGCAACATCCGCATGTTGTCTGCGGGAACTCCAACGATGCCATCAGATTTTTCCACAAAAATTTTCAACGGAAAACTTGTTCGTTGCCAGCGACCAGCACCGTGTTGCTGGACTAGCGAGTCGAGATAGTCTGGACCTTTGATGCTTTGAGATGCGTTAAAACCTGCTTGCTCTCCAAGTTTTTTCGACAAACCCTCGGCTTCTTGTCTACGTTTCGGATCATTTGGATTTGTTTGAATATATTTTTGAATCCAGTCTCTCGCCTTGTCATAATCACCGAGATCTTTGTACGCAAGGGCGACGTTCCAAGTCAGCTCGTCTACAAATTTGGGGTCGAACTGCATCGCCAGCTGATCTTCCTTAATCGCTCCTTCTAAATCTCCCAATTGATGTTCAACGAACCCCAAAGACGAATGAACGTTGCCCGAATTTAAGTTCGGATCAAGCGATGCGGCGTCTTTTAAGAGCTTACGCGCTTCAACAAATTTTTTCGCCGTGATCAGGGGCTGAGCTTGCTTGACCAAATCGTAAACACGGGCGTCTTTATCACCAGTACTTAACTCACTTGCATCATCACCCAGCGCGACGTCGGAACAGAACAAAGCACTTCCCGCACTCGCAATAAGCAAAGCAGTAAAAGAAAGCGAAAGTTGTTTCACCATCAGCTTTTGGAATCGTTGAGCACGGATTTTGATCGCCTCAGCCTCGTTACTAGGCGGTTGCATGCCGCCATGTATTTATACCCAGAGCATGGCGGAATCCTTGACAAGGACGGATAACTAGAGACTACACGTCTTCTATTGGAACTATCGCAAAATAGTCTTCAGAATAGACGAATTCGCCTTTCTCCAAACCATCCGCGAACTCTACAATCCACTCTTCAAAACTTTTCGCCAATAAAGTCCTTTCTGCAGCATCATGCCACATGGAAATGATCTGTCCATACGTGCCACCAGGAGCGGGGTCACAATCAAGACAGGAGTGATTGCCGCTACCGTCGTATGTAAGAGGAATCCACTTGGAGTTCCACCAGTCGTTGCGTACTCCCGAATCAGGCTCAGCCTCGAAGTCCGCGAACATTTCCTTATCCAACAAATCTTTCCATACTGTCCACTCAGAATAGATTTGATCCAGCTTGAGAAAAGTGGTGCCTCTCATGAACGATGGACTTTCGTCATCTTGACCGTTGTGAACGGCATAAAAGTCCCGCATTGACTGCGGAAACTTTACGCCAAGCTTTTTTTCGGCGTCATCCAGCTCGGCGGTTGACGCACCCGGGAATAGCCCCTTACGAACCTCTGGGGCATTTTTGTCGAGCCAGTTTTCGAAGCGCTTCCACTGTGTTTTCAAAGTTCTACACCTACCATTACGCAAGCCAACAATCCGAAAGTCGATCATACATCAACAAAAGACGGACTCTAGCCACGTAGCAACGATAGCGAAACAAAATTCACTTCTTCTTGTTAAGCAAACCTTTGAAGCACCACCAGAGAGCGATGAGGCTGGTTGGAAGCACAAAGAGCCGCACCTGGATTGGCATTCGGGGATACACCGTGGCGAGAACAAGGAGAAGCGACGCTCCCAAAATGAACTTCGTTACCGTCAATCTACTCTTTTTAGTCATCAATTAGATTCCGAAGATTGGCGATTTGATGGTGCGCGATCCATCGCTCCGCGCGGTGGAGGACCGTCCGTCTGCCCACCTCTGGGAGGACCGCCATTCGGTCCGCCATCCATCTGTGCACCTCTCGGAGGACCGCCATTCGGTCCACGGTCCATCTGACCACCTCGCGGAGGACCGCCGTTCGGACCACGGTCCATCTGACCACCTCGCGGAGGACCGCCATTCGGTCCGCCATCCATCTGGCCACCTCTCGGAGGACCGCCATTCGGTCCACGGTCCATCTGGCCACCTCTCGGAGGACCGCCATTCGGTCCGCCAGGAGGTCGGCCTCCCGATCCATTTCTCCATGGTGGCCCACCTTGTCGGCCGCCACCACCAGGGACACCACCGGGCGGAAATTCGCCTTGCTGACTACCACCCCTTGGCCCTCCGCCTTGTTGCTCGCCACCACGGCCGGTGTGACCATGACGCATGAAACTTTCGTCGGGCGTTCCCTTCCATTCGCGTGGGATGAACGGGAATGTGTCAGTGACAATGTAGTGATAAGTGCCTTTCGGATATTCTGTCGTAACTCCAAAACGTCCATTGCATTGATCTAAGTCACCCAGATTGGCAACGTATTCATAGTCTTGCACAAACGAACCATCGTAGCGTCCACCCGGACCAGATGGTCGTGTTCCGCCTTTGACGCGATAACTAGAACGCAGCTTCGTCATAGCTGAGCGGTTGTTTTTCCCGTCCTTGTACCCGAATGGTGCGTAAATTGGAAAGCCATCTGCCGCATAACCAATCAGCACCGGATGTGGTGCTTGCGCTAGTTTGCTTAACAATCCAGTGGGAAGACCGTGATAGTGATAGGCACCGTTTGGCTGCACATGAGCGTTGCTTTCATCGAGTCCTAAACTGTGATGGAACATCGGCTCATACTGCCATCCAGAGCTTCGATCGCGATTCCAAAATTCATTAGCACCTGGATCGAATGGAATTCCATTGACTGCAACACCGAAGGGTTCAAGGAAAAGCGCGGTCAGAGTAGAAGAAAAAATAGGATCTCTCAGCATTCTGAACTGATAAGACTGTTCCGAAATAGCATTTGGATTGTTTGCATTCGGAAATTGTCCTGTCGGGTGATTTGGAATTCCGTTGGAGTCGATGACTCGATAATTCCCTTCGAAAAAAATGCGCACATTGGTCGTCAGTGCATAAGCTGGAGTCAATGCGAAATCAAGCAGGTGCCAGGGATCATCGTTGTGTGGCTTCGAACTTTTCTTTGCTGATTTGTGGGGATGGTCTTCGCCCAATTGATGATGTGCAGACGAAGGTTGCAACACACCACTGAACAAAAATAACGAGACCGCAACGGTAACAAAGCGCACTGAAACATACCCTCTTGCCTGTATTTCGCCAGTATCTCAGCAATTCGAGGATGTTTCCACAAAATGCCACAAAGGGAAAGAATTATTATCCCTAGCTGATAATGGTATATTGCTTGTCGACTACAACTTACTGGGAGGGCGCGGGATGTTTGGCGGCGATATGGAAATTCCCGAACAACTGAAGGAAATAATTCGCCACTCCAGCGAGGCAGAAGTTGTTGAAATCGTTTTGATGTCACTCAAAGAAGCGATCAAAGATCCCGATGCTTTCGCAAAGGCTGGAAATATTCCGCCTATGTTAGCAAATGGTTTGAAAATGCTTCCAAAAACCGATGCGGCGCTCAGACCGATGGCGAAATCAATGGCGCAAATGCTAATCAAGCAAGTCAAGTCTGGCGGAGGAACTCCAAGCTTCGACGACATGCAAGAGTCACTAGGAGACGCCAGTTCGTGGATGTCCAGTTTCATGGGTGCAGCAGACCAGTCCGAAACACCGCCATCGATTCCTGATAACGTAACGCGATTAATTGAGCAGTCGATTGAATGCAAAAAGCGTGAAGACTTTGTCCAAGCCGAAGAGATTTTAAAAGAAGCTCTGGATCTCTGCCCGATTGAAAGTGCCGCTACCTGTCAGGTTCTCAACAACCTTGCCACGACTCAGTTAATCTTGGACAAATACGATGCGGCCGAAGCGAATCTCAAACAATTTTTGAAATTGTCCGAAAAACATCTGTCGCCCGACGATCATCACATTGCCAGTTCCTATTTTGGACTTGCAATGGTGCGCGAAGCACAGAACAAAACAGCAGATGCTGACTTGCTTTACAAGAAAGCTCTGTCAATTGCTGAAAAGTCATATGTAAATGCTCCGCTTGAACTTGCGCATATGCTGGAAACACTGGCCAATTTTTACGAAGGACAAAAACTCTGGCGAAAAGCTGATCCACTTTTTCAGCGCGCCTTCCAACTGCGTGAAAACGCGCTTGGCGCCGAAGATTTGGAAGTCGCCGAACAATACGTTCGCTATGCACTCATACATGAGAGCCGCGAGCATTTCGCAGAAGCAGAAATGTTTTGCTACAAATCGCTGCAAATCAAATACAAGTTGTTAAAACAAGACGACCCAGACCTGGCTCGCAATCAAGCTTTACTGGCATCGATCTATATAGGTCAGCAAGAGTTTGCCAAAGCTGAACCGATTATCAAGCAATCAATTGATGTAATTGAGAAGGGTGATGCAGACGAACTTGTTTATCCGCTGGAAATATATGCGCGCCTTCTCAAGGCCACGGATAGGGAAGATGAAGCCAAGGAAATTTCCGAAAGAGTAGCTGCGCTGAGCGCCGAAGAGTAATCAAACAAATTTTCGGCCTTGCGAAACTTTTTGAATTGCCTCGTGTATCTGAGTTTGTAAGAAAACAAACTTCCAGGAGAAACGTGATGGATTCGAAACAATATTTGACTTGGGCGCTCGGCATTGGATTTGCATGCGGCAGCCTGGTCATGGCACAACCGGCTCAGGCCGGACGGTTGTTCGCACGAGGAGCAAGCGGTTCCGCAGGCGCATACGCCACTAAGGGTCAGTATGGCAGTCGTGGGGGCGCGAGAGCGCTGGGATACAACGCTGGAGCGGGCATCCGCGGCGGTCAGTGGGCCGGTCCCAACGGTGGCACGGCGCAAAGCGCAGGAGCCTTCGGCTACAAGCGCGGAGTCGGCGCAGCCCGCGGCAGTGCATGGCAAGGACAGGCACCGAACGGCGCCAGTGGTTCTGGCTACTCGAGTAATGTCTACAACGCACAAACCGGACAAGGCACCCGAAGCAGCTCTGAGCAGTTCCAGACTGCAGCAGGTCAGAACTACGGATACAACGGCACGACAAATTATACCAAGGGTCAAGGCGCTACATCGACTATCGACACTCAAAACAAGGGTGACTACAACGTCGATTGGCAAAAGGGGCAAAAGCCTGTCGTAACGCAAGAACAACCATAGATCATTAAGCACCGAATATGGTGCACAAGGCAATCACTGAAAAGATCCAAACAGGTGCACTATCGTGTTTGAAGAAACCAAGGCGCTGACAGTGCCAATTTTGATCGTCACCCTGAGCTGTGTGGTTTTAGAAGTGACAATTTCGGCAAAACGAGATTTGAAGCTTTATCAACCGCAAGACACACTCTGCAACCTTTCAATTTTACTGATCAGCCGACTGAGTCAACCGCTCTTCCTGGGCTATATCTATGCAACCCTGAGATTGATTGAAAGCTTGCGGCTGTTCACTCTGCCGACGACGGAATTCACCACTGTCATCGCCTTGCTTCTAACCGACTTCGTCTACTACTGGGAGCACCGCTTCAGTCATAAACTAAAAGCCCTCTGGTTCTTCCACGAGGTGCATCATTCCAGCAGGCAATTCAATCTAACAACGAGTTTCAGACTACATTGGTTTGGTCGACTGACTGCTCCGCTTGTCTTTGCGCCCCTGATTATAATTGGATTTAAGGCGGAGCAAGTTCTCTTATTTTTGATCGTCAACTTGTTCTATCAATTTTTCCTGCACACTAAACTAGTTGGCAAATTGGGAATCTTTGAAGGTATCATCAACACTCCATCGGCTCATCGCGTTCATCACGCAAGAAACCTCGTCTACATAGACAGAAATTTTGGCGGTATTCTGATGATTTGGGATCGAATGTTTGGCACATATAAAGCAGAAGTTGTGGCGCCGAAATTTGGAATCCTGGGAAGATTCGAAAGCAATAATCCGCTCACAGTCCAGTTCCACAACGTTCCTTTCTACACCGAAGTCTCGCAAGTTATAAAATCCCTTCCAGTCGTTTCTGCAATTGTTCCAATGTTGGCAATATTTGTTCTTCAACAAACCGCCTCAGCTCAAACCGCTCCAACTGATCTACAAACCACACCATCAACAACTCAGCTCACACTTGCAAACGAGCAAACGCTAAAAGGTGGAGTTGAATTTTCCGACACCGCACCAAAGGCACCAGACTTTACCGGACGTTGGAAAGGTCACGTCTTCGAATATCATCGGCACCCGACTGTAGAAATAACAGCGCAAAATGGCAACCAGGTCAGCGGTACGTATAGTGGCATTCTCGGCAAGTTTCCGTTGAGTGGAGTGATCGAGGAAACTACAGGAACAGTCCAACTTTCCGTCGATTTCTCCAGGTCCAGACTAGCCAGATGGAAAAGACGCAATTCTGCTGTGGCAATATTCACTGGTCAACTGAAAGACGAAGTGATTAGTGGTACAGCCACCATTCCAGAATTTGGCGACAAGATGGTGCATTTCGAAGCGAAAAGGTCAGTCATCGCCGCTGCTCGCTTTTGATTAGATTATTGGGTCTTCGGGCCGGCGTGTGGGTGGATCTAGGGTCTTGGCTGCCCAAAACGCTTACACCGAAAGGATCAGGTAGACTTGTGTGGGTTTGAAAAACTGGATAGAAAGGCCAGGGGATCTTGCAGGGTTACAAGCGGCAACTATCGGACGCTTACCGATTTGAAGGATTTGAACCAGAAGCAGCAAAAGTGCGGGGTATCTTCGGGAATCCGAAGGCGCGGATACTGCCCTTGAAGCGGCGGTCAAAAAAACACGTTGCGGCGAATGTGGTGCCGAGCGTAGCGGTTGGTATGACCGCAAGACGAAACTGATTCGCGACCTGTCGTGTGGCAATACGCATGTGTATTTGGAGTTTGAGTTTCGGCGTGTGGACTGCAGGAAATGCGGCAAGGTGAAGAGTGAAGGATTAGAATGGCTGGCCGGCAATCCGCTGTACACGAAGCGCTTCGCTGTGTATGTAGGCAAGCGTTGTCGGGATGCAACAATTCAGAGTGTCGCAAAAGAGTTAAATCTCGACTGGCACACGGTCAAGGAGCTAGACAAAGAGTACATGCGTGGCGTGCTTGCGAAGGCAGGTACGCCTGGTCCTGAGGTGATCGGGATTGACGAAATATCGATCAAGAAAGGACACACCTACCGGATTGTGGTAAGTGATCTGGTTCGCGGCCGCCCAATCTGGTTTGGAGGAAAAGATAGATCTGAGGCTAGCATGCGAGAGTTTTACGAGTGGCTGGGACCGAAGAAGAGCAAGCGCATTCGGCTGGCCGTTATGGACATGTGGAAAGCGTTTCGCAACGTCACCGAGGAACGGGCACCACAGGCAGCAGTATTGTACGACAAATTCCATGTTGTTAGGCACTTGAATGACGCACTTGACCGTGTACGTAAGTCAGAATATGCGCGGTTGTCGGGTCGTGACAGGCGCTTCATCAAAGGTCAGAAGTATACGCTTCTGACCCGCAAGGATAATCTTAGCTTGGAAGGACGAAAGGCGCTTAAGACCTTGCTCGCAGCCAACAAGCGATTGCATACCGCATACATTCTGAAGGAGTCATTCACGCAACTTTGGGACTACGAGCGTGAGGGTTGGGCGCGACGGTTCTTTGACAATTGGTGTGATTCGTTAAAGTGGCAGCGGCTAAAATCATTTGAGAAATTTGCGAAGATGATCGAAAGCCATTGGGATGGGATTGCAGCTTACACTAAACCGGAGAACAAAGTCTCTCTGGGATTTGTCGAGGGTTTAAACAACAAGATCCGTGTCATCCAGCGAAGGGCATATGGCCTACGTGACGAAGAATGTTAACGGCGCGATAAAAGCGCGGAAATACGGCGAGGTCCGGTTGACTTCGAGTTAAGCAAGAGAAGCAAGGAGGAGGGCCGATTCTGAGGCCACCTCCTCCTTGTTTCTCATTCACAGTGTCAGGCCTGTAAATCGT
>JBBQFO010000019.1:0-35734 GCA_038322035.1 Candidatus Obscuribacterales bacterium
CCTGTAGCACATGGACCAATCCGATATCGGAAGCAAATGATCCCAGGGGCGATCAGTCCCCTCACCATCCCTATACCTGGAACCATTATGACCACACCGCTCGGCAGGTACGACGGGACCATACAACCGGTGACGACAGGGCAAGCGCAGCCGCAGCACTAGGAGAAGATACCGCGGTTCGGGCTGGGTGCGCTCTAGATAGAATCTTTGGAATTATTCGGAATGATTGGAAGAATAATCCGCGCAGGGAAATCCGAGCCAGAGAATATTTGTTGATGAGCGATTCGCGAATTCGTTTCTGTCGCCGGATCTCCTCCTGTATTTGGATTCCTGTCAAATCGAGGGAAGTCACTGCTGGAGATTTCTAGCCGGATGCTGTGGCCTTTCCGAAAAACATCGCTAGTCGCCCCAAGATCGATTTCTATTTTAGTTGGATCAGGTTTTTCCGCTCGCGCCAAAGAATAATTTCTTCGCAAAATTCCGCTACACAAATTATAGGCTTTCCCGTTTGGATAAACGTCGACAAGCTTTGCAGTGAAATCAGTTGATGGAGCGTCGGTAGAGACATACAGAGTCACTTTCACTGGACCAGTAACTTCTGTGTCCTCCGTTAATGAAGCAGTGGTGTAAGTAAGAACATCGCCTCGCTGCTCGATATCGTTTTGTAAATACATGCCTGCGGCGTTTCCAATCATGGCACCACCTGCGGTGGGAACTGGACTGTTTGGATCGTAAACATATCGATCGACAGACTGGTTCACATCCACTACCGATCTCAGTTTTCCATTGCTGCAACTGCCATTTGCGTGTCCAACACTCTGCAAAAACATAGACGTGTATTTCGCACGCGCCAGCGGCCACTCAGTTTCAGTGCGCCATTTGTTAACACCCATGACGAATATTGAAACCTTTGGTGGAGGTGCAGTCGATTTTGCTGGTTTGGTCAACGTCTCTTTAAACCAGGGCAAACTGACAGCCACACTCTTCGGTCTAAATTTGTCGGAAGTTTGAAAATTCGGCAGTTCGACGTCGCGTGCATGAGACCAGGGACCAATAACTATCCGCGTTCTTTGAGAGCTGTCGGTTTTGCACACGTTGCTGAAATCCGTTAACTCAGTCGGTAGGAATGGATCGAACCACCCCGCAAGAAATAGAACTGGACCGTGAAATTTGCTGTTTTGACTGGAGCCATCAATTTGCTTCCAGTAATCATCGACGGCTTTGTGCCGAACCCAGTCCTGGAAGAAGTCGACCGAATGTCCCAAATCCCTCTTATCAGCATCTTTCATCGGCCATCTGTTTGCTGCTTGGATAATCCTTTCAGTGGTAGGCCAAGTGTCTTCATCTTTGTGTTTATCGTGGCTTCGGAATGCCCACCCCAGAGCCGTGTAAAGGGAAAATGCATTGCCCGGGTAAAACATCCGATGAAAATCGGTACTGGTGAAGTAAAGCTCCATCGAATTGACCGCAGGTGTAGTCTGATCTGCAATAGACCACAGGGTCTGTCCATAGGCAGAACCGCCCCAACCGCCAATCTCGCCGTTATACCAGGGTTGCTTTGCTAACCAAGAAAGAGTTTCAATGCCATCGTCGCGCTCAGACGACATCGGGTAAAATTCGCCGCCCGATTTAAAGCGTCCGCGAGTTCCCTGAATCACTGCGGTGAAGCCACGTTCTGCCCACAATCGCCCGATCGTTTCTACAAGGAAATCAGTTTCTGCTGTCTCAGTGAAGGGAATTCGAACCAATATAGTTGGTGATTTCTTTAAATCCGCGGGATGAAACACATCGGCGCTAAGCCTGGTGCCATCAGGTGCGCTCAACGAAACTTTCCGTTCAATCTTGACCCGGTACTGTGCTGGCTCCAAATGAAGCTTTTTAGCTACTACAACCGAGCTTATTCCAACGGACGAGACTACGCCCATGGCTATGCTGATCGCATAATCAAGTATTGAAGACATGAGTTCACCAGAATCGCTTCAGGGCTGCTCGTTCCACTGCAACACCGCTCTACGATCATAATCTAACAAAACGAGCTGCTCACTCTAAGCCGACTCAACACTAGTGCAAGTGTTGCGACATTACTCATTCAGCCCTTTGCAATGTGCAATGGAACTACATTTCCGTGTGTAAATACCCCAGAAATGCTTCTTAGTCTTGCTGAAAAATAAAACCTGCCGAAGGTCGGAGTCGAACCGACACGCCCGTTAAGGCGGATGATTTTGAGTCAACTGCGTCTGCCATTTCGCCACTTCGGCGCAGGATTGGTTTTTCATTCTACACTATGACCATAGAAGCACAACGGAAACCTACAAAAGTCAACAAAATGAGACTAAAAAATTCGCAAAGCCGCACGGAGCGGTGCTTGATTACGGGGTTCAACGCGTTTGGGAATCATTCAACAAACCCCAGCCAGAGAATCGCTGAGCAATTACCCGAAGAATTCAAGATTCCAAGGACCGACTTGTCAGTCGAAATCGACACACTTGTCGTACCGACTTGTTGCAAGCAATCTTGGCGACTGATCTCCAAACAGCTAGCAAAGAATGACTATTCATCATTGATCTTAGTCGGACTTGCAGGCGGAAGGAAACGCATCAGCCTGGAGCGTTTCGCCCTCAATATTCGAGATTATGGAATCAAAGATAACAGCGGACACCAATACGACGGCACCGAAATTTATGCTGGTGAGCCAGAAGCGTTGAAGACTGACTTGCCGCTGGTGGAGATGCGAAATGCTCTGCGTAAGAAAAACTTCCCGACAGAAATTTCCAATTTCGCAGGCTCTTTTATCTGCAACGAAGTCTACTACCAGGGTTTGCGCTACAAGGAAAAAACTGGCGAGCTCAATTCGGTGCTCTTCGTGCACGTGCCACATCCCAAAGATCTAGCGAAAACACTGGTGGAAGCAGAAAACGAAGAATTCACGCGAATCAAATCGCCTGCAGCTCGAAGCCAGGCAGCGCAGCGCATGCTCACTGAGTGCGTTCAGGAAGTCGCTGCCTATTGCAGCAAACTCAGCTCTTCTTGACGGCTTTTATCTGTAAATGTTTCGTACGGTAAGTGATTTTGATTGGCGATTCCCATCGCAGTCCATTCCAAACGTCTCGCTTCGATTGGCTTGGAATGGCTGATTAGCGACACATACTGGTTAACCGAATCGACGAACCTAACTTGATCTGATTTGAATTTACTTCCACGCAATAGCGACATCGATTGTTTAAACCATCTCGTAGCGCTCTCTTCATCGTTGCGCGCCTTGCATAAATATCCCATGGCTGTAGCAAATTTCTGATCTGTTTCGTTTTCAGGGACTGAATTTTTGAAGAGCTTGTATCCAGGCAAACCTTGCTCTGTGGCACCAAGCTGAAGCATCGTCTCAAAATCTGTATAGGGACCATGACCAATCAAAACATTCGACATCAGCAAAGACGAGATCAACTCCTTCTTTTTCATATAACCGCTAATGGCAAGAGCGTCTTGATTGGCGCGTTTGCCTTGCCCGGTGAGCATAGCGATTTGAAGATCCAAATACACGGCCCGCTGATTAGACGGAGCAATGTGCCGCGCACTAGAAACTATGCCCAGCGCTTCAGGTAGCTGGTAATCGCAGATTAGGGCGTCAGCAAGCGAGAGCGAAACGTTCAAATCGGGCTTAGTGTAGAGACTTTCAATTGCCAGCTCAGAACGCAACAAGGAAATTGCTTCGTGCACATTGCCTTTTCGCATCTTATCTTTAGCGATCAGAGTCAAAATCAACTGATGTTGAGCAACCGCTAACAGCGGCACCATCAGCGCCATTGCTACAGTCATTTGCCATCTATGCGAATCTTTTTTATAGCGTATCGATTTGCCTGCTGGAAAAAGTTCAGGGTCTGTCCAACGCACTGCATCACCCTCGGCGAGAGCGACAAGCGAACAAGAGAGCGCATCGGCGCGATCCAACTCACCGCGGCGCATGTAGTGGTCAATCAAAAAACGGATATCGGCGAAGACATCTTTGGGCTTTCCATGATTAAGACGCAGCCGGGTGCAGGCAGCCTCAAACTCAGGGATGAAACGACCCAGGAAGGCTCTGATCATTAACAATCACCTTCATTACTAACCTATGGATTAGAACAAAATCGTGACTGTGCCTCAATAGGGTTTTGCCTAGTACTGTTCCAGGCATCCAACTAAATTGTCGGACCTTTAGGAGTCTGACACCAGCTGCTCTGATCGCAATTAGTACAAATGTCTTTGCCCGACACTATATGCTTGGAGCAAACGTTCTCATGACAAACAGAGCACTTCTTGCCTCCTGTTCCAGGCAGTCCCGTCAACAATCCGCCGACGGGCAAGCCGCAGACAGAGCAGGTAAAACTAAGTGGATTTTTCGGAACTATTGGGGGTATTTTCATAATTCAATTGAAGTTCCTTGGTACTACATACTAAGATCTTAACTCCAAATGGCAATTAATGTGATTTATGAAAAGCTACATCCTTAGTATCGATCAGGGCACGACTAGCTGCCGCGCAATTGTGTTCGACAAAAGCGGCAAAACCAAAGGTCTGGGACAGAAGGAATTCAAACAATCCTTCCCAAAAGCTGGATGGGTCGAGCACGATGCCGAGGAAATTCTTGCGACACAGATCGCCTGCATTAAAGATGCAATCAAAGATGCAGGCGTCAAACCAGACGAGATCGCGGCTGTCGGATTGACCAATCAGCGCGAAACAACAGTTGTTTGGAATAAAAAAACTGGAAAGCCCGTTTATCCCGCAATTGTTTGGCAATGTCGCCGCACTCAACAATTAGCTGAAGAGTTGCGCGAGGAATCAAATACGTTCCGAGAGAAAACTGGACTTGTTCCGGACGCTTACTTTTCCGGTCCAAAAATTCGATGGGTTTTGGACAATGTAAAAGGCGCACGGGAACTCGCTGACAAAGGTGAGCTGGCATTCGGAACAATCGACACCTGGTTGATTTGGAATCTAACCAAAGACAAAAATCATTTCACTGAACCTAGCAATGCCTCGCGAACTATGGTCTACAACATCCACACACTTGAATGGGATGAAGAACTCTTATCGCGCTTGCAAATCCCCATCTCAATGATGCCGAAAGTGATACCATCGAATAGCAATTTTGGAGAGACGGACCAAACGATTGTCGGCTTCTCAGCCCCAATTTTAGCCGATCTCGGCGATCAGCAAGCAGCGTTATTTGGTCAATGCTGCTTTGAAGTTGGAATGGGGAAATGCACATACGGTACCGGAAGTTTCTTGCTAACAAACATCGGCACAGATGCCAAATTGGTGCCGGGACTTTTGACCACAGTGGCGTGGCAACTTGAAGGTCAACCGGCAACGTATGCTTTTGAAGGAGCAATATTCGTCGCCGGAGCCGCAATACAATGGTTACGAGACGGGCTTGGAATCATCGAATCCAGCGCGGAAACGCAAGAACTCGCCGAATCAATCAAGTCAAATGACGGAGTATATTTCGTACCTGCGTTTGTGGGATTGGGGTCACCATATTGGAATTCGGATGTGCGTGGCACGATTACTGGACTCACCAGGGGTAGTACCAAGGCACATCTCGCAAGAGCAGCTTTAGAAGCGATGGCTTTTCAAATTGCAGATGTTGCCAAAGGCATGGCTGAAAACGGCATCAACGTAAAAGAGCTGCGCGTCGACGGCGGCGTTACTCGCAACAACTTTATGGTTCAGTTTCAGGCAGACTTGTTGAAAGTGCCAGTAATTAGATCCGCACAGCTGGAATCAACAGCGTGGGGAGTCGGCGCACTTGCTGCACTAACCTGCGGACTGGTGAAAGACTTCGCAGAACTGTCGACGGATTGGCAACAGGATTCGAAGATTGTGCCCTGCACGGATCGATCTAGCGATTACGAAGGCTGGCAATCAGCAGTTCGCGGCGCATTCGCGGTCGCGATCGCAAAGCAATAGAAATGGAGCGCGCTCGTCCCGAGTGCCTCGAAGAACTCAAAAAAAAAGAGGCACCCGATACGAGTGCGCTCTATTTCAGCTATCGACGGTATGACTAATCCCAGCTTAGTGTGCCGCCGGTTTGATAGTCGATTACTCGCGTTTCGAAGAAGTTCTTCTCTTTGCGCAAGTCCAACATTTCACTCATCCACGGGAATGGATTTTGTGCGCCTGCATACAAATCAGGAAGTCCGATTTGATTGAGGCGACGGTTAGCGATGAACTTCAGGTACTCGGCAAACATACTTTGATTCAAGCCAAGCACACCGCGTGGCATTGTGTCTTGCGCGTAGCGAAACTCCAATTCCACTGCCTGGTTGACCAACGAATTCACTTCGGCTTGGAAACCAGCTGTCCACAAATGTGGATTCTCGGCTTTGATTTGATTGATCAAATCAATTCCGAAATTCAAGTGCATTGATTCATCACGCAAGATGTATTGGAATTCTTCTGATGCACCAGTCATCTTATTTTGACGACCGAAACTAAGCATCTGAACGAAGCCGACGTAGAAGAATAGCCCCTCCATGATTACGTAAAAGCCGATCAAGTTGCGCAAGAATCGGCGGTCAGTTTCTGGAGTTCCTGTGTGGAAATTCGGATCTGATAATTCTTGAGTGAACTGTAGTTCGAACGCATCTTTATCGTGAATGCTTGGAACTTCGCGGTACATGTTAAAAATTTCGCCTTCATCCAATCCCAAGCTCTCAATTACGTACTGGTAAGCGTGAGTGTGAACGGCTTCGTCAAATGCTTGCCGGAGCAAGTATTGGCGACATTCAGGATTTGTGATGTGGCGATAAATCGCCAGAACCAAATTGTTAGCTACTAGTGAATCCGCAGTTGAGAAGAATCCCAAATTGCGCTTGATGATCATGCGTTCGTCATCAGTCAAACCGTTTGGATCTTTCCAGAGCGCGATGTCACGGCTCATGTTTATTTCTTGCGGCATCCAGTGGTTTGCGCAGCCATCCAAATATTTTTGCCAAGCCCATTCATACTTGAATGGAACGAGTTGATTCAAATCAGCGCGGCAGTTGATGATACGTTTTTCGTCAACTTTGATGCGCCCGGAATTGAACGCGATCGCCTCAACGCCAGTTACTCCGTGCCCGACCACCGCTGCTGCTTGTGCTGAATTTGGTTGTCCAAAAGATAGCATTTAGTTACCCTCTACTTCTTAGTTTATGTGTTTGAAACTTTTATTGGCAGGATTCACAATCCGGATCGGTGATCAAGCACGCTTTTCCGGGTTGAACGATATCAGCCACGGTAGTCATAATTGACGACACTGCGTTCAGCGCCCCATTTTTCACCGTCGATTTTTCCGCTTGAGTTGCACTTGTTGTACGCAAGTAGTACGTTGTCTTCAGTCCTGACGTCCAGGCAAGTTTGTACATTTCATCAAGCTTCTTGCCGTTTGGTTCGGCCATGTACAAGTTCAAGCTCTGCGCTTGATCGATCCATTTCTGGCGTCTGGAGCCAGCCTTGATCAACCAGCTTGAATCAATCTCGAAGGCAGTTGCATAACGTTGTTTGACATCAGCAGGGATTCGTTCGATTGGCATGACGCTCCCGTCAAAGTACTTTAGATCGTGCACCATAACTTCGTCCCAGAGTCCGAGCTGCTTTAGTTCATCAACGAGGTAGCTGTTGAGCACGGTGAAGTCACCCGACAAATTTGACTTGACGTACAAGTTTTGGAAAGTCGGTTCGATCGACTGACTGACACCAACGATATTAGATATGGTGGCAGTCGGAGCGATAGCGAGACAGTTACTGTTGCGCATTCCCCATCTAGCAATGTGCTCACGAACTGGTGCCCAATCAAGCTTTCCGCCTCTCAACACGCCAATTGGAGTGGTGCGCGAAGCCTGGAGAAGTTCGAGTGAATCATGCGGCAAAATTCCTTTGTCCCACAACGAACCTTCATAGCTTGCATATGAACCGCGTTCTTTAGCCAACTGACTGCTTGCGAGAATTGCATAGAAGCTGATTGCTTCCTGGGAGTAGTCAGCAAAGTCAACAGCGGCTTCGGATGAATAAGGAACTTTGAGTAGCAAGAGTGCATCCTGAAAGCCCATCAAACCAAGTCCCACTGGTCTGTGCTTCAAGTTAGCAGTGCGTGCTTTCGGAACGCTGTAGTAGTTCACATCTACAACGTTGTCGAGCATTCGCATTGCCACGCGGCATGTATTCTTCAACTTCTCGAGATCGAGAGCGCCGTTAACGATGTGTGCAACGAGATTGACTGAGCCCAGATTGCAAACGGCAGTTTCAGTGTCCGAAGTGTTCAGTGTGATTTCGGTGCACAAGTTGGAGCTATGCACGACGCCGACATGCTGTTGTGGACTGCGCAAATTGCAAGGGTCTTTGAACGTGAACCATGGATGTCCAGTTTCGAACAACATCGAAAGCATCTTGCGCCACAATGCAAGCGCCGAAACTTTCTTGGACAATTTGATTTTACCGGCAGCCGCTTTTGCTTCGTACTCTTCGTACTTATCTTTGAAGCTAGGCCCGAACAAGTCGTGCAAGTCAGGAGTTTCGTCTGGGCTGAACAGCGTCCATTGAGAGTCAGTCAGCAAGCGTTCCATGAACAAATCCGGAATCCAGTTGGCTGTGTTCATGTCATGGCAACGACGTCGGTCATCACCAGTGTTCTTGCGCAGTTCCAAAAATTCTTCGATGTCGAGGTGCCATGTCTCAAGGTAACTGCATACTGCGCCTTGTCTCTTCCCACCTTGATTCACAGCCACTGCTGTATCGTTGACAACTTTCAGGAATGGCACTACACCCTGGCTCTTTCCGTTAGTTCCTTCTATGTGCGCACCCAGTGCACGAACTGGAGTCCAATCGTTCCCAAGTCCACCACTGTATTTGGAGAGCAACGCGTTTTCTTTGATGGCGTCATAGATGCCGATCAGATCATCATTCACCGTCGTCAGGAAGCAGGATGAAAGTTGTGGACGCTGCGTACCAGAGTTAAACAATGTCGGTGTCGAAGAAACAAAATCGAAACTTGAGAGCAAGTTGTAGAACTCGATGGCTCGGTTCTCGCGCTCGACTTCGTTGATCGACAAGCCCATCGCCACGCGCATCCAGAACGCTTGCGGCAATTCAATGCGAGTGCCGTCGATGTGCAACAGGTATCTGTCAAACAGAGTTTGTAGTCCTAGATATTGAAATTGCAAATCTCGATCTGGCTCAATTGCAGCACCGATTTTGGCAAGGTCAAATTGCGCCATACGGGCATCGATTCGTCCTGCAGCCACGCCCTTGGCAACATATTCAGCGAAGTAACTTGGATACAAAGCACTCATTTGTTCGTGCGTGGTTGGCACTCCAATTACTTCCAAACGAATTTGGTCGAGCAACAAGCGAGCCGTCGCATACGCATATGCAGGATCATGTTCGATCAAAGCGCGCGAGCTGAGAATGGCTGATTTAAACACTTCAGCTTGAGCAACACCGTGATAAAGGCTGCCGATCGTTGCATCAAATATTTTTTCGACAGAAACAGCATCACCCAAGTTTGCGCATGATTCTTCAATCACAACTTTGAGTCGAGCAACATCAAGCGGCGAGCGCGTGCCGTCGGGCTTGGTCACATCAATGGCAAGAGCAGATGTCGGAGCCACATCCACAGCGCGTTCTTTGGACCGAGCTTCGCGATAGAGAACGTAGCTTCTTGCCACTTCATGCTCGCCTTCGCGCATCAATGCCAGTTCAACCTGGTCTTGAATGTGCTCCAGATGCAAGACACCACCGGCAGGCAACCGCCGCGCTACTACTGCACAAATCTGAGCTGTGAGCCGTTGCACAATGTCGCGAACTTTGGAACTGATTGTGCCACCACTTTCACCTTCAACAGCGATGAAAGCTTTAGTAATGGCAACAGAAATCTTGGCTGGATCAAATTCAACAACAGTGTTATCGCGTCTTAAGACCTTATACTCCACCGCCGTATTGACGCCGACATCAGGAACTTTGTTTGCGGTTACTTGACTCATTTGTTCGAACTCCCGAAATCTAACTGAAAAGGTAGTGAAATAAAAATCCTCCTGGGCTTATCACCCGGAGGAACAACTATCGGCACGGAAATATATCCGTTGCGCACGACGTGTCCCTCCTTGCCTCGAAGAGGTTCGTCCATTTTCTGGCATTCAGGTGGGAAGCCTGGCTCTAACAATCTCGATGGATTGAAATTACAGTTGCGGGACAGCGGTGGATTCTCACCACACTTCCCCCACCAGATCTAACTACCAGCAAGCTGCTGAATAGCTTCGATCCCTGACGTTGCTGAATGCTCAGCAAAGGAATTTTTTGTTGTGTCTCCTATTGGAATTACAACTTTCAGATTGCAACGCTTGCGAATTGCACAATTTGAAAGTAACACTAGCGAAAACTAAAGGCAAGCACGACATTTTCCGAAAACCCAGATCAGAAGCTGGAATGCCGCATCCTTGCTCGATCATGATTTTGGATTTATTGGACGCCGGGCACCACATATACTACCGATATCAGATCCATTATTCACACGTTTGCATATACCGAAGGCATACAACAGCCTAGTGTCGAAATTCCCTCACCTGGCGCCTTACACAAGGGACAACATCTTCGGAATTGACGCCCTAATTTTGAATGCCCACATGATCACCTCGCCCCTTACAAGCGGGTGCTTAAATTGATGCATAAATTTGTGCATCAATTTAAGCACCCGCTAGTAAGTAATCAAACGCTACGCAACAACAATGTGGTGCTGAGCGCCCATGAACGAACCAGGCTACCTTAAGACACCTTAGACATCATAAGAGCCGAATGGCTGGTTTGGGTTCGGAACTAGCAGTGGAACCTTATTCGTGAAAGTATCCACATCCCTGATAATAGCCTGCGGAATTAATTGGTTATTGCGCACGCTCATGTTCGGCAACTTTTTAATCGCTGTACCAATCGCAAGTAACTCAATTACGCCGCCGCCAAAATCGTATACGTAAGTCTTTACTCCGACCACATCATCAGCGTTCACAGATTGAGCGTCTTGTGCAATCATCGCAAGCGCTCTTACACGAGCCTGATAAATCAAATAAGTCAGCTCTTTAATTTCGCCGCGGACGAAGCTCTTGAACATAGCTTTGACACCACCGGCGAAACCAAGCGAGAAGACAGATACTCCTAAAACCAGTTTGATCGGACAGTATCCAGAGTGGATAACATTCCACATTTCTTCATTCGTCAAGTCGCTTGTTATCGGAGTTTCAGTGTACATTGCAGGAAGATCAGAATGGTGTGACGCAGTACCAGTCATCAACATTTCCTGCATTCCACTGATCGGCGAGATCTCTGTTTTAATTCCAAGAACGGCATTTGCGCCCACCGCCTTCGCCTCTTGCGATATTCTGTCCAATGCTAGATGGCGCGTGTGGTTGAGCATATCCGAGTACTCGACCACTTCTCCGCTTTTCAGACTTCGTAATGCGCCTTTGATGCCTCCCCCGAGACCAATGGAGTAAGCAACGTTGCCAAATACGAATTGTAAGGGCTCGAACCCGCAATCGAGTTGGCAATAAAGTTCCTGACCATTAGCTGACGTCGACCATAAATGATCAGTGTTCGGAGGATCTCCGGCAGCCACGTGAACAGCAGATCCGATTGACAGATATTCAATATTTGCGCTATGAAAAATCAGCTGACTTGTGACGCCGGTTACACCGACTCCTACGTGTCGCCGTGCTTCTTCAATCATGCGCAAATAAGCTAACGATCTGCCCTCGCGAACGATTTCGGTAATCTGGTGTACTTCACCACCACCGAGAGTTTTTAAACCAGATACAACACCGCCGGCGAATCCAAGAGCGAACACGCTGTTGCCAATCACTAAATTGCCAGGAGCATAGCCCTTCTCCTTCAAGCAGTACAATTCATTTCCTGAAAGTCCGGTAATAATCGCCATATCAATTCCTCAAACTAATTCTGATTTGTTCAGAGCGCAATAACTAAAGCATCAAGGCTACTGAGTCCCGGTACCTAGCCTGACTTCGACTGAATGTTCACGGCGATCGTCAGTCAGTTGGAGACAGCCGTCAGGATTCTCTATGCCATCGACTGTGACAACAACGTTGTCAGCTTTGGCACCATTTTGAATGAAGGTGATGTGATAAATAGTTTCACGATGCCTATAATGCACTTTATACGAATTCCAATCGGCAGGTAGGCATGGTGCAAAATACAGTTTGTCCACTTCTAACCTGAGCCCGAGGAGTGACTCCAATATCAGCCTGTAGAGCCAGCCAGCAGAGCCGGTGTACCAAGACCAGCCACCACGACCGACATGCGGCGCCACTCCATAAACATCTGCCGACACCACATATGGTTCGACTTTGTATGTCGCAACCGCTTCTAAAGATTTGGCATGATTGACCGGGTTGATCATTCCTAGCAGCTCCCATGCCCGTTTGCTGTCGCCCATTTTTGCAAACGCCATCGCTGCCCAGATCGCTCCGTGCGTGTATTGCCCGCCGTTTTCTCTAACGCCAGGAACATAGCCTTTGATGTAACCAGGGTTCAAATTCGACTTGTCGAACGGCGGATCGAGAAGTTGAATCAAGGCAGAGTCGCGACGGACCAGGTGCTCATCCATCGAATTCATGGCAATGCGTGAACGTTCAGGATCACCAGCTCCAGACAGAACAGACCAACTTTGCGAAATCGAATCAATCTTGCATTCTTCGTTAGATGCCGACCCGAGCGGTGTGCCGTCGTCGAAGTATGCGCGTCGATACCAGTTTCCATCCCATGCATTCTGCTCGATATTCTTTTGCAATCGAGTCGCTTCTGTCTGACAGCGTTCGGCGAAGACAGTGTCCCCTCGCAAATTGGCGATCGGAATAAATTGAGTGAGAACATCGAAGAGGAAGAATGCCAACCATACGCTCTCGCCCTTTCCGTCTTTGCCGACAAGGTTCATGCCGTCGTTCCAATCACAAGAACCAATCAGTGGCAATCCATGCACACCGGAGGTGAGTCCATGAAGAATGGCACGCACACAATGTTCGTACAATGTACCGACCTGATCAGAGCGTCCGGGCAAATCGTAATACGAGTCATCTTGCGGGTTGACTGGGCGGCCAGATAGGTAGTTAGATTTTTCATCGAGCACGCCTGTATCGCCGGTGCCCAGAACGTAGCGGCAGGTGACCAGCGGCAGCCAGAGGTAATCATCCGAACAATGCGTGCGCACGCCTCTGCCCGCTGGTGGATGCCACCAGTGTTGCACATCACCTTCTTCATATTGACGAGATGACGAACGAAGCAGGTGCTCGCGCATCAGTTGCGGCTCGGCGTGGATAAGTGCCATCACGTCTTGCAGTTGGTCACGGAAACCAAAGGCGCCACCCGATTGATAATATCCGCTGCGAGCGAAGAGCCTTGAGGCGATCGTTTGATAGAGAAGCCAGCCATTGACAAGCATGTTGATCGAAGGATCCGGTGTGTCTACATTGACCGCGCCAAGTGTATGTTTCCAATACTGGCACACGCCCTCGTATGAATCGCGCCTCGAATGTGATCCCCGAAAGCGATTGACAAGGTTGGTGGCATCATTCATGTCGCGCCCGACGCCCAACCGGAATACGATTTCGCGTTCTTGCCCGTCTGCCAGATCAAAAGAAACCTGAATCGCGGCACAAGGATCCATGGCGGCGCCAACTCTGCCGGAAAGCCGCACTCGTGCCATCGCAGCCGGATTGGCTAAAGTACCGTTGCGCCCGATGAATTCAGTACGGTCACCGCTAATGGTGCGACTGGAATCATCTGTGTCGAAAAAAGCAACCCGATCGGCGAACTCTGTATTGTATGAGTTGCGAGCCATCAGCGCCCCCGATTTGGGATCAATTTCGGTGACGATATGCATGGTTGATTTGCTGCGCAGATCGCCGAGCACCCATTCAACATAACCAACAACAGAGATTTTCCGTGCTCGACCAGATTGGTTGCGCACCTTCAAAACTGTAAACTTAACTGGCGAATCTTTATCAACGTAGACAGTCGATTCAGAAACGATGTCATCTTCAGTATGCTCAAAAACACTATAACCAAATCCATGGCGACTGACATAAGGTGTGACGCCTCGACAAGGGAGCGGCGAAGGTGACCAGAAGTTGCCGCTGTCGTCGTCACGTATGTAAAAAGCTTCTCCGCTTACATCGGTAACTGGATCGTTGTTCCAGGGTGTCAGCCGAAACTCATGCGCGTTTTCGCCCCACGTGTACGAAAGCCCATTTTCCGAAATAATTGTTCCGAAATTTGTGTTCGCCAGGACATTTGCCCACGGTGCCGGAGTGGTTTGCCCCGGAGCAATTTGAATGACGTATTCGCGTCCATCCGGAGTAAATCCTCCCAAGCCATTAAACAAAATGAGCTCTCGCCATGGCAACTCGCAGGCAGAAGATTGTGGTGGGCGGTATCCTCTAGTTGCCCCCAGACGAGGTGAAGGCGGGACCTTCAGACTGCGTCGACTGAGTTGTTCTGCCAGTGTTCCTCGCTTATCGCTGATGATCACACGAGCGACTGATTGCAGCAACACACGATCCTCTTCTGAAATCTGATCAGCGGGTCGCACAAAGATGCCACCAGGACGATCGACGACTTGGGCTTCGATTCCAGAGGCAATCAGTCCCATAATCTGTTCCTGGAGAAGCTGGCGGTAACCGGCCTGATCTTCATTCCAAATCACCAGATCAACTGCCAGTCCTTTCAGGCGCCAATAGGCATGGGCTTGTACGAGCTGACGCACGAGATCGAGATTCTCTTTGTCTGCTATTTGCAGAAGCACAATCGGCAAGTCCCCCGAAATGGCGTAGCCCCAGAGCCCAGATTGTCCGCGACGATTGGCGACGAGAATGTTACTGTCTGCGCGCAAGGAAGAATTAGCGTAGATCACTGAGCTAGCCAATCGTCCATAAAGTTGAGCGTCAGCTTCCGTCGCATTAATCTGTCTCAAAACCACCTGACTATGCGTCCAAGCCAGTTCAAAAACACGATCTGCCAGAGTGCGGTCCTGATATTTTTCGACCAGACTTAAACAACCCTCTCGTGTTTCTGAAACGCCAGTCACTATATTGATTGTGGCTGAATCATCCGGCTCCAGTGTGATCTTGTAGCGAATCGCCACAATTGGGTCAAGCACTGAGCCATGACTACCTGAGAGCGCTTCGAGATTTGTCATCGCGGCAGGATTAGCAGCGGTGTTTCCGCGTCCGATGAATTGCAGGCGGTCGGTCTCATAAGATATCTCCTCAATCTGCGCGCCGTGCACAGCCATCAGATGAAGCATCCACGGTGGTTGCTCGTCTTCTGAACGGGGGCGTCGGCTGCAGAGAATCGCCTGACGGTGATCGAGAATTTCTGTCTGAACAAATAAATTGCTGAAGGCCGGATGCAGTGCCTCGGCTAGTGCTGGTGCGAGCACCACTTCCGCGTAGCTGGTGACATCGATTGTTCTGCGCACGCGAGATCGATTGGTGAGTTTGACCCGACGCAATTCAATATCATCTTCCGATGAAACAACGATCTCGCAATGCGTATCAAAATCATTGTCCTTACGCCTAAACTCGACGCGCTCCTCGGAGAAAATCGCTTCGTAAGTGAGTGTTGCTTTGAGAGTCGGTTGATGTGCGGCCGACCAGAACTGTCCAGAAGCGACGTCGCGAATGTAGCAGAATGAGCCCCAGTTGTCGCAAGTGCTGTCTTCTCTAAAACGAGTAACGGCAATGTCTTTCCATCGACTATATCCACCGCCCGAATTCGTCATCATGACGTGGTATCTGCCGTTGGACAGAAGCTGTACTTCCGGTATGGGAGTGGAGGGGCTGCGGAACAGTCGCACCGGCATCTCGTGATCGCTCGGGCGAGTCAGTCCTGATATCTCAGCGGCTTGAGACTGGAATGTCGTCGATTTAGGAATGCGCTCCTGAAGCAAAAGCATCGTCGCCTGGAACGATGGAATCGAAGCAAACAATTTCTGCATCGGCTGATCGAGTAGCAAATATGCAAGCGAGAGAAAACTCATGCCCTGATGGTGAGCCATGAACGATTGCAATAAAGCGTGCGACTGTCCACGCAGAACGCGCGATGGTGTGTAATCGATCGCCTCGTAAAATCCAAATCTACCGATAAATCCTAGTGCGGCAAGGTCGTATAAATTCTTGCAGGACTCTTCAGGTGCCACCATCAGCGCCATCACAGTTGCATAAGGAGCGATAACCAGGTCCTCTCCCAGCCCTCGTTTCAGTCCTAACCCGGGAACACCGAAGGCCCTGTACTGATAATTGAGATGAACATCGACTGTGTTGAAGCCCGACTCTGAAATACCCCACGGTACGCCGCGCTGTTTCCCATAATCAATCTGTCTTTTTACGGCGGCTTTGCAGGTTTGGTCGAGAAGAGTATTTTCAAAAGTAGGCATTACCAGCAGTGGCATCAGATACTCAAACATTGAGCCACTCCAGGAAAGGAGAATCGGTTCACCACCGGCAGTTGTGAGCAGACGTCCCAAAGCGAACCAACTTTCTTGCGGTAGCTGTCCTGAGGCAATAGCCAGAAAGTTACTCAATCTTGCTTCCGATGCCAACAGGTCATAGCAACTGGCGTCTAACCGGCGATCAACGAGGTTATATCCAATAGACAGTAAACGCCGTGATTTAAAATACAGGAAGTCAAAATCGGCTTGCGCCAATTCTTCCGATAGAGCGGACAGCCGTTCGAGTTCGACAATTCTTGCTTTGGCACGGTCGCTTCCCTGTTCAACTAAACTGCGAAATTCTGCGCACCACTGGTGGAGCTCGGCGAACTCGGTACCGACGGCAACCGGGGCATCTTCCATGTCGGCGATCATTGGCATGATTTGATGCTCAAGATCCGCGAGCTCGCGCAGCGTTGGAATGGCGTCGATGCCGCTTTTAGATAATCCTGTTAAGGAACTATTCGAGTTTTGAATTTGTTTCAAGCGCTGAGAAAGATCAGGCAGCGCTATCCAGGGGGCAAGAAAAGTTAGATCATCGAGAGCATCACAACACTGACGCATAAGCTCATGAGACCAGCGACCGACTTCGCTCTTGTCCGATCCATCGAACATGAGAGCGACTTCTTTGGCGCTCTTAGTCAGCTGCTCTAGAGACGAAAAAGCGGCGGTCAGATTTTTGGGAAAGGAAGAACAGGAGGCATCGAGATCCTTTTGAAATTTAATCAGTGGCAAAGGAGCGGCCGGACTGACCGCCTCTAGAAGAATTAGTAGGGTTATTCGCATTCCAGCAAAAGATGATGTCGCCAGAATTTTGTGATCGGCAAGAGCATTCAATCCGGGACTCAAGGTGAGCAAATGGGCACAGAGATTACCACTATCCACGGTCGAAATATAAATCGGTAGAAGCGGTCTGAGCGATTCTGTGTCGTACCAATTGTAGAAATGACCGCGATGCTTTTCCAGCAAATTCATGGTGGCGAGCGATTTGTCAGTGCGTTCGATTAACTGACCGCATGAGATATAGCCAAAGTCGTAAGCCGAGAGATTGGCAAGCAGCGATAATCCCATGTTGGTGGGCGATGTGCGGTGCGCAACGGCATAAATAGGATGCTCCTGAATGTTATCAGGGGGCAACCAATTGTCGCCTGGGCCAACTAGGGTGTCAAAGAACGTCCACGTTTTTCTAGCCAGCTTGTTGAGAAAAACATTTTGGTCGGCGGTCAAATTGCCTTCCTTCGAAACAATTGGACGACTGAGCCACCATGCGATTACAGGAGAAGCAAACCATAGACAAAGTATCGGTAAGGCTAGAGGCAAAGCCGAAGGTTTTGCGGAAAAGAAGTAAGCAGCAGTAAGGCCGGCAATGATCGGAGCACTAGCCATAATTCGGAATGAGGCAGCTAATGTGCCGCCATCAGCGCGGCTGGAGTCGCCGGAGGCACTCCATTGTAGAAGTCCTCTGTGCGAAATCAACATTCGCCAACAAGTGCGCAGGATCGCATCAACGCTGAACCAAGCCTCATAGGGCAGGCATACAAGGGTGAACATTGCTTGCGCGAAGTGCAGTCGAGCGGAACCGAATACGACACCCAGATGTGCTGAAACTGAAATATCGTCAGGCTTTCGGAACAGTTCCAACAATGACGCAATCATTGCTGGCAGGAAAATGATTGCCACTACAGACAGTGTCCACAAGAGAGGTGGAGAGAGAACAGTCCATGCCAACAACAACAGAACTGTTAGTGAAAAAGAAACAAGGCTGCGTCTGAGATTGTCGAAAATTTTCCATCGTGACAGTGGCGAAGATGGATTCCTGACGCGCCTACCGTCAGGTAGCGGAATCGACGGCAGCAGCCAATCTAGGAGTTGCCAGTCTCCCCGAATCCAGCGGTAGCGGCGGCTAACGTCAGCGCTGTAGCGTGATGGATATTCCTCATACAGTTGCACATCGCTCAATAATCCCGAGCGAGCATAACATCCTTCCAAAAGATCATGGCTGAGGATGCGGTTTTCCGGAAAGCGCCCCTTTAAAGATTGCTCGAAAGCATCTATGTCATAAATACCCTTTCCAATAAACGAACCTTCCTGGAACAAGTCCTGATAGACATCAGATACGGTGCGAGTATATGGATCGATGCCCGATTCGCTGCCATACAATTTCGCGTAAAGTGACCGGTTTGTTCTCGGCAGACTGACAGCCACACGCGGTTGCAAGATAGAGTATCCTTCGCAAACCAACTGCTTATCAGCATCGTATTGCGGCCGGTTGAGCGGATGGGCCATGGCTCCTACGAACTGCTGCGCCGCCTCACGAGGGAGGAGCGTATCTGTGTCGAGTGTAATCACGTATCGCGTGTTCAACAAAACTGTGGTATCGCCTACGATCAGCGAGAAGCAATCTTTGCTGCCACCACGCAAAAGCGCATTCAAGTCCCCTAGCTTGCCTCGCTTGCGCTCGTAGCCCATCCAGATTTTTTCTTGAGCGTTCCAACGACGAGGGCGATGGAAAAGAAAAAAGATGTCATTGCCATTGCTGTACTTTTGATTCAGTTCAGCGATTCCTTTATGCACAAGTGCTAAGAGCGGTTCGTCTTCGACAACTGTTTGCTCTTCCGCATCTGTGAAATCGGTGAGCAATCCAAAATGCAAATTTTGATCTCGATTGGCTAGAAAACGCACTTCAAGGGCTTCGATCAAGTTCTCGATGTTCTGTGAGTTGGTTAGCAAAGTAGGGACAATAACAAGACTTCGATTTTCAGCAGGAATTCCCTTAGAAAAATCCATCTTCGGAAGCGCATGCGGTATCGCCACCAAGCTGGATAATGTGTTGGCGATAGACACAGCCAAATGGCTATTAGCTATAGCCAGGGCGACTACTATCGCAACGAGCAACCAATCAGATAGAGCGCATGCATATGCGACAGTGCCAAGAATCACAGTCAGAATCACCGTGATCAAAACGATGGTGCTCAGGTAGAAAAAGAACGGTAGTTCATTGAAGAATCGACGCAACGACTGACTGGCGGTATAACGCACTTGTGCAGCCTGTTCTAGCTGAGGCAGTCCTCTGTCGATGAGATAGAAGCCAACGTGGGAAGTGCGCTCTTGCGTGCCATTTTTGTCCGCGCTCGCTTGCGCCAAAGTGACAACGAGACGAGCCAGATCGACTTCTGACAAACTTGTATTTTTGGCCAAATTCTCAACGACGTGACGGTAATAATCTCGTGTCGCGAAAGTCATGCCTGCGTATATTTGACTGGGATCGCCGTGCAGAGCTTGCTCGACGACGCTGTGTTCCTCTACAAAGGTTTGCCAGTCCATGGCGCCCAGAAATCGAAGACTGCTTATGCTATTGCTTATGGAAATTTGATTAGCAGCTTGTTGCTGGGTCTCCGATTGCACCAACTGCTCGATCGTCAATCCTGATTCTGAGAGTCTCTGGGTCACCCAGGTAAGCGGCAAAGCTAGAGCTGAACTCTGTCCTTGCAATCGGCGAGCTAGCTCAGCCACAAAAGTGCTTTGCATCGGGGGATTGGACCGAGCCATATCGGCTATCACTAAAATCAGACTCTTCGGATCCGATTCAGCAATGTCCATCATCTGCTCTGCCCACGTATCAGCCAGATCTATGTCGATCTTCTGAGAGGACATGAAGGCTCCAACACGACGCAAATTTTCGATTAGGGCCAGACGAAGCATGATTGGAATCGCCCAAAGTTCACCCAAATTGAGCGGGGAAACCGCTTGATAGGCATTTACAAAACGGCTCAGGCTAACTGGATCAACCCTTCCGTCGCCGTGCGAGATTGTCTCCAGAGCGATGTCGTAAACCCTGGGAAGCCCAGCCGAATGACCGTTCAGCAAGCGGGGCAGTTCGCGACTATATCCTCTTGGTAAATGCTGTTTGGCAGTACGAATCTGCTCTTCAATCAAGTAGAAGTTATCGAGCAGCCATTCACCTGCCAGGGTGACGGGCCGATCTGCTTTGATCGTCTCAGTTAATTGATCGCAAGTACTAGTGAGGATGCTCTCATTTTCAGACAATCTCGCCAAAAGCCGGTCGGGACCACGGTTCAAGCTAAGCTTGTGCCAGTGGGCCAGCGTTGTGCCATGTTGTTCCATTTGGTCGGCGCTCAAAAGCTCCGACCGCAACGGCAGTTCGTCTTCTCCGGACTTCGCAGTTAAGGCGCCAGCGCGAATACGCGCTTTTAGCTCGCGCACACTTGCAGGAATAATACTAGTCTCATTGTCGTCAAATCCCTGTTGCACCTCTGAGCGAGATCGCAACACACCTGAGTCTTGACGATTTTTGCTAGTAACTCGGGATCATGGCAATTTTCTGTGAGCGATCCGAGCATCAACAAGTATAGCACGGGGATAAAGGCTAACCGAGTTGATCAACTAACGCTGCCCGTCCTCTGCCCCGCCCCCGCACCACTGGTAGTATCTGATGCTCAGGCGAACACCGCAAAGATTTGCCACTACCACTACCGGCGGTGCCCAAAAGAAAAATACGACAAACAAAAACACCGCTCAGATTGCTCTCGAACGGTGTTCTCGCTACTGCCTGACTGCCCCTTGCGATGTGGGCTCAGTATCTATGTATGTTTCAGTCAGTCCGTCACATACATCGGGCTACTTACTAACGTTTCTGGTCAGCGCCGACCTGTCGTTTCCGTAAAGCCCCTCGGCTCAAAGTGCTTATCATTTAAGTAAGCCACTCACCGTTGATGTAATTAGTGTATCCGACTGCAAAATATATTCCACTACCCCAATTTGTTTTTAAGGATCAATTTTTGGATAAGCGTAAAATCACTTATGAACAGCGGTTCTGCAGATCAGATCTATTATCAAGCGCTCGATCATTCGTGAGCGCAAATGAGACCAGAATCGCATACGCAGAACACGCCAGATGCATATACTCAAGGCGACTACAAACAATACGACCGGGGCAAACTAAATGGAGCCGCTCGACAATCCAATCTGGGCAGCACTGACAACACGCCATGCGGATTTGTCAGAAGGCGATCACTTAGCCCGACGATATCTGCCGTCGTACACGACACTGGCGGGCATGGAAACAGAAACAGAAGCGGCCTTTGCCTCGCTCGCCAAAATTACATCCAGGGCGCAACGCCTCGGTCTCTGTTCGCAAAGCGACACTTCAATTCCTTCTATGTTTAATTGCTCTGCAAAATTTCTCGTTTCCCAAATGATTTGCGACGAGCTCAAGGATTGCAAAACCTTCCCGATGGAAATACTGACAGATTCTGACATTCCCGAGATGAAAGCGCTGGTGATGCAGACACAGCCTGGACCGTTTTCTGACCGGACAATAAATTTCGGAACATTCCTTGCAATAAAAGTGAACGGAAAAATTGTTGCAATGGCGGGACAACGCATGAAGATTCCCGGCTACGATGAAGTTAGCGCCGTCTGTACGCATCCTGACCATCAAGGAAAAGGCTACGCGCGCGCCTTACGCAAAGCGCATTGTAGAGGGCGGCAACACGCCTATGCTGCATGTACGCTCTGAGAATCCAGCCGGCATCAAAAGCTATGAAGCAGTTGGTTTTAAAACGCGCCGTCAATTCTATTTTTCAGTTCTAAAACCAGCATGATTTCCAATTTGATTGTCATGCCTACGACACAAGTGATTTCGTATTGTGTTCATGTGAGGCGCGGAGGACGAGCGGAACGACAAAAGAAAACGCAAGCGAGCCAGTCCTGAGCTTTGTTTTCAATAATCAATCACCGCTAAAGACGGCGCGACCGAACACAATTTGAAGAAAGGGGCGGGTGCCACCAAGAGATTGGTGGCATTCACTTTTCTACTATTGTTCGTATAAACTTAACGGCTATGAAAAACACAATAAGACTGATCCCCTTAATTGCACTATCAGCACTGCTGAGTTTGCCAAAATCGAACGCGGCAGCGCCAAATCAAAAAATTTCGCAGTCTACTGACGTCGAAAACGTGACGCCAGATCAGGCGAAAAGTTTAATTAGCCCCGAGATTCAACAATTGATACAGAAAGGCTTTGTCATCTTTATCCCAAAGGGCACAAGAGTGCCTGTCGTTTTTGACACAAATTTAAGCAGCGATAAAAGTCGACCCGGAGATGAGTTCTCCGTATCAACAGGGCAAGATATTCTTTTAGAAAAAGCAGTGCTTGTGCCCAAAGGCGCAGTAATTAAGGGAACAGTGCTCGACGGTCTGGCATTGATACCACAATCATCGAAACTCGTGACAATGCAACTGCGCTTCGAGTCACTTTATTCGCCGGCCTACGGCAAGATTGATACAGCACGGGGAAAGCTACTCGTCAAAGGCGACGCCGTTGCATTTGCTAGAGGCGGCAAAAAATTGTTTTTTCATTCGCTGTTCGTCACAGCTCCGTACCGTCCACAGCCTCCACCCGACTGTAACGCATTCAAAACAGAGAAAGGAAAAAAGATCGAAATTGCAATTGGTGACAAATTTGATTTTGAATTTTCGAACGATGTGCTTGTGTCTCCACGCTGAGCGGCACTGCCATCAATAAAGTCAATGTACGAAATAGTGGTAGCGCCTCTGGTGCCACGCAAGCAACAGAACCAGTCTAGCAAGGTATGTGGTCTTAAGTGATATGTTTGACCCGTTTTTGGGTATCCATATATATAGTTGTAGCTGTTCTTGAATCTGTCTAGAAAAGGATTCGAAGTTGTGAAGCTAGCGACCCGTCCACGGTCACGAAAGGGGTCCGCATTAAGCGAATTTGGTCCAGCATTCTTCTTGCTGCTCACTTTCGGCTTACTGCCGCTTATTGACGTGGTCGTTATGGGCATAGACTATGCTGCAGCCTACTATTTAAACGAGCTGCAACTGAGAGAAGCCCAAAAGCTCCCAAAATCAGTGGCAACAAGCGAAAAGGGGCCGGTGATCGAAGCGGTGCCCCGACTCTGGCGCTCTGGTCTGATTGGCGGATTGACACCGTCAAACGCTCAAATCATCACAGTAGTCGGCTACCAGCCGGTGCCATGGCAGCCGGTCGGCCAATCCCAGACGCTCGACTTCTGGTTCGTTACTGTCACGACCACTGCTTCTTTTCGACCACTTCTGACTATCCCGTTCCTCAATGGCATTCCTGGACTAGGATCGCCGATAACTTTCACGGTAACCGGTAGACGCCCTGTCGAAAACAATCGCTTCTTGAATGAATAAAACGTCCGCGCAAATTAGCAAAATAAATCGACGAAGATCAAGGGGAAGTGTCCTTGTCGAAGCATTATGCGGATTTTTCATATTCATTCCGCTGGCTTTTCTGATCGTAGACATTGTGGCGATTACAAATGCAGCGCAAGCAAATGAAGAATTTGCCGAGCAACTGGCAAGACTCTGTGCAACTGTGCAAACGAAAGACAATGCAAATGCGGCTTGCAGAGACGTAATCAGGCAGTATCGGCCTCTCTCGAACGTTAACTGGGTGCACCTGGATTCGCTAGAATTCGACGTCGGTTTAAAAAGAGTCAGTTTGGCGACTTCGATGGAAGTGAATCTGCCAATTGCAATACCGGGACACAAGACTCAAGTAGTGACTGCGAACGTCACCCAGCCCGTTGTCTCGTTTCCCGCCGATCAGTGAGAGGTCTTAAAGTGTCCAAAACTATTCGAGCAAAGCGAGGTTCAACACTCGGTCTTGTTGCGATGTGTGTGCTGCTGATTATCATCGCGCTGGGCGCAGGTTTCCAATTGATGGTCTACTTTGGCAGCTCCCAGGAACTGAAAAATTCGGTCGATGCAGGTTCGCTGAACGTTGCCATGCGTGCAAGCGAAATACGAGTACCAGCGCCACGCGAGGGGGGCTACGACGATGTAGCCGACTGCAATGGAAGAGTCGGTATATCAAACGTCAACCGAGTCTGGGGCAAAGCCTATCTGGTCAACGCAAACCAGCAAGAGATGGGCAACACCGGTTACTCAACACCTTTATCCGTTGAGTCGAGCACCTCTGCCTACAATTTAGCGACACGCCTAAATGACCAGCTCTACAATGCGCTAACCAGTGGCGCTTCCACAGATGTTCACTTCAACCAAATGACAGGAAACAAGCCGGCAAAACTTCTTCAAACAGGCGGAGATGTCTCATCCAATCATGACATTGATTGGTCCACAGCATGCGTCTACCCAGGCGAAGAATCGAACATTTCACTCGACCCTGCCAGTCTGCCATCAGGGACAATCCCAAATCTGATCAAGATGAACGACCAGACTTACTTGCAAGGCTATAACGGGATGGACGCCAATAGTAGAAGATTTTGTTTCTCGACATTCCACAGCAATGAAGCACCACATTTGATTACAGTTGGAACCTTCGAAAAAGCAAAAGCCGGTGCCATCAACAGCGCCACCACTCCAATTCCAAATGCATTCAAGACGGCAGGCGCGATCAGCGGAAAACTCTCGCTAAACGCAGCATCGGCAGCAGTTGCTAATCCAATGCTCACATATCAACTGCAGTTACCGCGGTCTTTTGTGGAGGTGGTGATAACGAACCAATGCATTGGATTCGTGCAGGGAAAACCGTTGACGCCAGTCAGTTACGCGCCTTCAACAGGCAAAAAATTGATGACACCGAAGAACATAGACCTGAAGCCGCCAGCTGAAGGCAAGCTAACAGCGTATGGCATATTGGGTCAAGAGTACTCAGATTTGACGCTCTGGGGTGCGATTTACGCCCTTCGCGGAGACAAATCTGGCGTCATGCCCAAACTATTGCAACGTGTTAGAGAAATGAGACCCGGATATACAGACAGCCAATTCAAAAAGTTGCTGCAAAAAATTCCAATGCCTGCAGATGCCGCCCAACTGCATGCGTTTATTTATTGCAATGACGGCTGCAAGGCATCCGAGCAACTGCCGGAGCTCTCATACGCAATGTCGTATGTAGATGACTCTGGAGATCTACATACAGAAAACTTGCCATCATTCATTCCGGCTGAAGGAGCTGAAAATATGGCGGAAGGAGAACAAAAAGATGTAGGCACAGAGAATTCCAATGTAGATGAATACAACACAGCTTTCAGCACCATCCTCGGACCGTATCCGACTGACATACACTCCGCCTCGGAATACGGTACGGTTTCATGGAAGCCCGGTACTGGCTTTATTAACAACCTTGGCGTCATGACGATCGCTCGTACAACAAATCTCAATTTCACAGGAATAAATCCAAACAAAAAATAGCTGCACCGATTTGAACATTAGATAAGCCGGGCAGCCTGCTGCATAGACAATCCCAGGACAACTCATGCAATATTCATTGAAACTCAAATTCATCTTACTTTGCGGCATGGCACTGTCAGTGATACCAGCTTGCCAAGCCGAAGAAAACGACTTACAGATCGGCATGACTGAGTACAAGCACCATGACTGGGATGGTGCACTGAGCCATCTCGGCGCCGCTTTGCCGAACGAATTCAATAATGCGAATCTGCACTACCACATGGCAAACTGCATGGTGCACATGAGGCAAAAGGAATCTGCCATCAGAGAATATCGCATCGCATACGCTCTCGACCCTCAAGGCAGAATAGGAAATTACAGCAAAATGTGCTTGCACCTATTTGGTATCGATGCAGCTGGCTTCCTTCCTGTGCCCGAAGCTCCAGCCAAGATCGAAAAGGGAAAAGGTGAAAAGGAAGTCGATACGCTTGCGAAAAAGGATGCCAAAGATTCAAAGGATTCAAAGGATTCAAAGGATTCGGGACTGGCCAAAGTTGCTAAATTTGTCACTGAAGAAGATCTGATCAGACAAAACCTTCAAGACCTAATTCAGTCCAAAAGCCGTCCTGGTTCAGCCAAATTACAGGAATATGGCACGAATATTTTTGTAAGAAATTACAAGGAGCCCCCTCGCGCCGGTCAGACTATCGCTGTCACCGAAAAGCATCAGGGTGCGGCAGGTCAACAAGCTGGCACCAAGGGTGGTGACAAATCCGCCTTATCCCAAATACCCACCGGTAAGTCTAAACAACCGGCTAGTAAAGTAGGCGTCAACAAAACGCCTACCGAAAAGGTGACCGCCCAACACCAAGGAAAGGCGAACTAAATCTTGCTCTAATCGCGTTTGTGGAAATCCGTTGCGGTCAAAATGTTAGTAACCGCCCAGGGTGGCAGGTGCCGTCGCATTTCCGGACCAAACTTCTCCTATACTCACAGGTTGAAGTGTAGTTGCTTCAGGGGTCGGTCTGACGAAATCGTCTTTGAGGACGCTTGCCTTGGTTTTTCCGTCCAAAGAACCGCTCACCAGGAGGTTGGCGCCGGTTGTCGTACTGGTCGTGGCCACCCGTACGCCACCGGATTCAGTGAATGGATTGAAGCTTGCGGTCTCGCGGAAAGGGTTGTCCTTACCACACATGCACGATTGTAGATATATTGCTGGTCCTGCGTCCAATGCAGAGCCGCTGGAAAAAATCTTTACCAAGCCATTGCCCTTTGTCTGGCTAGCTATGATCGATTTCGCGCCACCAAGTGAACCGGCTATCCATCCCGTGGCCAGAGAAATTCCGTCCGAATAATCTTTGCCGAAGGGAAAGAAACTTGTGTTATTTACGAGTGTATCCGCGGGATTTCCTTCGCCTTTGCTGTCCTTCTCGTTTGGCTGAAAAAGAGTGTAGGCGTATGTCTTAATTTCCGTTGGAATGCCGGCACCGGGTGCTGTAACAATGCACTCACGACCAGTGACAAAATCGACCATACCCGCTGCAACATTGACGCCGGATCGATCGGCACCATACGGTGCGAAACTGGCGAACAGTGTGGGTCCTTTATTAGATCCCGCCAACGGGATATCGTAGACTTTCACTTCATCTGTGACGCCAGTAGGAGAGCCAACGATCAGGTTGTCTTTCTGCGTTCCATCAATCTGTGCGGAGGCAACGTTAACACCCGAGCCGAGAGTGGAATCAAACGGTTGAAAGCGCGCTAACACTGTTCCGAAGATACCTTTGCCTACGATTGATGCTCCTGCATATGCCACCACTTCCGGTGCATGATCCTTTCCGGAACCGACCAACAAATCGAGTATGCCGTCACCGTCCACATCGCCCATGGCGACATTGACGTTGCCTTCGTAAAATGGAAACGGAATGACGGTAGCCATTAGCCGGTCACCTTCGCCATCGTATACATGAATCTCTGCAGATCTGCCCGGTGCACCAGGAATCGCTACTGCGTAACTGGAAATCGCCGGTATCACATTAATCGTTGACATCAGTCCATTGTCCTCGTGATTGAGGCGATGGCAGTGCGTCACATAAGTTCCTGTATATTCGTCGAACCGCGTGCGGAACGAAAGGATACCTGGTGCGATCACCTTTTCCGAGAAGTCGATCTTTGGCGCTGGTGCATTGGCATTGTCGACGGAAAAATTCTCTGGGCCAGTATGCACACCGGTTGTCGGATCTAAGTAATCGACCACCTGGAAATCATTGACGTGTACATGAATCGGATGCTCATCGTTGTTGTGGTTGACGAAGCTCCATTCCTCGATTGAATTGAGTCTCGGCTGGATCAGTGATGTATTTGGAAATGTCTGTCCATCGAATGCATACATGAAGGCTTTGGGGTCATTCTTGTCCGCCAGTCCATTGAGAAATCCGCCGTTCATGACGAGCTTCCGCGTCACGTCAGGAGCAGCTTTGGACAAATCAACGTACGACGTGTAGGCACCAAGCTTCTGACCTTCTACGAACGCGGTCGTGACGCCACCCGGTGCTATTGCTTTAGCTCGCATTAGCACCTGTGTTGGAAAAATGAAAAACCCATCAAAATAGCTGATGTACTTGGGAGACACGCCCAATCTTCCCAATACGCCGGGAGGATTTTTAGTGCCATTGCTGGTGTAGCAAACGCCGGGACTGGTCAGTGTCTTGGTTAGATCGTACTGTCCATTATTGACGGCAGTTTTTCCGAGCGCAGGCATCTCCAACAAGAGCTCGCCTTCGGCTGGTATCGTCACAGCAATCGTAAAACGGGTGGCCGGCGGAATCAGTAATCTGGTACCGCCGACGGTGCGCGGATAATGAACGGTTTGAAAAGGATTACCATCTTGTCCAACAATAGCAATCTTCGGATGACGCCCGGTCGCAGTTTCGGTGAGCTGAACGTTCATGTAAGCAAAGTCGCTTACATTCGCCAGTGCCCAAATTTCGGTCTGACCCGCCTTGCTTTTGATCACCGGTTGGAACTGCCCATTGACTGTGTATTGCACGTCACGCAGATGATCTGGAAGTGATGGATCTTCCGGCAAATCGCGGCCGGCTTTGTGGTCTTCGGCGGTGAAGCTCTGTAGATTGCTTGGAATCAGTGAAAACTGCCCTCTATGATTGAGGACTCCTAGCGGACCATCAAACCAAATGGTGGCGAATCTGGTGCCTTTCTTGGATTGGTTGAAGTTGACTGGCATATACGAGGGACGGTATGTGCCCCTGGCCAGCTCGCCCTTTTTCGGCGGAATTAGTGAGCTGACCCACATCGCCCAGACCGGGTCGTTGAGGTCAACCGAATCGCCGCCTGCACCGGCGCGATTGAAGACAAAGTTGTATTGAAGGGCCATGTTGCGGACAGGAATTTTGTTGTCAGTGACAACCGGTATGTTGCCATCCGTTTTTCCAACGGCAAGTAAGCCGGCAAGTCCGCCATAAGTTTGCGGCGACGTCAGCCCATGCAGGTGACTATGGTACCAATACAATCCTTGCGGCATGTTCGTTGGTATGTCGTAGGTGTAGGTGTTAGACATGCCCGCAGGAATGTCTAACATGACATTGTCAGCGTTTCCTTTCGGACTGATGTGGGCTCCATGGATGTGGAGATTCAACGGTGACTCCGTCATCTGCGGCGGGTACAACGGAACTTCCTGGCCCTTGGCTGTGTATGCCGGGCTGAAATAATCCCTAATCGTCAGGCCCCTGAGTTCATTCTGCAAATGGACGATCAACTTTTCGCCCGGATATACCTTAAGGGTCGGAGCCGGATAGCTATTGCTGGCAGAAATCTTTCCGTCTGATGCGGTGCCTCGAATTACTTCATAGCTGAAAAGAAGAAAGTTGTTGACCGGCTTGGCTACAGTGTCTAGCTTCGCTTGTCCTTGTTTTGCGATCAGTCGAACTTCGAGGACCCCATCCTTGCTCGCCAGCACCACTGGCTCCTTAAGATCATGACCAGTTACGAGATTTGTTTTTTTGAGTGCAGGTTTCCCCCAGGCAGCCTCGCCCAACCAGGCAAACGACATATAAAAGCAAGTGACACTGAAAAGAAGTAACTTGTACACGCGAGCATTTGACATAACTTATCGTCCTTGTCCGTTGACAAATGTGTTGATGGATACAATCGTGCCGGTCTTGAATCAACAGTGACCACTCGCTTGCCACCTTGATTTTGGTGAAATCGCTGGGTTGAGATCATACCGCACACAACAGCGGGATCTCAATCGACAGCCTTGAGCAGCTCATAAAAGCCAACATTGCTGCTTCTAAGCACAGCACGCAAATCAAAAAGCATGGTTATCCGGTTGTTGATCATTTTGATCGTTTCAGACCACCAGTGGTGCGCTTTTCCTTCAGCAGAAAGCTTTTGAACTGCTGAATCTCGTTTCACATCGACACCTAAAACTTTCGACTCCTTCCAGTATTTGATCAACATTTCTCTTCTCGTGAGATTCGTCCGCGAATCCGGCGCTAGCGAATTGAGGAATCGAGCTGTGACGGGGGACAACATGATGTGCTCGGAGTTTTTTCCGAAGGCAGCCCCCAGGGCATTGGGTTTGGCCCCGCCCGGTCGCCATCCGCCGTGTTGTTCAAGCATAGAGAGTGCCGCCAGTGCAGTACTTATTGCCGAAGATATGATAAATATGTTGCTTGTAATCATTCCATCTCTACTATTGTTTTTAAACCCAAGCCCGCCTGCGACTTCACCGAGAATGCCTCCCTGGAGAAAGTTGACACTGTTTGTCAGTTGGACGATTTTGTCTCTTTGCCTTTCCATGCGGTCCACGGCTTTTAACTCTTCTTCTATTTCATGACCAACGAGATCGGCATCGGACATCATAGAGAGGAAACCTTCAAGCACCTGTCTTGTGATTAGCAATTTGGCGTTCTCATCTGATTGCTCATTATTGGCCAACAAACCCTGTACGCCGAGCAGTAATGCTGCAGCATTGGCAGAAGGACTGAGTTTTGAGTTGACGTCAGGAGAAACTGCCGCGATGGTTACCGGCCAAGCTTTACGCAGTAATTCCAACAGCTCCACATCGAACTCGTTAAACTGCTGGCGCAGAGAACTTAAAAGGGAAATACGATTGAGCACCAACTTGATTGTGTCCCGTTTGCAAGACGGCATACTTCCCAACCGTTCAAGCGATCGCGGATCTTTTAGATTGACAGTGGCGACAGCATTATTGGTCCATGATTCGATCAAACACTGGCGTCTACTTTTGCCGTCGGTTCTTTTAGGCGAGGGTGAATTCAGATAGTTCATGACCAGGGGAGAAAAGCCTTTTTCGGGTCTGAGATTGAAAAAATCTGCCAGTGAGTTTGGTCCGCTCTCGTTTTTGCTTGAGAATCCGCGCATTCCGTAGAAAGAGAGACCAGTGAGAATAAGGCCTATGCCGCCAGAAACGCGCAAAGTCACGGCCGCAGGCTTGATATGATGTGTCAAAAACAGACCGCCGGCGGTAGAGCCGAAGCCACCACCTTGGATGAAATTTGCTTCGTATATCTTTTGCATGAAATTAGACTGTTTGCTATTCAGCTGTGCCAGAACCACGTCACTCTGGTAGTTGAACTCTTTCTGACACCTGTCACCGGCAACAGCCATGTCGAGACCGCCCGAAACCAACGTCTCCAGCATTGTGATGTGCAGCTCCCGCTCTCTCTCATGATCCTGGCCAGATTTGAGCGAGTTCAGCTCAGCTAATACCGGCTCCAGGTGAAGCAGGCGTGCTGCATCATCGGCACCGCCTGCAGTGGCGGACGAGGAACCCACTTTCGTGTTCGAAGGTGGGTAGTCGACAGTTGCAGTACCCCTCCCCTGGTTCAGCAAGGAAAGAAGATCAGAGTTGAATCCCGCGATGGCAGTGTACAGAGACCAAAGTAAGGACAGGCGGTTATAAAGATAGCCTGGGCTCCTGGCTTTGCCGTCATCGATGCCGAGCAGAGTCTTCTTATCTGCCAGGTCCGCTTTATAACGCTGCTTCCAGGCTGCGTTAAGAATCTCTCTGCGAGTGTGGCTTTCGCCTGGGTCTCGTGAATCCAGATAGCGCACTACTAGTGGTGGCAAATCGGAGCCGTCGACGGGCTTACCGTTGACGTAAGGCGACAGAAACTCTGGCGGGGTCAGGTGAGAAGCTTTAGCGACCTTACCGTAAACGATACTCGTTGCGCCCAAAAGAGTTCCCACTCCTCCACTAACAAGAGATTGAGTGGATTGAAAAACAAACTGGTTATGCAGACCTTCACTACTCGTGACTAAACTAAAGACGCCAAACTGTGTGAAGTTCACAGCATTGAGAAATTGTTTCACATTGTTTTCTCTGCGCTGCTCTCGCGCGATGGCATCATAGGTATACGCGATCTCGAATTCTAACCGGCTCTCAGCCGATTGCGTTTGCAGATCGGCTTCGAAGATTTTGCGCAGTACCAAGGCCCTGTAATTATTGAGTTGATGCCGCTCAGTGCCTGAACTGGCTACGCTTCTGCGCAGGGAGATGACTTGTTCTGCTTCTTGGCGAATGCCAAGCATATCTGCTGTCTTAGCTGCATCTGGGGTCAGGGCACCCTCAGTAGTATCCGCTGATGCGGCAATGTACCAAGGTTGAATTAGAAAGCAGGACGAAATGCAAATTGCACTACGCAAGAAGCGAGTGATGAACTGGTGGAATACGGTAAACGTCAATTCTTCGCCCAGCCTTTACAAAAATAATTTATTGAACTCCTCTGCAATTGAATCATCTTGACTAGCGCGAGGCTACGCTATCAGTGAGCAGCGTATTTATTTTGTCGACTGTATTATTCAGCCAATAACGCTGTTCTCTTTTTGCCACTAGTCATGACACGACCAACTGTTCAAAAACTGGCAAAAAAATGAACGATGGTGTGCAGGCACCGCATTTGGTGTCATACTCTGAAACATCTGGCTGGAAGATTTGGCGACAATAACATATAGTTAACTCCCCCTTCCTCGCCCGTTTTCGAAACCGTTGCAGCAACCGCACCCTTAACCAAGGTACAAGAATCCTGTCAAGATGGTTAACTGTTTGGGTCTCATGACGTAAATTGTTTGTGCATCATATGACAGTCAGAAAAAGCGCGAGTAATCGCGGTGGGAACGTATCCCTTACTCGTCTTGGCAACGGGCTAATTTGCCTTTCGCTATCGTGCCTGATAATCGTTCAACAGCAAGCCTTTGCGGCCAGCGCTCCGGTAGCAGTCAATGTTGAACGAGAAATGGCCTATCAGGCCGCTTCTATTCTTGAGATCAGGCCGGAAGTTGAGCGACTTTTAGATCTAGAGAGAGAAACCGATCGCTCCGCAAGCACCAATAATGAGATTCTCTCGTTACGAACCTTGGCACTGCGCAAGGTTCTTCTCGGAGCACTCGATGTACGAAGAGCATGCAACAAAATCGACATCGAATTGGCTTACACATATGCCCTCCTGCAGCGAGAGCAGAACAAAGCTAACAATGTCAACCAACTCTTCAACCTGGCCAATTTTGCACAGTTTTCCGCGCTCTACACTATCGAGCCGTATTCGCGCATCAATCTGAAGTTTAAACAGTCGGCCATACTGACATGCGTAGGAGCTGGCGTTGGTACGACTCTTCCAGTGCTCCGTATCCTCTATAACAAGTACAACAAAGTTCGAAATACAGAGCCACCTCGAATGCTGGCGCATGTTTTGGACGGCGGGCCTGTCGATCTGAGCGGACTGCCTCCTGTCGTCGAGCGCTTCTTCGAGGCACCATATAAGGAGACGCAGACTACTCGCAGAGAAGCGGTGGCTGCTCTATGGAAAAAACGATACGGCGTAGATCTATCGAAGACTAGCTCTCTATGCAGCTTGAAGGATGACAAAGCTAAAAGCTTCGGTTTACTCAATACGCGAATCGTCCTGTTGTGGTCGCTGCACACATTCATACAGGAATTCGATCAACAACTCCTTGCTCTCTTAAAAATGGTGAGGTCTCCCGTTGAACTTGAATTAAGTGGTGAAACAACGAATCTTGCCTCGTTAGGACTGACTCCAGGAGCCATTGAAGCCGCCAGCCTGCTCCACATGCAAGCCAACGTTGAACAACTAATCCATCTGAATAGGGGCAGCGCTGACAGTGAGCAGAGAACAAGGCTCGAAATTTCTCTATTGCAGAACGTGCTCTCTGGAATGCTTGAGGTTCAAATTGCCGCTGACAAAATTGACCAAGAGCTTAACTATGCTTACGACGTTGTTCTCTCAAGCTTGCTTGCACGACGCGGCAAGGGATTACAAAGAAACTACGAGGCTAACTTCATTCAAAGTGGAGTGTTTAGCGCAATTGCCGGTTTGCTGTTTCTCAACGGATATCCTAAGGCTGGTAATGAAATCTTCCTAGTTCAAAGCGGCATAGGAACTGCGCTATCTACCCTTGCGCTAGTTCAGATGCAAGGCGGCTCTCGGAAGATAGACACTCCGCCCAATTCGCTTGCCCAGTTTTTTAATCCGGATTCAAACAATGCCTATCGCTTTTCAAAACTAATAAGCGATTTCCTTGCAGCGCCAGAACCGGGACTTACAAAAAAATCCAGAAGGGAAATTATCTTAGATGGATGGAAAACGCGACGTGTATCTACGCTCAATCTTGACAGCAAAGAAAACCAGGCTAAGCTTGCCGCAATGCCAAGCTACAAGCGTGACACTATAAAAATTGTTCGCAACCGTATCGAACTGCTACATTCATTAAGGGCTAGTATCGGAGAGTTCGACGGCGAGCTTTCCGAATTGCTAAATGCTACAGAGCCGAGTACACATGTTGTAGCCGCCGCTTCAGGCCAGTCGTCGACTCAAAACTTGAACCAGGCCGCCTGGGGAGCAGTTAAGTTATTAGGAATTGAACCGCATGTTGCCTTCATTAATGGTGGCGCAACGACGTGCACGGATGAGGACACATTTAAGCAAAAACTGTTTCTGACCCGAAAAGTGATGGAGGCTAAGTTGGATCAAAACAAGTCCGTCTCCGCGCTCGATTTGCAAATTGCAACGGAAACCACAGAACGAGAAAGAATAGAACGGCTGCGTGATCTTGCCATCAATGTGACAAACAATGCCAACTTCTTTCAAATAAATGTACTTGGTTTGATCAGCGACGGGCCGTTGGGTCTCTCCTCGGATCCTAAATCGAATTTGTACGGGAATCGACTCAATATAGTTTCCGGGTACTTGGTGGGTGGATTGACGGCTGCAACTGTTCTCGAGAAACATGGCGGATTACGCATGAACAAGGCTGAGCCAAATTGTCTCAGTTCAGTATTCGGGATGGACGGCCCGGCAAATGTCCGACTTTCACCAACACTAGTGCGATTCTTCGATACGGTTGCACCAAGCTCTCCGAATGGGTTGACGAGAAAACAGGAATTGATGGATTACTGGAAACTGACAAAATTTGTGACTTGTGATGTCACAAAACCATCCACTCAACAGAAGCTGGCTGCCAACGGACTAGCGCACCATTTCTATTCAGAGAACATCACACTTCTATCTACCCGAATCAGAATGCTTTATGAAGTTAGAGCCGTCATTTCGCTCATGGATGTTGGATTGTCCGAGCTGCTGCGCGCAGTAGACAATACTCAGAACCATCCCGTCAACTGAAACCTTCCTGACCGAAGAAGCGACTGCGGTATTCGAGATCGACTGCCTGAGCTGCATCTGGGCCGGGCACCGCCAGCAGTATCAGCTGATGCGGCGATGTACCCCGGTTGAATTGGAAAACAGGACCAAATGGAAATTGCACTGCGCAAGAGGCGAGCGATGCGGCCAGAAGTAAAAACTGCCAATGATGCTTTCTTCATGGGGAATCTGATTGGTTCTCGGATTTAAGGATTGTTAATTTAATTACATTGCTAACCAGTGTGCCGATATGGCGATGTTCTTTTGCTGGATCAATTTTGCTAAGCGCATATTCTTGATCGCATATGGTTCAATTGGCAA